>NZ_JBHUUV010000058.1:0-31935 GCF_042670885.1 Streptomyces sp. NPDC057136
TCCGTCATCGGAGGCGCACGGGCCGTCGTGCGTCACGAACTCTCACTCAGTGCGTCAGCACGGGCTCCTTGACGGTGTCACCCTCCGGCGCCGGACCCTCGTCGGCCGAGCCCTCGACATGGGCCTTCGGCCTGGCCGGCAGGGCGAACATCGCCAGGAAGATCACGGCGAGCACCCCTGCCACCCACCACAGCGACTGCTGGAACGCCTCGGCGAACGCCGGACCCACCGCCTGCGGCGTCGCCGCGTCGTCGATCACCCCGAAGAAGACCACCGACACGAGACCGAGCCCCAGGGCCGTACCCATCTGCTGCACGGTGTTGAACAGCCCGGACGCCGATCCGGAGTGCTCCCTGGGCACCTCGGAGAGCACCGCGTCCGTCAGCGGGGCCACGATCAGCCCCATCCCCACGCCCATGACGACCAGCGGCAGTGCCATCTGCCACGGCGTGATGGCCATGCCGTAGTGCTCGGACTCCCAGATGTAGAGCAGCAGTCCGGCGATCATCAGCAGCGCACCCGCCTGAAGGACCTTGCGGCCGAAGCGGGGCACCAGCTTCTGCACGGAGAGCCCGGCGGCGACCGAGACGGCGATCGAGAAGGGGATGCCCGTCGTGCCCGCCCGCAGCTCGCTCCAGCCCAGGCCCATCTGCATGTAGAGCGTCCAGACGAGGAAGAAGATGCCGAGAACGATGCCGAAGGTCAGCTGCACGGCGACGCCCGCGGCGAAGCTCCTGACCCGGAACAGTGACAACTCGATGAGCGGCGAACCGTCCTTGGCCGTCTTCCGCCGCTCGTACGCGACCAGCGCCAGGAACACCAGGAGACTGCCCACCATCGACACATGGCCCCACACCGGCCAGCCCAGCTCGTGTCCCCGGGTCAGCGGGAAGATCAGCATCAGCAGGCCGAGCGTCACCAGGACCACGCCGACCAGGTCGAGGCGGAGCGCCTTGGGTGCCTTGGACTCGCTGATGAACTTGCTGCCCAGGATCAGGCCCGCGATACCGACCGGCAGGTTGATCAGGAAGATCGGGCGCCATTCGAGACCGAAGAGGTTCCAGCCGGTGAGCAGCGCGCCCAGCAGCGGTCCGGAGACCGCGCCGAGCCCGACGATCGCACCGAAGAGGCCGAAGACCTTCCCGCGTTCGTGCGCCGGGAAGGTGGCGTGCACGATCGACAGCACCTGCGGGACCATCAGCGCCGCCATGCCGCCCTGGAGGATGCGCGAGGCGACCAGCATCTCCGGGCCGGCCGCGAAGCCGCAGAGGGCGGAGGAGACGGTGAAGCCGCCTATGCCGATGAGGAAGAGCCGCTTGCGGCCGTAGATGTCGCCGAGCCGGCCGCCCGTGATCAGCCCGGCCGCGAAGGCGAGGGCGTACCCGGCGGTGATCCACTGGATCGAGCTGAACGAGGCGCCGGTGTCCCGCTTGATGCTCGGGATGGCGATGTTGACGATCGTGACGTCGACCAGGTCCATGAAGGCCGCGGTCATCACGATGGCGAGCGCGAACCAGCGGCGCCGGTCGGCCGGGGCCGCCGGGGCCGCCGAGCCCTCGGTCGCCATGCCGGCGGCCGTCGTGGACGGCAGCGATTCGGAAGAAGTCATGGGAAGAAGCTAGAGGGCCATTAGGACAGTTCGTGACCTGATGGGCGGGCATCCTGAAGGTATGACCGATACCCCGGCACGACTGCTGAATCTGCTGTCGCTCCTCCAGACACCGCGCGAGTGGCCGGGCACCGAACTGGCCGTCCGGCTCGAAGTCAGCCCGCGCACCATCCGCCGCGACATCGACCGCCTCCGGGACCTCGGCTATCCGGTCGAGGCGACGCGCGGCTCGGTCGGCGGCTACCGCCTGGTCGCGGGCACCGCCATGCCGCCCCTGCTGCTCGACGACGAGGAGGCGGTGGCCATCGCGGTCGGGCTGCGAGCGGGGGCCGGGCACGCCATCGAGGGCGTCGACGAGGCGTCCGTACGGGCTCTGGCCAAGCTGGAGCAGGTGCTGCCCTCGCGGCTGCGGCACCGCGTCTCGTCCCTGCAGAACGCCACGCTGCCGCTCACCCGGGGCGACGGCGCCACGATCGACCCGCGCACGCTGACGGTGATGGCGTCGACGGTCACCGGGCGGGAGCGGCTGCGGTTCGCGTACCGCGCGGGGGACGGCGCCGAGACGAAGCGGCTGGTGGAACCGGTGCGGCTGGTGAGCACGGGGTACCGCTGGTATCTCGTCGCGTACGACCTGGAGCGCGAGGACTGGCGTACATTCCGGGTGGACCGGGTCAGTGAGCCGGTGGCGACCGGGGCCCGCTTCACTCCGCGTGAGCTGCCCGGGGAGGACGGGGACGCCGCCCAGTTCTTCGCCCGGTCGATGTCCCGGATGCAGGCGGAGCTGCGGATCGACGTCGGCTTCCGGGCCCCGGCGGACTTCGTGGCGGCACGGCTGCCGTCGGCGCTGGGCGCGCCGGAGCCGACCGGCGAGGACAGCTGCCGGCTACGGGCGGTCTCGACGGATTCCCTGGAGTGGGTGGCGCTGAGGCTGGCGCTCGTCGACTGCGAGTTCACGGCGCACGGGCCGCCGCAGCTGGTGGAGTACCTGAGTGACCTGGGGGGCCGGCTGACCCGGGCGTCCTCGACCTGAACCGGGCTCCCGCCCGGTGAAAACAGGCGTGGGAACAAGCGCGGAAACGGCCCGGACATGAATGAGCCCCGGCGCCGGGGGGGGTGGGCGCCGGGACTCAGCTCATGGTGCCGGTGCGAACCGGCTTGATTGTGAGGTTACGGGTTATTGGCTCACGCCGCAGCGTCAAAGCCCGTGTCGTGAGCCATTCGCTTCAATTCGAGCAGTGCGTGCTTCTCGATCTGGCGGATTCGCTCCCGGGTGAGGCCGTGCTGCTTGCCCACTTCGGTGAGGGTCCGCTCGCGGCCGTCCTCGATTCCGTACCTCATACGGATGATCGACGCGGTCCTGTTGTCGAGCTTGCCGATGAGGTCTTCCAGCTCCTCGCTGCGCAGCAGCGTCATCACGGACGTCTCGGGCGAGACTGCGGAGGTGTCCTCCAGGAGGTCACCGAACTGGGTGTCGCCCTCGTCGTCCACGGACATGTTGAGACTGACCGGGTCACGGGCCCAGTCCAGGACGTTCCCCACACGCTCCGTGGTCGTGTCCAGCTCGGCGGCGATCTCCGCGTGCTCCGGGTCGCGCCCGTGCTCGCGGTTGAACTCGCGCTGCACCCGTCGGATACGGCCGAGCTCCTCCACCAGGTGGACGGGGAGCCGGATCGTGCGGGACTGGTCGGCTATGGAGCGGGTAATGGCCTGGCGAATCCACCACGTCGCATACGTGGAGAACTTGAATCCCTTGGCGTAGTCGAACTTCTCGACCGCGCGCACCAGTCCGGCGTTGCCTTCCTGGATCAGGTCGAGCAGGGGCAGACCCGCTCGTGGGTAGCGTCGGGCCACGGCGACGACCAGCCGGAGGTTGGACCGGATGAATACGTCCTTCGCGCGTTCGCCTTCGGCAACGAGCGCCTCCAGCTCCTCACGCTTCGCTCCGCCGGCTTCGCTCTCCACCTCGCCGTCGAGGATCTGCTGGGCGTAGACGCCCGCCTCGAGGATCTGCGACAGCTCGACTTCCTTGGCGGCGTCGAGCAGCGGCGTACGGGCGATTTCTTCCAGGTACATGCCGACCAGGTCGCGATCGGCGATTTCCCCGCCCACGGCGCGAACACTGCTCGCCCGGCTTGTCCCACCGGTGGTGGACGAACGACGGGCGACGGCACGGGTTGCCATGCGTGCTCCCTTGCTGAGTAGGTCGCGACACCCTCTCGGGTGCCCTGCATCCGATGGAAACAACGACTGGAATCCGGACAGAATTCCCCTGGGCCGCATTCACTTTCGCGATCATGCAGTACCCTGTCGGCCCCAACGGGAGGACACATGGTGCAGATACCCACAGAAGTGCAGGTCAGGCCGGGCTTGGAGGGGGATGTGGTGGCTCTCACCGACATCTACAACCATTACGTCCGTGAGACCGCCCTCACATTCGACACAGTCCCCTTCACTCCCGAGCAGCGCCTCCCGTGGTTGCGCTCCCACCCTGAAGACGGCCCCTACCGCCTCCTGGTTGCTCAGGGCACCGGGGACGCTCCCCGGATCCTGGGATACGCGACCAGCAGCCCGTTCCGGCCCAAGCCGGCGTACGGCACGTCCGTCGAGGTGAGCGTCTACTGCGCACCGGACACGAGAGGGCGCGGACTGGGCACCCTGCTGTACAAGGCTCTGTTCGAGGCCCTGGCCGACGAGGACATCCACCGCGCCTACGCGGGTGTCGCCCAGCCGAACGAGCCGTCCGCCCGGCTGCACGACACATTCGGCTTCCGCCACATCGGCACGTACTCGGAGGTGGGCCGGAAGTTCGGCCGCTACTGGGACGTGGCCTGGTACGAGAAAAAGCTGGGCCAGGAGTCCTGAGCCCCGCCGGACTCCCGGACTCCCGGCCCCCGGAAACGCTCAGCCGAACTGCACCGAGCGCTTGGCCAGTCCCATCCAGAAGCCGTCGATGACGCTCCGCCCCTGCTGGAGTTCGTCCTCGGCCGCACCCAGCGTCACGAACAGCGGCGCGAAGTGCTCGGTACGCGGGTGGGCCAGCCGGCCCGCCGGGGACTTGTGCTCGAAGTCCAGCAGGGCATCGATGTCCTGCGCCTGGAGCGCCCGGTTCCCCCAGTCGTCGAACTCCGCCGACCAGCCGGGGACGCCGCCGCCCGGATGCCGGAGCGCGGCCAGGTTGTGGGTGAAGAAGCCGCTTCCGACGATCAGCACGCCCTCGTCACGCAGCGGGGCGAGCTTGCGCCCGATGTCCATCAGCTTCCGCGGGTCGAGGGTGGGCATGGAGATCTGGAGTACGGGGATGTCGGCGCCCGGGAACATCTCCACGAGCGGCACGTACGCACCGTGGTCGAGCCCTCGGTCCGGGATGTCCTGGACCGGCGTACCGGCGCCGCGCAGCAGCTTGCGGACGTTCTCCGCGAGCTCGGGGGCGCCGGGGGCCGCGTACCGCACCTGGTAATAGTGCTCGGGGAAGCCCCAGAAGTCGTAGACCAGCGGCACGGTCTCGGTGGCGCCGAGGGCGAGCGGGGCCTCCTCCCAGTGGGCGGAGACCATGAGGATCGCGGTGGGGCGGGGCAGCGTGGCGGACCAGGCGGCCAGTTCGCCGGTCCAGACCGGGTCGTCGGCGAGCGGGGGCGCCCCGTGGGAGAGGTAGAGGGCGGGCATGCGCTCCGCGGTGACAGTCATGGCACTCCCATTCCTCTGCTGCTCCGGATCCGTTGCATCACGTGGCGCTCCGGATCCGTTCGGATCGCTTCCGTTCGAATCACGTCATTGAAACTTCAAGTTCCAAGTACCAGAGACCTTAGACCTATCTAGTTCAACTTTCAAGAAAGGGTCGTAGAGTGGACTCCATGACCACGGCATCCACCGGCGAACCGCGCTGGCTCACCGACGAAGAGCAGAGCGTCTGGCGCGCCTACCGCCACGCCACCACGCTCCTGGAGGATCACCTCGACCGCCAGTTGCAGCGCGATGCCGGCATGCCGCACATCTATTACGGCCTGCTCGTCCAGCTCGCCCAGGCACCCCGCCGGCAGATGCGGATGACCGAGCTGGCCAAGGACGCCAAGATCACCCGGTCCCGGCTCTCGCACGCCATCGCCCGGCTGGAGAAGAACGGCTGGGTGCGGCGCGAGGACTGCCCCTCCGACAAACGCGGCCAGAACGCGGTCCTCACCGACGAGGGCTTCGCAATGCTCCGCCGTTCCGCACCGGGCCATGTCACCGCCGTACGCCAGGCGATGTTCGACCGGCTCACGCCCGAGCAGGTACGCGGGCTCGGCGAGATCATGCGGGTGATGGCCGCCGGGCTGGAACCGGAGGACACGGGCGCGGACCTGCCCTGGCTCCGCTGAGCCGACCGGGCCCCCAGGACCCCGGCACCCCAGCACCCCGGATACGCGTCCGCCCCGGCTCCGATGAACGGAGCCGGGGCGGATGTCGCAGATCACGTCGGGCGCGCCGCCCGCGTCAGTGTGCGACGACCGGGATCTTGATGTCGTCCTGGACCCCGTCGGCGGACCCGGCGACCGGGCCGTCCGTTCCGGCGCCCGGGCGTCCCGTGTTGATCAGCCACACCGCGATCGCCGAGGCGGCGAGGAGGATGCCGACCGCCCACCAGATCGCGCTGGTGAAGCCGGCGACCATGGCCTGGAACTGCAGCAGCTTCGGGTCCGTGGAGCCCGCGGCGTGGGCCGTGAAGTACGCCGTGGTGGCGCCGGCCGCGATGGTGTTCAGCAGCGCGGTGCCGATGGCGCCGCCGACCTGCTGCGAGGTGTTGACCATCGCCGAGGCCACACCCGCGTCACGCGGCTCGACGCCGTACGTGGCCAGGGACATTGCCGGCATGAACGCCGTACCCATACCCAGGCCGAGCAGCAGCTGGCCGAAGAGGATGACGCCCGCGTAGCTGGAATCGGTCTCCAGCTGGGTGAGCAGCAGCATGCCGATCGCGGCCGCCAGGAAGCCGGGGCCCATCAGCCAGCGCGGCGGCACCCGGGTCATGAGACGGGCACCGATCTGGGTGGACCCGGTGATCATGCCCACGATCATCGGCATGAACGCGAAGCCGGTCTTGACCGGCGAGTAGCCCTTGACGATCTGGAGGTAGTACGTCAGGAACAGGAAGAGCCCGAACATCGCGATGACGGCGAGACCCAGCGAGAGGTAGACCCCGAAGCGGTTGCGGTCCGCCAGCACGCGCAGCGGCATCAGCGGCGACTTCACCAGCCACTCGGTGACGAGGAAGGCGATGAGCAGCAGACCGGACGCCACGAACAGGCCGACGGTCACGGGGTCCGTCCAGCCGGACGACTCGACGCGGGTGAAGCCGTACACCAGCGAGACGAGTCCCAGCGTGGACAGGATGACGCCGGGGATGTCGAGCGACGAACGGTTACGGCTGCCGACCGGCTCACGGATGACGAAGTAGGCACCCGCGGCGGCGACGATGGCGAAGGGGATGTTGACGAAGAACGTCCAGCGCCAGTTCAGGTACTCGGTGAGGAAGCCGCCCAGGATCAGGCCGACCGCGCCACCGCCACCGGCGATCGCACCGTAGATACCGAACGCCTTGGCGCGCTCCTTGGCATCGGTGAACATCACGGCGAGGAGCGAGAGCGCCGCCGGTGCGAGCAGTGCGCCGAAGACACCCTGCAGCGCACGGGAGGCGAACATCATCGCCTCGCCCTGCGCGGCGCCACCGAGGGCGGAGGCCACGGCGAAGCCGAGGAGACCGATCACGAAGACGCGCTTACGGCCCCAGAGGTCGGCGAGGCGTCCGCCGAAGAGGAGCAGCCCGCCGAAGGCGAGCGCGTACGCGGTGATGACCCACTGCTTGTTGCCCTCGGAGATACCCAGGTCCGTCTGGGCCGACGGCAGCGCGATGTTCACGATCGTCGCGTCGAGCACGACCATCAGCTGGGCGAGGGCGATGAAGGCCAGTGCTTTCCAGCGACTGGGATCGGGGAGCCGTACGTCGGCTGTTTTTGACATGGGAGTAGCCACCTAAGGGCGCGTCGGGGCGCGAGAGTCGTGATGTCGGCGAAAACGGGCGTGCGGTACCGGGGCCGGGGCCCTGTGTCGTGGGACCGGGTCCGGAAGTCCGGGTTCGTTCGGCGGTGGGTTACACCGGGTGGTTCAGGTCGTCGTCGTGGGCGTCAGTGCCCGCGCCGCAGGTCCTCCAGGGTCGCCGCCGATCCGGGCAGCACGGACCGGGCCGGAGCTTCCAGTCCGTCCAGGAACAGCTGCAGATGACGGTGGGTGAACCGGTCGATGTCCAGGCAGGCGATGCCGGGCAGCGGCCGGGTGAGCTGGGAGAGGGCGACCAGTACGTCGCCGACGGCGATGTCGGTGCGCAGGCGCCCCGCGGTCATGGCGCGCTCCACGAGTCCTTCGACGGCCTCTTCGAGGCGACGGCGCTCGGCGAGCAGTTCGGGATGGTTCTTGTCGAAGCTGCCGGAGAGCAGCGGGCACAGGGCGCCGATCCGCTCGTCGGCGGCGGCGTGCACGAAGTGGCTGAGCGCGGCGAACGGGTCGGACTCCGCCGCGACGGCCTCTTCGGCCCGGTCGGTGGTGCGGGAGGTGACCGCGAGGACGACCTCGTGGGTGAGGGCGGCCCGGTCGGGGAAGTTCCGGTAGAGCGTGGCGTTGCCGACGCCCGCCCGGCGCGCGACCTCGTCGAGGGGCACGTCGGGTCCGAACTCGACGAACATCTCGCGGGCCGCCGTCACGATCCGCTCCCGGTTGCGCAGCGCGTCGGCCCGCGGACGGGACGCACGGCGCCGCACGACGCAGGTATCGGTATCAGTGACGGTCTTCACGACGGCAGCCCTTCCGTTTCGTATGTGGCGTTCCCTCGCGTAAGCGGGGACCGCTTCCCCGGTTAGCGGGGACACAGATACAAACGGGGAAGGAGTCCCCGGTATTTCACCTACCTATGTGACCTGAGTCACATACAGGAAGCGCGGAATCCTCCGATCGGCGCAGTCAACGAGCGACCCCGCAGCACCCGGCACAGGCTGATCGCCAGAGCGCAGTCAGAGCCGGCCGACTGCCGCGGACCCCGAAGGCGCCTCTATGCAGCAGCCCCGCCACCGGATACGCAGACACCGCCACCCTGTCGCACTCGTCGGAGCCACGGCCCTGGGCATCGCGGTCATGGCCACGGCCAGCAGCAACCTCCCCGCTCCCGGCCGCGCCTCCGCGGGCCCGTCCGCGGCCGCCGAGGACTCCCCGCTCGGCTCGTGCCGGATATCCGCGGCCATGGGCGTACAGATGTCGGAGGGCATGCCGACCGCACCCGGCTACGTGCGCTCCACGGGCCGGGTCAAGGCCCTCAACCTCATGATCGACTTCTCGGACGCCCCGGGCTCGGGGACCGCGGAGGAACGCCTCGCGGAATTCTTCCCGCAGACCTCCGAATGGTTCCGCAACAGCTCCTACGGGCGGCTCACCTATCTGCCCGAGGCGCCGGTGAAGGGCTGGCTGCGGATGCCGCTGCCGTTCGCCGAGTACGGCATCGAGCGCGGCTCGCCCTACGAGCCGGGCTACCGCGACCTCCTGAAGGACCTCGTGGCGACGGCCGACCCCAAGGTCGACTTCTCCGCGTACGACCTGATCAACGTGCTGGTCACCCCCAACGCCGGCCCCTCGGCGCTGGACACCGTGCTGTCGGTGACCTTCTCCGCCAACGAGGACGCCCCGTACGCGGACGGCGTGCCGCTCGCCAACACCTCGTTCGTCTACAGCCGCCAGGACGACGGCTCGGGCTCGTACGACGAGACCGGCTACCGCGTCCTGCCGCACGAGAACGGCCATATCTTCGGCCTGCCCGACCTCTACACCATGGAGGGCGGGGGCTCCGTCGGGCACTGGGACATCATGTCCGAGGACTGGGGGGCCAACAACGACTTCCTCGGCTGGCACAAGTGGAAGCTCGGCTGGCTCGACAACGACCAGATCGACTGCGCGGCCCGGTCCGGCACGAGCGAACACACCCTCGGCCCGCTGGCCACCGCGGGCGGCACCAAGCTGGCCTTCATACCCCTGAGCGCCGAGTCGGGCTACGCCGTGGAGGTGCGGACGCCCGATGGCAACGACGCGGAAGTCTGCCGGCCCGGTGTGCTGGTCTACAAGGTCAGCTCCGACGTGGACACCGGCCAGGGACCGGTGTCCATCGCCGACAGCACCCAGGACAGCGGCGGCTGCACCCGGGAGCCGAATGTGCACGCCGAGCTCTCCGACGCCCCGTTCCGGCCGGGCGGGACGTTCACCGACCGCACCAACGGCATACGCATATCCGTGCTCGCCAAGAACGCGGACGAGACCTACCGGGTGCGGATCACTCGTCCCTGAGGCACCCGACGACCGCTGCCGTCAGTCGGTCAGTCCCTCTCCACATGGGCCCGGACCGGGCCGCGCAGCTCACGCTTGAGGATCTTCCCGGTCGCGTTCCGGGGCAGCGGCTCCTCGCTCACGAGGACGTGGGCGGGGACCTTGAACGCGGCGAGGCTCCGGCCGACATGCGCCCGCAGCTCCTCGACCGTCGCCCCGGCGCCGGGGCGCAGCCGGACGACGGCCGCGACCTCCTCGCCCAGCACCGGATGCGGAACGCCGAGCACGGCCGCGTCCTCGACCTCGGGGTGGTCGTGCAGCACGGCCTCGACCTCGACGCAGTACACGTTCTCGCCGCCGCGGATCACCATGTCCTTGATCCGGTCGACGACGCTGACACGGCCGTCGCGCAGCACCGCGAGATCCCCCGTGCGGAACCA
Organism: Streptomyces sp. NPDC057136; assembly: GCF_042670885.1. Taxonomy (NCBI): domain Bacteria; kingdom Bacillati; phylum Actinomycetota; class Actinomycetes; order Kitasatosporales; family Streptomycetaceae; genus Streptomyces; species Streptomyces sp. NPDC057136. The sequence continues at coordinate 10,384 of NZ_JBHUUV010000058.1, forward strand.
GCCGTCGGTGAACGCCGCGGCGGTGGCCGCCTCGTCCCGCCAGTAGCCGCGGACCAGCGACTGACCGCGCAGCCACAGCTCACCGACCTCGCCGTCGGGCGGCGCCTCGCCCGCCGGGCCGGCGATCCGGACCTCGGTGACGGGTGTCGGGCGCCCGACGCTGCCGGGGTGGCTCCGGTAGTCGGCGCCGAAGTTCGCCGTCACCCCGCCACTGGTCTCGGTCAGCCCGTAGCCGTTACGGGGCTCGATCCGCTCCCCGTAACGTGCGGTGAGCCGGGCGACCAGGTCGGGCGGGGCGGCGGCTCCGCCGGTGTTCAGCATCAGCAGGCTCTCCAGGCCGTCGCCCGCCTGCTCGGCGGCGGCGAGCAGCTGGAGGGCGGTGGCCGGGACGCCCGCGTAGTGCGTGACCCCGTGGCGGCCGATCAGCCGCAGCGCCTCGTCGGCGTCCCACTTGCGCATCAGGACGATCGTGCCGCCCGCGGCCATGGTCGTGTAGAAGCTGGTGAAGGCTGCGACGTGGAAGAACGGGAAGGTCATCAGCTGGACGGGCGAGGGGCCCTGGCCCGGAATGATGCCCCGGCCCAGCGCGGAGACCGCCGCGTGGAAGCGCGGGTTGACGGCCGCGCCGATCTGGGCGAGCTGGGTGGCCACGGCGCCCTTGGGTCGTCCGGTGGTGCCGGAGGTGTAGATGATCGTGGCGTCGTCCTCGGGCCGGATCTCCACCTCGGGCGGTGCGGCCAGCGGGTCCGGGGCGGGCAGGTCCTCGTACCGCTCGATCCCCTCGCCCGCGGGCCCCTCGCGGTCCGTGGCGTGGAAGACGACCGCCCGGGCCCCCGTGCGCTCCCGCCAGGCGGCCACCTTGGGCAGCCGCTCCCCGTCGACGAGCAGCACACGCGGTGCGCAGTCGTCGAGGGCGTACGTGAACTCGTCCTCGGTCCACCAGGCGTTGAGGGGTACGGAGACAAGACCGGCCAGCTGCGTCGCCCAGAACGCGATCTGCCATTCGGGGTGGTTGCGCATCGCGACGACGGCCCGGTCGCCCGGCCGCAGACCGTACGTATCGGCCAGGCGCCGGGCCAGGGACGAGGCGGCGGCGAAGAATTCCGCGTACGAGTAGCTGCGCTCCCCGGCGATCAGGAACGGCCGGTCACCGAGGGCCCAGGTGGCCTCCACGAACTCCCGGAGCGTGCGGGGCCCGCCCTCGTACACGAGCGTTCCCTGCTCGTCGCGGACGACGGCGAAGGGTGCGCCGGGCGCGGTCAGGCCTGCCTCGATACGGGCTGTGGCATCCGAGGCGGGGGCGGTTGCGGGCGATTCGGTGTGCGGCACGAGCGACCTTCCTAAGCGCTTGCTCAGTAGCCCGGCGACGCTATGCCCGCACCCGCACGCCGTCAAGGCACCCCGCGCCGGCCAGGGCCTGTCCGGCGGACCAGGGCCGGATAGGACGCGGCGTCCGGTGCGGTGCATCGCAAGGCGCCGAAGCGTCCTAAGGTGGGGTCTCCCCTGCTCGAACGAAGTTGAGAGCTCGGGGAAGAAGCCGAGAGCTCGGGGAAGTGCCAGACGCCGTGGCCCCGGCCCTGGTCCGCCGGACAGGCCCTAAGGGGTCCGCGAAGTACCGGGCCAGCCTGCGCTGGAACGCCAGCTCGGCCGCCAGATCGCCCGGCTCCGCCGAGAGGGGGGTCACCACGGGCTCCGGGGGCAGGTTGTCGAGGTCCTTCGCCTCGATCGCCGCCCGGATCTGCGCCGCCTCGACGGCGGCGGCCAGCTCGTCGTCCGTCAGCCCGGCGTCCGCGCCGCAGCGCCGGAGGGCACCGGCGAGCGCGGGGTCCATCCAGGGCCGCAGCGCCCACTGGGCGTCACGGACCTCGATCATCACCCGGTACAGACGTGCGTTCAGACCCGCGCCGGCCTTCATGGGGATGACCACCTCGGGCGCCCGTGCCGTCACCGCACGGTGCAGCGGCCCCAAGGCCCGGAAGGCGCGCCGGTGTTCGGACCACTGCCGTACGGCGATGACGCGCTTGCCGATGTCCGGCAGCATCCAGCCCACGGCCTGCATGACTCCGACCAGGACGAGGGAGAGATGGCCCATCGGTTCCCACCGCTCCGCCGAGACGCCCATACGTTCCGCGAATATGCCGACGGCACCGCATGCGGCATATATGAGACTGAGAGGCAAGGTCATCGCGAGAAGACCAAGTCCCCGGCGCAGCCAGACCGATGGGGGAATATGCGCATGACGTCGGCACGTGATGCCGATATTGATCTGCCCCACCGTGAAGGCAATGAGGTAGAAAGCCAGATACATCGGGTTCTGCGCCGCGGCCTGCGCGCTGAAGTCGGCGGGCCCCACCGGCCGCATGGGAACGGCGAAGAACAGCGTCGTCATGGCCGTCAGCGTCACACCGAGACCGATCAGCGGGAATATGGCCTTTCGGTAGGCCGTGACCCTCTCGTGGGAAATTCGGAGCAGCACGAGTTGCTGACATACCGTCACGAGAATGACACAGGTCTGGGTGACGAGTCCGGAGAAGTTCTCGGTGCCGACGGCGCGTCCCGCCTCCGACCACACCGCGGGGACCGCGACCAGACCGATCACGAGGAGCAGGAAGTAGTACTCCGCCAGAGCGAGCCGGACCGCCGAATAGCCGGCCCGCAGGACCCGGACCTTCTCGACGAAGGCGACGAGGGCGAGCGCGGCGCAGACCAGATGCGGACCGGCGCTCATCCCCGGCCCGGCACGACCGGGGGCTCCAGTTCCGCCAGACGCGCGGCGAGCCTCCGGGCCTCCGGCGCCACCGGCCACACCGGTCCGGCGGTCCAGGCACCGATACGGCGGCCGATGAGCGAGCCGACCAGCTCCGCCTCGATCTCCGCATCGGACTGTCCGTGCTCCCGCCCCAGCACGCGTCGTACCAGGTCAGGACTGAGCGAAGGGAGCAGCATCCCGGCATCCTCCGCCGCCAGCGCGGGCGAGGCGGCGTGATCGCAGACGATGTGACCGATCTCGTGAAGGATGACCTGGCGCTGGTGCACGGGAGCGAGCCGCTCCTCGAAGACGACGTACTCGCGGCTCTCCGTGGAGACCCACAGGCCGTGCGGGCTCCCCAGGGGGAGCGTGAGGGAGACCAGCCGCACCGGGCGGCCGCGCATGCGGCCGACATGCTCGCAGAGCTGTTCGATCGACAGTGTCGTGCCGACGGGGAGACCCAGGGCCCGTACCCGCCGCTCGCAGCGAGCGTCGCGGCTGTTCTTCCCTCGGCGCCCGAACGGAACCGGCCATCGCACGGAGATCACCTCGACCCGTCCGTGCGGAAAACGCGTGATCTCGTGATGCCGTCGGAAACCGGTACCGGAATCCGGGATCGCCGAGATCCCCTCGTACACGCATGCCGAAGTTCCACGTGCCCTCCAGCCCCCCTGGGTCGATCAATGCCCACGCGGAACCCTCGCAGATGGCGGGATCCACCTGCGTGCAGGTGGCGGGATCCACCTACGCTCCACAAAAAAGATCCAAACACGTGTGCCCATGGGCGGTCTAGGGTCACTTCCGGCCACGGCAATGAGGCCCTCCGCGCTGGGCCGCATTGCGTACGGCGAGGATTCCCCTTTCCGCTGCTCGGCGGAAATTGACCAATTTCGATTTGCCGCCGGGAAACCTGGAAGCTAAACGCCGTTCGGGGGCTGTTCTTCCGACAGCCCCTCCAACTCGCGTACGCGCTCGATGACTTCGGCGATCGACTTGAGGCTCTTGACCGAAAGGCCGGCCGTCCTGAGAGCGACCTTCTGCACCTGCGCGTCGCGCAGGGCCGTGAGCAGTTCGAGGTCGGTGTCGACGGCCGCCGTCACCTGGTCGTCGAAGAAGTAGGCCGGCGGCACCCCGAAGAACTTGGCCAGTCCTTCGAGATGGCGCAGCGTGGGGTTGTCGCGCTGTCCCTTGCGCAGCAGCCAGATGTAACTGCCCGAGATGGGCGTGCCATCGGCGGTGATGGCGCGCGCCACCTCCTCCGAGCTGTACGGAAGCCGGCCGGCGGGAACCACGTTCGTGAACAGGTGGTCCAGCTTCTCGGCCAGAGCGTTCTCCGGTCCGTCTGTGCTGTTCAAAGTTGCACCGCCTTTCGTGCGGATCACCGTACTCTCGACTCATGTTGACGTCGACGCCGGGGCGCATCCACGCTCGTTGACGACCTCAATCCACGCGGGTAGCATCGCCGCTTGATCGTCAACTCATGTTGGACAGGGTCCCGTTAACTTCTACGTCAGTCGATACACAGTCGAATGATCATCGCGAAGGGGGAAGCTTCATGAGCGCCGTGCAGCGATTGACGGTCCAGCTCCTCGGTCCTGTGACCTTGCTGAACGCGAGCGTACCCATCCTGATCCAGGGCCAAAGGCAACTCAGGTTCCTGACCTCGCTCGCCCTCAGGCCCGGACAGTTCGTCACCAAGGAAGCGATCATCCAGGACTCCTGGGACAGCGAGCCACCGCGCACCGTGTCGGGGCAGCTCCAGACCTCGGCATGGAAGATACGGGCGGCACTGCGGGAAGCGGGCCTCCCGAAGGACGTCCTCACCTCCAACCACCTCGGCTACCAACTGCACGTCCCCGTCGAGCGCATCGATCTGTTCCTCTTCCGGGACGCGCTCCGGGACGTCCGCGCCCTGTGCACACGCGGCGAGTACGACGCGGCCGTCGTGAAGCTCGACGCCAGCCTCTCCATGTGGAAGGGCACCGCCCTCGCCGATATCGCCTCCGGCCGGCTCCGCCTCCAGGCCGAAGGACTCGACCGGGAGCGCGCCGCCGCGGTCGAACTGCGCACCCAGATCGACATCGAGATGGAGCGGTACGACGAGGCGATCGGCCAGCTGACGGAACTCCTCGACCAGGACCCGCTGCGCGAGGACCTCTACGTCTGGCTGATGAAGGCGTACTACGGGGCGGGCCGCCCCGCGGACGCCATCCAGGTCTTCCACCGGGCCAAGGAGATGCTGCGCGAGCAGATCGGCATCAGTCCGGGCGTCAAGCTCAAGGACGCGCTCCAGGCCGTGCTGCACCAGGACGAGTTCTTCCCGACGAGCACCTCCGCCTTCTCCAGGACGCCGAAAGCCTCGGCGCTGCCCCTGCGTTCGGCCCTGTCCGCATAGAAGATGTGACGGAACGGGCTTGACTGAGTGGTGGCACCGGAACAGCGGGCGACCGCCGGGCCGGCCATGAGCGCGTACGCCACCTCATGAAGAGAAAAGGGACATCAGCAGTGACCACACCCCAGGGCTTTCTGGTCCACACGGCTCCGGCCGGACTCGCCGACGACGGCCGCGACGACTTCACCGTCCTGATCTCCACCGTGCCCGCCGTCTCCGCGGCGGTGTTCACCAAGTCGCGGTTCGCCGGGCCCAGTGTGGTCCTGTGCCGGGACGAGACCAGGCTCGCGGCGGCACGCGGCGTGGTCGTCGTGGCCCGTAACGCCAATGTGGCCACCGGCGCCGAAGGGGACCGCAACGCGCGGGAGGTCCGGCGCAGGACGGCCGAGATCGCCGGGCTGCCGGAGGACGAGCTGCTGATCGCCTCGACCGGCGTGATCGGCAAGCAGTACCCGATGGACGACATCCGCGTACACCTCGACTCGCTGAGCTGGCCGCCGGAGGACCGCGGCCTGGAGCGGGCGGCCGAGGCCATCATGACGACGGACACCCACTCCAAGATCGCCACGGCGCGCTGCGGCGACGCCACGATCACCGGGATCGCGAAGGGGGTGGGGATGCTGGAGCCGGACATGGCCACGCTGCTCACGTTCTTCGCCACCGACGCCGAGCTGCCGCAGCCCGAGCTGGACCGGATCTTCCGCCGGGTCATGGACGTCACCTTCAACGCGGTGTCCATCGACACCGACACCTCCACCAGCGACACCGCCGCCGTGTTCGCCAACGGCCTCGCGGGCCCCGTGGACGCGGCCGGGTTCGAAGCGGCGCTGCACGAGGTGGCGCTGGCGCTGGTCCGGATGATCGCCAAGGACGGCGAGGGCGCGGGCAAGCTCATCGAGATCCGGGTCACCGGCGCACGGGACACCGCGCAGGCCAAGCGGGTGGGCAAGACCGTGGTCAACTCCCCGCTCGTCAAGACGGCCGTACACGGCAGCGACCCCAACTGGGGCCGGGTGGCCATGGCCATCGGCAAGTGCCAGGACGACACCGACATCGTCCCCGAGAAGGTCTCCATCGGCTTCGGCGGCATCGACGTCTACCCGGCCGGCAGCGCGGAGGACGACACCCTGGTGCGCAAGCAGATCGCCGATCACCTGCGCGGCGACGAGGTGCTGATCAGCATCGGACTGGGCATCGGCCAGGGCGAGTTCACCGTCTACGGATGCGACCTCACCCCCGGATACGTGCGCCTCAACTCCGAGTACACGACCTGACCGGCACCTCCGCCGGGCGAAAGGCCGCGAGCCCGGCGTGATCCAAACGAAAGGCCCGACGCCCCGCCGCCCGGACCGGGCCGCGGGGCGTCGGCTGCCGGACACGGCGCCGCCCCATGGCCTAAAGCCACCGACTCGTCACATACCGTCTGTACCCTCCTGATCACACTTGGTGACATACGGAGGTTTTGCGCATGCTGCGGATGCGGCGATCGGTGCTCCAGAGGATGCTGGCGGTCGGCAGCGCCGGTCTACTGACCGCCGGGGCCGCCCCGGTCCTGCCCGCGTCGGCACCACGGCGGCCGGATCGCGACATCGCCTCCACCCGGCTGAGCATGCGCTGGCTCGGAGTGGCCGGCTGGGAGCTCGCCTTCGGCGGCCGCAGTCTGCTCTTCGACCCCTATCTGAGCCGTATGCCGTACCAGGGCGAGGACGGCGCGCTCGATCCGCGGCTCCCCCTGCGCGTGGACCGGGCAGCGGTGGCGCGGGTGGCCGGTGAAGAGCTCGTGGGGCCTCCCGAGCTCGTCCTCGTCAGCCACGGGCACTTCGACCACATCGCCGACGTACCCGAGTTGCTGGCGCACCCGCAGTGGCGGAAGCACCGCATCCGCACCCTGTGCGACCTGACCTCGCGGCATCTGCTCACCGCGCTCGGCACGCCCGCGGATCGGGTCGCCGACATGATCCCCGTACGGGGAGGCGAATACCTCCAGTTCGACGGCTACACCGTGCAGGTGATCCCCAGCCTGCACAGCCAGAGCGCGGATCACGGCTACTTCGCCCCCGACGTCCTCACCGCGCCCCTGCCGAAGCGGCCCACGACGCTCGGCGAACTGCCCGAGGGCGGAACGCTGATGTACATGGTCGCCTTCGACGGCGGACCATCCGTGCTGCTCTCCGGCGCCAGCAACTACATCGCCCGCGAACTGGAGGGCCTGCGCCCGGACGTCGCCGTGATCAGCATGACCGCCCACTCCGGCGTCCACCGCTACCTCGACCGCTTGCTCGATGTGCTCGGCGATCCGCCCCTGATCATCCCCAGCCACCACGACGACATGGTCGCCGACCTCCGGGCCGGCGCCACGAACCCCCTGTGGGCGGCGCCGACCAGGACCGCGGTCACCGCGCTGGACAAGGCCGCGGCAGGACGCGCGGTCACGGTTAGCCGGGTGCTGACGCCGCAGCCGATGGTTCCGCTGGACATCACGGGCGCGCTGCGCTGAGCTGGGCCGGGTGCTGTGACCGGTTTCGCGGCCTCCGGTCGCATTTGGTCCTTAATCTCCCCCATTGCCTGAAAGGCATGGGGGGACCTCCTCGACGGGCTTGGAGAACAAGCCCGTCCGGTCAGGGCACTGGGCGGTCAAACCAGGTTGCCCAGGAACTTCGCCGCGATCGGGCCCGCGTCCGAGCCGCCCGAGCCGCCGTCCTCCAGCAGCACCGACCAGGCGATGTTCCCCTCGCCCTGGTAGCCGATCATCCAGGCGTGGGTACGCAGCGGGGTGTCGTCGCCGAACTCCGCCGTGCCGGTCTTGGCGTGCGGCTCTCCCGTGATGCCCTGGAGCGACTTGCCCGCGCCCCGGGTGACGGTCGCCCGCATCATCTCGCGGAGCGCCGACGTCACACCCGGGTCGAGCTTGTCGGTGGCCTCGTACTTCTTCTTCACCGCGTCCGGCACCAGCACCGGCTGCTTGAACTCCCCCTCCTTCACCGTCGCCGCGAGCGAGGCCATCACCAGCGGCGAGGCCAGTACCCGGGCCTGGCCGATGGTCGAGGCCGCCTTGTCGTTGACGCCGTTGGCCACCGGCACACTGCCGTCGTACGTGGTGACGCCGACGTCCCACGAGCCGCCGATGCCGAAGGCCCGCGAGGTTTCGTTCAGCGCCGACTCCGACAGCTTTCCGGCCGAATTGACGAAGAAGGTATTGCACGAATGGGCGAAGGAGTCCCGGAAGGTCGATCCTCCGGGGAGTACGAACTGGTCCTGGTTCTCGAACCGCTGACCGTCCACATAGGCGAACTTCGGGCATTCCGCCAGGTCATCGGGGCGCATACCCTGCTTCAGCAGGGCGGCCGCCGTAACGACTTTGAATGTGGAACCCGGCGGATACTGGCCGCTCAGTGCCCGGTTCTGTCCGCCCGGTTTGTTGGCCGCCGCGAGGATGTTCCCGGTGGAGGGGTCGATCGCGACAATGGCCGCGTTCTTCGACACTCCCTCCAGTGCGTCTGCCGCCGCTTCCTGGATCTTCGGATCGATGGTCGTCCTGACCGGCTCACGTTTCGCTCCGGATTTCTTCGTGAGCCCCTTCACCACCTGGCCGGAATTGCGGTCGACGACCACCACGGACTTCGCGCCGCCGGCCCCGCCGGAGAGCTGCTTGTCGTAACGGGCCTCAAGTCCTGAGATTCCCTTGCCGGTCTTCGGATCGACCGCGCCGACCACGGAGGCGGCCCGGAGTTCGTCGCCGTTCGCATCGAGGACGGAGGCTCGCTCCTGGGACTGGAGGGCCAGCGTCTGCCCGGCGGCCATCTTCGGATGGATCATGGGGGTGTTGAACTCGACCAGCCAGGCGCCGTCCTTCTTCAGGACTTTGGCCCGGGAGTCCCACGTGTAGTCGGCGGCGCCCGGAATCTTCATCGCGACGTTGAACGGGAATTGAACTTCGCCGGAAGCCTTCTTCTCCCCGTCACCCGGAGTGATCTCCGTCTTCGACGGTTCCAGATTCTTCGTCACGGATGTGATGAGCGATTCCGCATTCGACGGGGTGTCCGTGAACGAAGCGGCAGCCTTCGCGTCGCCCGTCTCCCAGGCGCCGATGAACTTCTCCAGCTGGGCCGCGGCGGCGGTGACTTCGGGATCGTCCTCGCCTTCGTCACCGGCCAGTGAGGTGTATCCCCAGTAACCGACGCCTGACACCACCGCCAGCACCAACAGGGCCACCAGCACACGGCTTCCCGTGGATCGCCGCTTTCCGTGCGGGGCAGGACTGTAGTAATCGTGTCGTCGAGCCATGCTCGAACGGTATACGCGGGTGCGCTTTACGTCCTCTCATTGCTGAAAGGTTCCGGCCACCGTCAATTCCCCCATCGTTCCCTCCGCCGGATTCGCTCCCTCTTGTCCCCCTCCTCCTCCCGGGAACTTGACCGAGAATCGATCGTCGCCTCCGCCTATGCGCTTCGGAGACGGCCTATGCGCACCACTGCCGCTTCATGGCCATTGCCGTGAGCGAGCCGCTGAACTGATCCCCATACCCACGCTGTGAGCGACGGCCGACGCATGGAGGCGGTTCGATGACAACACCCCTGGCTGACTACGCGCAGTTCGCGGACAAACGGATCGCCATCGTCGAGCACATGCAGAACCACCCATTCGTCCTCGGCCTGCGCCAGGCCCGCGAGCACGGCCTGGAGGTGTGGCTGCTGACCGGTGACCGCTCCTGGTACACCCACGGCCACGACTGGGACTCCCACCCCCTCGCCCAGGTCGTCGACCGGGTGATCGACGTGGACACCACCGACCTCGACGCGGTCCTCGCCTCGGTGACGGGCAAGGACGGCAAGCCTCTGGTGGACGGGCTGACCTCGTTCTCCGACTACCACACCGTGATCGCCGCACAGGCGGCTCAGCGGCTCGGCCTGCCGGGGCCCGACCCGGAGGCCGTGGAGACCGCCAACGTCAAGGACCGGCTGCGGGTCGCGCTCGGCGACGTACCGTTCAACATCCCTCACGTGCTGGTCAGCGACAAGGACCGGCTGGAGGCCGCGGCGCGCAAGCTCGGCTTCCCGATGATCGCCAAACCCCCGGCGGAGGCGATCAGTTACGGGGTACGCCGCGTCGACGACATGGCCGAACTGACCGAGGCGTGGAACGAGCTCTCCGGCATACGCAAGAGCCTGCGGGGCCAGCAGCGCTCCGGGGACGTCCTGCTGGAGACGTACGTCGAGGGCGTCGAGGTCAGCGTCGAGACGATGACGGTGGACGGCTACACCCACATCTTCGGTGTCACGTCGAAGGACCTGTTCGGCGACCCCGCGTACATCGAGTGCGGGCACACCTTCCCCGTACCGCTCTCCGACGCGTCGCGCGATGAGCTCTACTCCGTCGTCCGCCAGACCCTGGAAGCCATCGGGTACCGGCACGGGCCCTGCCACACCGAGGTCCGGCACACCGAGTCGGGCTGGCGGATCATCGAGGCCAACCCCCGTACGCCGTCCAGCTGTATGACGATGCTGGTCACCGATGTCACCGGCCGCAGCCCCATCCTGGACGCCTGGCTGCTGACCATCGGCGCGACCCCGGCGATCGAGCCCGTCGTGCATTCCGGCGGCGCCGCCGTCCGCATGATCTACCCGGCGAAGCGCGGCACACTGAAGCGGGTCGACGGTGTGGAGGCCGCCGAGGCGGTGCCGGGCGTCCAGGTGCTGCTGCACGTGGAGAAGGGCGACGCGCTCCTCCAGCGCATGGACAACTCCTCCTGCGTCGGCTTCACCTACTGCAACGGCCCCGACCGGCTCGAAGCGCAGGCGCTCGCCGACAAGGCCGCCTCGTACCTCGACTTCGTCGTCGAGGAGGAGCAGGCGTGAGCCTCCCGCACGACGTGCAGGGCCTGGACGGCGTCCGGGCGGCCCCGGATGCCGCCGCGCTCGTGGGCATGGGGTGGAACGATGTCGCGGGCGTGGAGGACTTCTTCCAGACGCCGCGCTGGCTGGCGGTGCAGGAGCGCAACTCCGGCACCACGATGGACTTCCTCGTGCAGCACCGCGACGGGGCGCCCGTCGCCGGGCTCGTCGCGGCCTGGGCGACCGACTCGGTGCCCTGGCTGCTCGCCCGGCCCGACGCGATGCTCTCCCGGGCCGCCGACGAGGGCGTCCCGGAGGCGGAGAGCATCCTCGCCGAGGTGGCGGACGGCGACGCGTCGTCCCTGCTGCCCTCGCTGGTGTGCGGGGGCCGGCACCTCGGACGCACCCGGATGCTCGCCGGCCCCGGCGCCCGGCCCGAGGACCTCGCGGCGCTCCTCGATCACGCCGAAGGGCTCGCCGAGGAGCGGAAGGCGGCCTCGGTCTGCTTCCCGCACGTGGACGTCCGTGACATCACACTCGTCGAGCTGCTGGAGAGCCGCGGCTACCGCTCGCACACCTCCGCGCACTACGCCTGGCTGCCCATTCCGCCCGGCGGCTGGGACGAGTTCCTCGCCGGGATGAGCAAGCACCGGCGCCGGCGTGTACGTCTGGAGCGCCGTGCCCTGGCCGAAGCCGGGGTGGAGGTCACCGTCGAAGCCCTGACGCAGGAGTTGGTGCCGCGCCTGGGCGAGCTGGACTCCAACCTCCTCAAGAAGTACGGCAATCCGGCGAGCCCGGAGCACTCCGCCGGTCTGCTGTCCTGGATCGCCGATGTGATGGGCGACGACGTCATGGTCTCCGTGGCCCGGCAGAACGGCAGCATCATCGGCTTCGGCATGGTCCTGCGCTCCCGGGCCCGCGGCGAGGAGCACTGGTTCGGCCACCGTGCCGGCTTCGACTACGAGGCCCAGGGCAAGCTGCCGCTCTACTACGACGTCCTGTACTACCGGGTGCTCGAAGCCGCGGCCGAGGCCGGTGTCTCCGTGCTGCACGCCGGAATCGGCAGCGTCGAGGCGAAGCTGGCGCGTGGCTGCCAGGCCAGCGAGGAGCGCTCGTACCTGCTGCGCCTTCCCCGTACGGACAAGGACCGGAGGACCGCACCCCGATGAGTGCCCGCACCCAACACCCGACCGCGACGGTTCCCGGCGCCGGCTGGGACGCCGCCGTCGGAGCGATGGTGAACCCCTCGGACCGGCGCGGCGGAACGCTGCGCCTGGTGTCGTCGGCGGACGTGGACTCCCTCGACCCCGCCCGTACGTACTACGTGTGGGTGTGGCTGTTGCAGCGGATGCTCAACCGCACGCTGATGGCCTACCCCACGGACCCCGGCCCCGCCGGGCTCGTCCCGGTCCCGGACCTGGCCGAGAGTCCCGGGCTGGCGAGCGACGGGGCCAGGACATGGACGTACCGACTGCGCGAGAACCTGCGGTTCGACGACGGTTCCCCGATCACCTCGGACGATGTGCGCTACGCCGTGCAGCGGGTCTTCGCCCAGGACGTGCTGCCGGGCGGCCCGACGTATCTCGTGCCGCTCCTGGACGACCCGGCGCGGCCCTACCCGGGGCCGTACCGGAGCAGCGAGCCCCTGGAGTCCATCGAGACGCCCGACGCGCGCACCATCGTCTTCCGGCTGCGCAGCCCGTTCGCCGACTTCGACCATCTGATGGCCCAGCCCTGTGTGTCCCCGGTACCCCGGCACGCCGACACCGGTGCGCGGTACGGGGAGGACCCCCGGTGCAGCGGTCCGTACCGGATCGAGGAGCACCGGCCCGGCGCGTATCTGCATCTGGAGCGCAATCCGTACTGGGACCGGGCCACCGACCCGGTACGGCCCGCTCTGCCCGACCGGGTGGAGCTGACCATCGGGGTGGGTCTCGACGACCTCGACGCGCAGTTGATCGACGGGGTCTTCGACATCAACCTCGAAGGGCGCGGGCTCCAGCACGCGGCGCAGCAGCGGGTCACGGCGGACGAGATCCTGCGCACCCACACGGACAACCCCCGCACGAGCTTCCTGCACTTCGTCTCCCTCCAGCCGCACATCCCGCCGTTCGACAACGTGCATGTGCGCAGGGCGGTGCACTACGCGGCGGACCGGCTGCTGCTCCAGGAGGCCCGCGGCGGCCCCGTCACCGGTGGTGACCTCACCCCGGCGCTGTTCCCGCCGCGGCTCCCCGCCCACCAGGGCCTGGACCGCTATCCGGCCGGGCCCGATCTGCGGGGCGATCTCGACAAGGCACGGGCGGAGTTGGAGGCCGCCGGGCTGCCGGACGGTTTCGACGCGGTGATCGGCACCCAGCGCGGGAAGTTCCGGCTGGTCGCCGACGCGGTCGTCGAATCGCTGGCCAGGGTCGGTATCCGGCTGACGGTCAAGGAACTGGACGTCGCCAGCTACTTCAGCCTGGGCGCGGGCTCACCGGAGACCATCCGGAAGCACAACCTGGGGCTCGTCGTCACGGACTGGGGTGCGGACTTCCCGACCGAGTACGGGTTCCTCGCCCCGCTCGTCGACGGCCGCCAGATCAAGCGGAACGGCGGGAACTGGAACATCGCCGAGCTGGACGCCCCGGAGATCAACGAACTGATCGACCGGAGCCTGCACACCACCGATCCGGCCGAACGCACCCGGCTGTGGCGGGTGGTCGAGAGACTGGTCATGGAACACGCCGTGATCCTTCCGCTGGTCCACGACAAAACGCTGTCCTTCCGCAATCCCTGGGTCACCAACGTCTACGTCCAGCCCGCCTTCGGGCTGTACGACATCCAAGCCATGGGCCTCGACCACCTCGACCGGGAGACCACTCCATGACCGACAGCACACCGGAGCTCCGCTTCATCCCGCTGAGCGCGGACGACGACGACACGGCGGGCCAGTGGCTCCAGTTGATGGCGGAGGCCGCCGACGACGTCCCCGGGTCCGCGCCGCCCTGCCCCGTCGACATGATCGGCTCCCTGCGGTTCGCCCCGCCGGCCACCGCGCTGGAGGACTGGGTCGCCCTGCGCGACGGGCAGGTCGTCGGCGCGCTGCGGATCGGCCTGCCGAACGGCGCGCCGGTGGCCCGGGTGGACCAGCTCCTCGTCCACCCCAAACTGCGCCGCCGCGGGATAGGCCGCGCCCTGTTCGGCCGGGCCCTGGAACTGGCCGCCGAGCACGGGCGCACCACGCTCGCCGGCATGACCGTCGAGGCGCTGGAGGGCGGCCCGGCGCGCGACCCCGCCCCCTCGGCGTTCGTCGCCGCGCTGGGCGGGGCTCGGGCGGACGGCCCGTCGGGTCTGCACCAGTGGCTCGATCTGCGCGGCCACGACCCGCTGGCCGACGGCGTACCCGCTCTGCCCGAGGGCTACAGCCTGGTCCGCTGGGGCACCGTCACCCCCGACGCCTACGCCGTGCCGGTCTCGCTGCTGGAGCAGTCCCTCGGTGACACCGGTGCGGAGCCCGAGCCCGACCAGGAGGTCGAGACGAGCTACGCCCGCGCCTTCGAGACCATGCGCGTGGGACGGGGCCGGCGGGCGTACCACACCGGTGTCGTGCACGAGGCGAGCGGAACGCTGGCCGGATACACCAGCGTCTCCAAGACCACCGGCAACCCGGAGTACGCGCTCCAGGGCATGACGGTCGTCCACCGGGGCCACCGCGGCCACCGGCTGGGGCTGCTCCTGAAGCTCTCGAACCTGGAGAACGTGCTGCGGCAGGAGCCCGCGGTACGGCTGCTGGAGACGGCGAACGCCGAGGACAACCACTCGATGATCGCCGTCAACAGCGCGATGGGCTTCGTGCCTCAGGACCGCTGGGTGTCCTGGACCTTCGGGGTCGGCTCGTCCGACTGAGCCACCACCGGCCCCGGCCCCGGCCCCGGCTTCCCGTCGGGGCCGGGGCCTTTGCCGTGGGGGCGCTTCGGCAGGCCGAGCCCCATTCCGGCCAGCACACCGACGACCACGATCGCGGCCCCTGCCAGTGACAGGGCGCTCGGCTGCTCGTCGAGCGCCGGCCAGGCCGCCGCGATCCCGACGACCGGCACGAGCATCGAGTACGGGGCCACGGTCCCGGCCTCGTACCGCTTCAGAAGCGCCGTCCAGATGCCCGAGCCCACCACGGAACCCGCCAGCGCGATGTACAGCAGCGCCACCAGGCCGGGCCAGCCCTCCGCGTCGAACGCGCCGCCGAGGGCCCGCCAGCCCGTGCCCGGTCCCTCCATGACGGCGGACAGGGCAAGCAGCGGCAGGGGCGGCACCACGGACATCCACAGCGCGAAGCGCAGCGGACGCTCGGGCCTGGCCTGCCGGCTGGCGAGATTGCCGAGCGCCCAGCCGAGCGCCGCCAGCAGGGTCAGGACGAGCGGCAGCAGCGCCGCGGTCCTGGCCCGGTCCACGGCGATCACCGTCAGCCCCAGGACCGCCGCCGCCATCCCGGCCAGCTGCTGCCACGACAGCCGCTCGTGCAGCAGGACCGCGCCGAGCAGCACGGTCAGCGGGGCCGCCGCCTGCACCACCACGGATGCCTGGCCCGAGGGCATTCCGTTGTCGATGGCCAGGAAGAGCAGCCCGAACTGCATGGCGCCGAAGCCCAGTCCGTACCCCAGCAGCCAGCGCAGCGGCACCTGCGGGCGGGGCACGAACAGGACCACGGGCACCGCGAGGACCAGGAAGCGCAGCGCGGCGAGGAAGAACGGCGGGAAGTGGTCGAGACCCACCCGCACGGCGAGGAAGTTCAGCCCCCACAGCACCGCGACGAGGACGGCGAGCAGCCGGTCCCTGGTGCTCACGGAGTGGGTTCCTTCTTGCCTTCCAGAAGCCCGGACTCGATGACCTTCGCACCCAGCCTGCGCAGCAACTGGCCGTCGCCGATGAGCTTCTGCTCGTCGGCGGCCTGTTGCAGCACCAGGACGTGCGGGGTGCCCTTGTGGTCCTCCAGGAGCCAGCAGAACATCATGACGCCGGGGCAGGAGCCGCCCTTGAAGACGGCCTTGGACCACTTCTTCGGGTCGACGAGGATGCCGGGGTAGGCGGTCAGGATGGCGTCGACCGTCCCGCTCGCGTCCCGTGCACCGTCCTGCACGAGGGCTTCGAGGACCCGGAACACGTCGTACGCGCTCATGTGCCAGTCCAGGCCGAGCTGGTGGACCGTCTCGCCCAGGTCGGAGCCGCGCACGGTGAGCGGCTTGGCGACCTGATGCAGCAGTTCCCTACGAGCCGCCTCGTCGCCCTCGGCCCAGGCGCGGCGGAGTCCGTGCGCGCCCCAGCCGATCTCGAAGACCTCGCGGCTGGACAGGAAGGGCCGCAGCAGCGAGGGGTCGTGGTGTCCGGAAGCCACCACGGCCCGTTCGACGGCCTCGCGCCCGACCTTGTCGGCGAGGAGGTCGGCGGCCGTGTTGTCGCTCATCGCGATCATCTTGTGCGCGGTCTCGCGGACCGGGACCCGCGTACCGTCCGGCAGTTCCTGCATGTCGCCGGTGGGCAGGCTGCGCAGGTCGGGCCGGGTGATCACCTCGTCGTCCCAGTCGAGCTCACCGTTGTCGATGGCGTGGATGAGGGCCCGCATCAGGTAGAGCTTGTACGCCGAGCCGGTGGGCAGCGCCTGATGGGCGTCCTTCTCGTGGAGCACGATGTGCCGGCCCTCTTCGAGGCGGACGGCCAGCACCGAGGAGGTGACTCCCTCGATGCGCAGTGCTTCGTCGAGGTCGGCCCAGTCGCGTATCTCGGGGACGAAGATGTCCGGCTGGAGGTGCAGGATGCGGACCAGACCGGTCGAGTCGATGATCACGGTGAGCGAGAAATCCCGGCCGGACGGGTCGGTGAGGACCAACCAGCCCTTGTGGGCGACGGGTTGGTACGTCGACACGGTGAACGGGCCGAGCTTGCGCCACTCGTCCAGGGTCGCGGTGAATCCCCGGGGGTACTTGTCGAGGAAGCCGGGCACCAGGGACGGCGCCATGTCCTCCTCCGACGGGAGGTCCGGCGCTGTCAGCAGCTCCATCGCCCAGCGGCAGGGGGCGGCCAGGGGAGAGCTGTCCTCGGCGAGTTCCTCCGCGGCCGTGGTCCGGACGGACGTGGTGGTACCAGGGACTTCGGTCATCTTCACTCCTTGTCCGGTCAGTTCTCGGTGACCGTGATGGCGCCGCACGGACACAGGTCCGCGCACAGCCGCGCTCCTTCGTGGAGCGCGGGCGGCGGGGTGGGGTCGAGCAGCACCACGGTGCCGGTGTCGGGGTCCTGGCCGAAGATATCGGGCTCCGTCGCCGCGCACCGGCCCATGGCGCAGCAGGCGGTTCCGTCGACGGTGACGGTCAGCCGGCCGGGGGCGCTCACCAGGTCACCGGGAGGCTGCCGAGACCGTAACTCGACACCTCGTGACGGAAGTCGAGCTCCTCGAAGGGCACGGCGAGGCGCACACCGGGCATCCAGCGCAGTACGGCGGCGAGCATCTCCTCGATCTCGGCCTTGGCGAGCCACTGCCCGAGGCACTGGTGGATGCCGTGGCCGAACGCCAGGTGCCTGCGGGCGTCGCGGTGCGGGTCCAGGGTGTCGGGGGACGGGAAGAGCTGCTCGTCGCGGTTGCCCGCGGACAGCGACAGCACGATGCCCTCGCCGGCCTTGATGACCGTGTCGCCGAGCTGTACGTCCTCGGTGGCGGCGCGGGCCAGTCCGTTCTGCACGATGGAGTGGAAGCGCAGCAGTTCCTCGACGGCCGCGGGCAGCAGCTCCGGATCCTCGCGCAGCGATGTGGCAAGGCCCTTGTCGGTGACCAGGCTCAGCAGGCTGAGACCGGCCTGGCTGGTGGTCGTGCCGTGTCCGGCGACCAGCAGCAGCCGGCACATCGGGACCATCTCGTCGATGTCGAGCTTGCCCTGGCGCACCTGGTCGACGACCAGCCGGCTGATCAGATCGTCGCCGGGCTCCCGGATGCGTGACTCGACGAGCTCGCGCAGGAAGCCGTCCAGTTCGTCGCGGGCGGCGGCCACCTGCTTGGGGGTGTAGCCGCGGTCGATCAGAATGGCGCTGCGGTCCTCCATGAGGGCCCGCTCGCCCGCGGGTATGCCGAACATCGCGGCGATGACGCGGGACGGCACGGGGATCGTCAGATTCGCCACGAGATCGACGGGGCGTTCACCGGTGACCAACTCCGAAAGAATTTCGTCCAGCATTTCCCGGAGCATCGGACGCATTTCATCGGCGCGACGCTGAAGGAATTCACGCGTGAGCATCGAACGCAGCCGCGAGTGCTCCGGATCGTCCGCGCGGATGAACGAGGCGGATTTCGGCTGGGCCCGTACCAACTGCGATGTGGGCGTCATCATGGGAAATCCGGGAGCACTGGTCACCGCGGTGAATCGGCGGTCACCGAGCACGGCGCGGACATGGGCGTGCGCGGTCACCAGCCACACCTGGCTGCCGTCCCACAGCGTCACGCGGCTCGCCGCCCGGCCCGCCCTCAACTCGGCGAGCTGCGGCGGCGGATCGACCGGGCAGCCCCGGAGCATCGGGTAGGACGGTGCCGCCTTCCCGTCCTGGACCGCTACATCGTCTCGCATCATGTTCCGCCCATCAGTACACAAAGGTCATGCCGACGTGGGATCGCTGTCACAATCTGCCCGATATGGCGGACGCGCGTCTCCTGCACGGGCGCACTGTGCATAACCGGCGTGGAGTGCACATAACCCGTGGTGACAATGGGTATTCACGCGCGGTGACCAGGCTGATAACGTCACCGATTCCGCACCGATGCGCATAAGCATTTCAAGGGAACACACCGGCTCGCACACTGGGGGTTACACATGTCCGGAATTCTGCAGGGAAAGGTCGCGCTCGTCACCGGCGCAAGCTCCGGCATCGGTGAGGCCACCGCACGCGCGCTGGCCGCCGAGGGAGCGAAGGTCGCCATCGCCGCACGCCGCACCGACCGGCTGGAGGCGCTGCGCACGGAGCTGGAGGCCGGTGGCGCCACCGTGCTCGTCCTCCCGCTCGACGTCGCCGACGAGCAGGCGGTCCACGCCGCGGTCGCCTCGACCGTGGAGACGCTCGGCTCCCTCGACGTCCTCGTGAACAGCGCCGGTCTGATGCTGCTGGGCCCCGTGGAGGGCGCGGACACCACGGACTGGACCCGCATGATGGACGTCAACGTCCTCGGCCTGATGTACATGACGCATGCGGCACTGCCGCACCTGCTGCGCAGCCGGGGCACGGTCGTGCAGATCTCCTCGGTCGCCGCGCGTGTGGTGGGCCGGGGCAGCGCCGCCTACAACGCCAGCAAGTTCGCGGTGAACGGCTTCAGCGAGGGCCTGCGCCAGGAGGTCACCGAGCGCGGGGTACGCGTCGTGGTCATCGAGCCGGGCACCGTCGAGACCGAGCTGCGCGACCACATCACGCATGCCCCGTCGAAGGCGGCGATCCAGGAGCGGGTGACGAAGATCCGCCAGTTGCAGAGCGCGGACATCGCCGAGGCGGTCCGGTACGCGGTGACGGCACCGGAGCACGCGACCGTCAACGAAATCTTCATCCGCCCGACGGACCAGGCCTGATCCGGTCACCGTACCGACGCTATGCCGACCCGTCGCCCGCTATGCGCGGACCCGGCAGCCGTACCGCCGCACGAAATCCCGCGCACAGGATGTGTGCGGAAGAGCAACGCGAGGGAGGGCTACAGGAGATGACGACCAGTAAGCCGACTGAGACCGGCAGCGGCTTCGATGCCGGTGTGCACGGTGTGGTCCGGCCGACCACCGCAACAGGGGGCACACTCCGACTGGTACGCACCGACGACTTCGACTCACTGGACCCGGGGAACACCTACTACGCGTACACCTGGAATTTCCTGCGGCTCATCGGCCGGACCCTGGTCACGTTCGACACCGCTCCGGGCAAGGCGGGGCAGCGGCTCGTGCCCGACCTGGCCGAGAGCCTGGGCGAGTCGTCCGACGGCGGTCGGACCTGGACGTACCGGCTGCGCGAAGGCCTGAAGTACGAGGACGGCTCCCCCGTCACGTCCGGCGACATCAAGTACGCGATCGCCAGGAGCAACTACGGCACCGACGTGCTCGGCGTCGGGCCGACGTACTTCCGGCAGCTGTTGGGCACCGAGTACGGCGGCCCCTGGCGGGAGCCCGACGTCGACGGTCCCGTCACGCTGGAGACCCCGGACGACCGGACCCTGATCTTCCGGCTGCGTGAGCCGTTCGCGGGCATGGACCTGCTGGCGACCATGCCCAGCACGACCCCGGTCCCGCGCCACCTGGACACCGGCGCGGGATACGCGGTGGGCCCGGTCGCCACCGGCCCCTACCGGGTCGCTTCGTACACCCGGGGCAAGCTCGCCGTGCTGGAGCCCAACCCGCACTGGGACCGGTCCACCGACCCGGTCCGCCACCAGCGCGCCCAGCGGATCGAGGTGCTGCTCGGAGTCGAGCCGCACGAGGTCGACCGGATGCTCATCTCCGGTGAGGCCCACGTCGACCTGGCCGGCTTCGGCGTCCAGCCGCTGGCCCAGGAGCGCATCCTGGCCGACCCGGAGCTGCGGGCCAACGCCGACAACCCGCTCACCGGGTTCACCTGGATCTACTGCCTGTCGAGCAACATCGCGCCGTTCGACAACGTGCACTGCCGCCGCGCCGTGCAGTTCGCCACGGACAAGCTGGCCATGCAGGAGGCGTACGGCGGTTCGGTCGGCGGCGACATCGCGACGACCATCCTCCCGCCCACCATCGACGGGTACGAGCCCTTCGACCGCTACCCGGTCGGGGACGACGGCACCGGCGATCTGGCGGCCGCGCGCGCCGAACTCGCCCTGGCCGGCATGCCCAACGGCTTCAAGACGAAGATCGCCGCCCGCAAGGACCGGCTCAAGGAGTACCGGGCCGCCGAAGCCCTCGCCGCGGGGCTGGCACGCGTCGGCATCGAGGCCGAGGTGCTGGACTTCCCGTCGGGCGACTACTTCGAGGTCTACGGGGGCTCGCCGTCCTATCTGGCCGAGCACGGCATCGGGATCATCATGTTCGGCTGGGGCGCCGACTTCCCCGACGGCTACGGCTTCCTCCAGCAGATCGTCGACGGCCGGGCCATCAAGGAGCGCGGCAACCAGAACATGGGTGAGCTCGACGATCCCGAGATCAACGAGCTGCTGGACCGGGGCGCC
This sequence comes from Streptomyces sp. NPDC057136, assembly GCF_042670885.1. NCBI lineage: Bacteria > Bacillati > Actinomycetota > Actinomycetes > Kitasatosporales > Streptomycetaceae > Streptomyces > Streptomyces sp. NPDC057136. The sequence continues at coordinate 31,542 of NZ_JBHUUV010000058.1, forward strand.
ACGTGCGCCGACGCGGTCGAGCGGGCGAAGATCTGGCAGCGCATCGACCGGCTGACGATGGAACACGCGGTGATCGTGCCCTATCTCTATCCGCGCTCGCTGCTCTACCGGCACCCGAACGCCAGGAACGTCTTCGTCACGGGGTCGTTCGGCATGTACGACTACGCGGCGCTCGGGGCCGAGGACTGACCCGGCGCACCTAGGGCCTCTCGTTTGGATCAGGCCGGGCTCGCGGGGTCCGGCACGTGCATCTGCGGCGTTGTCGTCAATCACCATGTTCCCCGAGCTCTCGGCTCCGCTCGAGCAGGGGAGGCCCCATTCGCCATGCCTCAATCCTCCGCCTTGCAGCTGCACGCACCAGACCCCGCTCCCTGATCCGGCCTGATCCAAACGA
>NZ_JBHUUV010000059.1:0-30883 GCF_042670885.1 Streptomyces sp. NPDC057136
GCCGCACCACCCGGTGCGGCGGCCCTCGCCGTGTCCCGGGGCGGGCCACACCTAGCGCAGAGTCCCGTACGGCAGGATGTGCGGCATGCCAAGCGCAGAAGACACGAGCGTGCATCAGGAGCGGCCCGTCGTACGGCCCACGCACCAGGACGAGATCGCCGCGGCCGGCAGTGAACTGATCGGCGGGCGAGTGGGACGCTGGGCTCTGCTCGGCAGGGGCCCGCTGACGCCTGTGCGCGTCATCGCGCTGGTCGCGATCGGGATGTTCGCACTCGGCATGGTGCAGAAGATCCCCTGCTACGAATGGGCCTGGTTCAGGGGCACCACCTCGCAGTACACGCACGCCTGCTACTCCGACATTCCGCACCTGTACATCGGCCGCGGCTTCGCCGAAGGTCTCGTGCCGTACTTCGACCGGCTCACCGGCGACATGGAGTACCTCGAGTACCCCGTCCTGACCGGTCTGTTCATGCAGGTCGCGTCCTGGCTGACGCTGACGCCCGACAGCGACCCCGCCCAGCAGCGCGAGCAGATGTACTGGATGGTCAACGCGGGCATGCTGATGGTCTGCGCCGTCGTCGCCGCGGTGTGCGTCGCGCGTACGCACCGGCGCCGCCCCTGGGACGGCCTGCTGGTCGCCCTGGCGCCCGCCCTGGCGCTCACCGCCACGATCAACTGGGACCTGCTGGCCGTCGCCCTGACGGCCGCGGCGATGCTCATGTGGTCCCGGGGGCGCGCCCTCGCGTTCGGCATCCTCATCGGTCTGGCCACGGCCGCCAAGTTCTACCCCGCGCTGCTGCTCTGGCCGGTCCTGCTGTTGTGCTGGCGGGCGGGGAAGTGGCGGGCGTTCTTCCACGCCGCGCTGGGTGCGGCCGCCGCCTGGCTGGCGGTCAACCTGCCCGTGATGGTGTTCGCCCCTGAAGGGTGGAAGAAGTTCTACACCTTCAACCAGGAACGGCCGCTCGACTTCGGTTCCTTCTGGCTGATCATCACCCAGCGCACGGGCGTGGCGATCGATGTCGAGACGGTGAACCTGGGGTCGACGCTGCTGATGGTGGTGGCCGTCCTGGCGCTGGCGGGACTGACCCTGGCCGCCCCGCGCCGGCCGCGTTTCGCGCAGCTCGCGCTTCTGCTCGTCGCGGCCTTCGTCCTGACGAACAAGGTGTATTCACCCCAGTACGTGCTCTGGCTCATTCCGCTTGTCGCACTGGCCAGGCCGCGCTGGCGCGACTTCCTCATCTGGCAGGCATGCGAGTGCATGTACTTCCTGGGGATCTGGCTGTACCTCGCGTACACGACCAGCGGCGACAAGCACCAGGGGCTGCCGGAAGAGGGCTACCAGATCGCGATCGTCCTGCACCTGCTGGGGACGCTGTACATCTGCGCCGTCGTCGTCCGGGACATCCTCATGCCGGAACGCGACCCCGTACGGCGCGACGGGTCCGACGATCCGTCGGGCGGTGTGTTCGACAACGCGCCGGACGTGTTCGTACTCGGAGAGGCGCCGCATCCGGCACGGCACGCGGCGCACATGACCGAGGGGCCGCGTGTGGAGTGGGGAGCCGCGCGAGGGCCGACCGCCGACTGAAGTGCGGCGGGCCGGACCTCCCGGGGATCAGCGGTCGACGAGGCGGTCGAACTGGGTGGTCGTGTGGCGCAGATGGGCCACCAGCTCGTCTCCGACCTTCGGCTCCTGCGCGTCCGACGGCACGAACAGGATCGACACCTGCATGTGCGGGGGCTCAGCGAACCAGCGCTGCTTGCCTGCCCAGACGAACGGCGAGAGATTCCGGTTGACCGTAGCCAGGCCGGCCCGGGCCACCCCCTTGGCGCGCGGCATCACGCCGTGCAGGGCCTTGGGGGCCTCCAGACCGACGCCGTGAGACGTACCGCCCGCCACGACGACCAGCCAGCCGTCGGACGCCGCCTTCTGCTGGCGGTAGCCGAAACGGTCACCCTTGACGACCGGCGTGACATCGAGGACGGCACCCCGGTACTCGGTCGCTTCGTGATCGCCGAGCCAGAGCCGCGTACCGATGCGGGCGCGGAAGCGGGTCTGCGGGAACTGCTGCTGCAGGCGCGCCAGTTCCTCGGCCCGCAGATGGCTGACAAACATGGTGTGCAGCGGCAGCCTGGCCGCGCGCAGCCGGTCCATCCAGCCGATGACTTCCTCGACCGCGTCCGAGCCGTCCGTGCGGTCCAGCGGCAGGTGCAGGGCGAAGCCTTCGAGTCGTACGTCCTCGATGGCGGCGTGCAGCTGCCCCAGCTCCTCCTCCTTCACACCGTGGCGCTTCATCGAGCTCATGCACTCGATGACGACCCGTGCGCCCACAAGCGCGTGCACACCGTCCACGGAGGAGACCGAACGGATGACGCGGTCGGGGAGCGGCACCGGCTCCTCGCCCCGCCGGAAGGGAGTGAGGACGAGCAGGTCGCCGCTGAACCAGTCCTTGATACGAGCTGCCTCGTAGGTGGTTCCGACGGCGAGCGTGTCGGAGCCGAAGCGGATCGCCTCATCGGCGAGCCGCTCGTGGCCGAAGCCGTATCCGTTGCCCTTGCAGACCGGTACGAGACCGGGGAACTGGTCGAGCACGGACTTCTGGTGCGCCCGCCAGCGCGCGGTGTCTACGTAGAGGGAGAGCGCCATGGCCGGCCCGGAACCTTTCTTGTGGCTGCGGTGTATCAGAGGTATGCAGAACGTACTGAAGCGTCCATTGAAGCGAATGACACCGAATTCGGCAGCGGTGCCGTCTCCACCGCCGGGATCAGCGGCGCGACATGTACATGTCGAGTGCCTTGTGCAGCAGCTTGTTGAGCGGGAAGTCCCACTCGCCGACGTATTCGACTGCCTCGCCGCCGGTGCCGACCTTGAACTGGATCAGGCCGAAGAGGTGATCGGTCTCGTCCAGCGAGTCGCTGATGCCGCGCAGGTCATAGACCGTCGCGCCCATCGCGTACGAGTCGCGCAGCATGCGCCACTGCATCGCGTTCGAGGGCCGGACCTCACGCCCGATGTTGTCGGACGCGCCGTACGAGTACCAGACGTGCCCGCCGACGACGAGCATCGTCGCCGCGGACAGGTTCACCCCGTTGTGCCGCGCGAAGTACAGCCGCATGCGGTTGGGGTCCTCGGAGTTGAGGACCTTCCACATGCGCTGGAAGTAGGAGAGCGGGCGTGGCCGGAAATGGTCACGCACGGCAGTGATCTCGTACAGGCGCTGCCATTCGGCGAGGTCCTCGTAGCTGCCCTGAACGACCTCGACACCGGCCTTGTCGGCCTTCTTGATGTTGCGGCGCCACAGCTGGTTGAAGCCCTTGAGCACGTCTTCGAGGGAGCGGTTGGCCAGCGGCACCTGGAAGACGTAGCGGGGTTGTACGTCACCGAAACCGGCGCCGCCGTCCTCGCCCTGCTGCCAGCCCATCTTGCGCAGCCGGTCCGAGACCTCGAAGGCGCGGGGCTCGATGTGAGTGGCCTCGACATCGCGCAGGCGCTTCACATCCGGGTCCTGGATACCGGACTTGATGGCGGCCGAGTCCCAGCGCCTGATGACGACGGGCGGGCCCATCTTCACGGAGAAGGCGCCCTGCTGCTTGAGGTGGGCGAGCATCGGCTGGAGCCAGTCGTCCAGGTTCGGGGCGTACCAGTTGATGACCGGGCCCTCGGGCAGGTACGCGAGATACCGCTTGATCTTGGGCAGTTGGCGGTACAGGACCAAGCCGGCGCCGACCATCTCGCCGCTCTTGTCGAACCATCCCAGGTTCTCCGAGCGCCATTCGGTCTTCACGTCAGCCCACGCCGGGACCTGGCAGTGACTGGCCGAGGGCAGGCTCTGGATGTATGCCAGATGCTGTTCTCGGCTGATGGTCCTCAGGGTCAGGCTCATGCGGGGCGCTCCTCGGCAGGTGTGTCCCCATCGGTCAGGGGCTCCGGCTCTCGCGCCGAAGCCTACTGTGACCGAGGAGCGCCCGTTCTGGCACTACGGGACCGGGCTCGGCACCCGGGTGAGAGACCTCTCAGCCGATCACGCCGCCGAAGAGGCCGCCGTGGGCCATTCCGAGGAAGAACCCGATGGCCGATGCGCCGAGCCCGACGATCAGCGGGAACCTCTCGCGTGTGGTCACCGAGACGTACTGCCCGTAGGCACCCGTAAGGATTCCGATCAGTCCGGCCCACGAGCTGATCAGGTGCAGGTTGTGGAACATCGCCGTCACGAAGGCGACGGCACCCAGCACCAGGGTCACCGCCATGAGGCTGTCCTGGAGTGGATGAGCCTTGCCGTCCGTGGCGAGGAGGGAGACGGAAGAACGGGGTCGCATTGCGTGTGCCATGGAGAACCTCCCGGCCTGAAGGCGGCGCACTGTAGCGCCGCTCACACCCGATGTGTACAGATTGCGTCTCCTGAGCACCGGATTTCAACCGGAAGCCCCTCTGCGGGTAGTCTGGACGGTCTGCACCTGTGTCTGCCCCGAGCCGGCTCGGCAGCTTCCTCTCCATGGAGGGCGTTGTCAGTGGCGGCTGTTTTACTCGGAGACACAAGTGCTTACGCATCACGACCCTCCTGCCACGGAACGACCGTGGCCGCTGAGTCCAAAGGAGGTGGGTTCCACATGCGTCACTACGAGGTGATGGTCATCCTCGACCCCGATCTCGAGGAGCGCGCTGTCTCCCCGTTGATCGAGAACTTCCTCTCCGTCGTCCGCGAGGGCAACGGAAAGGTTGAGAAGGTCGACACCTGGGGCCGTCGTCGTCTCTCTTACGAGATCAAGAAGAAGCCTGAGGGCATCTACTCGGTCATCGACCTGCAGGCTGAGCCCGCAGTCGTCAAGGAGCTCGACCGACAGATGAACCTGAACGAGTCGGTCCTCCGGACCAAGGTCCTCCGCCCCGAGACCCACTGAGCTTCTAGCTCAGCGGTCATCGGGTTCGAGTAGCAGCAAGCAGCCAGAAGCAATCCCCGCCGAGAGGTTCACCCATGGCAGGCGAGACCGTCATCACGGTCGTCGGCAATCTCGTCGACGACCCCGAGCTGCGCTTCACCCCGTCCGGTGCGGCGGTCGCGAAGTTCCGTGTCGCGTCCACTCCCCGCATCTTCGACCGGCAGACCAATGAGTGGAAGGACGGTGAGGGCCTGTTCCTCACCTGCTCGGTCTGGCGTCAGGCGGCGGAGAACGTCGCGGAGTCGCTCCAGCGAGGCATGCGCGTTGTCGTGCAGGGCCGGCTGAAGCAGCGGTCCTACGAGGACCGTGAGGGCGTCAAGCGCACGGTCTACGAGCTGGACGTCGAGGAAGTCGGCCCCAGCCTGAAGAGCGCCACGGCGAAGGTCACCAAGACCACAGGTCGCGGTGGCCAGGGCCAGGGCGGCCAGGGTGGATACGGCGGTGGCCAGCAGGGCGGCGGCAACTGGGGCGGCGGTCCCGGTGCCGGCGGCCAGCAGGGCGGCGGCGGTGCTCCCGCCGACGACCCGTGGGCCACCAGCGCGCCGGCCGGCGGCCAGCAAAGCGGGGGTCAGCAGGGCGGCGGAGGCAGCTGGGGCGGAAGCTCCGGCGGCACCGGCGGATCTGCTGGTTCCGGCAGCGGCTACTCGGACGAGCCGCCCTTCTAGGGCAGCTCGTACCCCCACTTCTTGATCACACAGGAGAAACACCATGGCGAAGCCGCCTGTGCGCAAGCCTAAGAAGAAGGTCTGCGCGTTCTGCAAGGACAAGACCCAGTACGTGGACTACAAGGACACGAACATGCTGCGGAAGTTCATTTCCGACCGCGGCAAGATCCGTGCCCGCCGCGTCACCGGCAACTGCACGCAGCACCAGCGTGACGTCGCCACGGCAGTCAAGAACAGCCGTGAGATGGCGCTGCTGCCCTACACGTCCACCGCGCGATAAGGGAAGGGTGACCGAATCATGAAGATCATCCTCACCCACGAGGTCTCCGGCCTCGGTGCTGCAGGCGACGTCGTTGACGTCAAGGACGGGTACGCCCGTAACTACCTGGTTCCGCGTGGCTTTGCCATCCGCTGGACCAAGGGTGGCGAGAAGGACGTGGCGCAGATCCGCCGCGCCCGCAAGATCCACGAGATCGCGACGATCGAGCAGGCCAACGAGATCAAGGCCAAGCTCGAGGCCGTCAAGGTTCGTCTGGCTGTTCGCTCCGGCGACGCCGGCCGTCTCTTCGGCTCCGTCACCCCGGCCGACATCGCCTCGGCGATCAAGGCTGCCGGTGGTCCGGACGTCGACAAGCGTCGCGTTGAGCTCGGCTCGGCGATCAAGACGCTTGGCGGACACCAGGTGTCCGTGCGTCTGCACCCCGAGGTCGCTGCGAAGCTCGGCATCGAGGTCGTTGCTGCCTAAGGGCACAGCTCAGTAGAGCTAGGTGAAGGGCCGCACCCAATGGGTGCGGCCCTTCGTCATTCCTTGGCCGGTCGTTCCCGGGCTTGTCGCGCCTGGGTCTGTTTCACGTGAAACGTGAGAGCCGTTCGGCGGGTCAAGCGGGAGAGCCGATCAGCGGGTCGCGCCGGTGACGATCCACCGTCCCGAGCGGGCACGCAGCCAGAGGGTCACCAGCCGGACGGTCATCATCAAGGTCATCGCCCACCACAGAGCGGTGAGACCGCCGCCGAATGTGGGGATCAGAAGGGCGACCGGGGCGAATACCGCCAGAGTGAGCAGCATCGCCCAGGCGAGATAGCGCCCGTCTCCGGCTCCCATCAGCACGCCGTCCAGGATGAAGACCACCCCGGCGATCGGCTGCGAGAGCGCCACCACCAGCAGTGCGGGGAGCAGGGTGTCCTGCACGGACGGGTCGCTGGTGAAGAGCGGGATGAACAGGGGCCGCGCCAGCACGATCAGTACGCCGAGGACCACGCCGGACATGATTCCCCACTGGACCATGCGGCGGCATGCCTCGCGTGCGCCCTTGGCGTCGTTCGCTCCGAGGTAGCGGCCGATGATGGCCTGGCCGGCGATGGCGATGGCATCGAGGGCGAACGCTGTGAGGCTCCACAGCGAAAGGATGATCTGGTGCGCGGCGATATCAGTGTCGCCGAGTCGCGCTGCGACAGCGGTGGCGATCATCAGGACGGAGCGCAGCGACAGCGTACGGACCAGCAGGGGCGCACCGGCTTGTGCGCTGGCTCTGATGCCCGCGGCATCGGGGCGCAGGGAAGCTCCGTGGCGCCTGGCACCTCGTACGACCACGACGAGATAGGCGGCGGCCATGCCGACCTGGGCGATCACGGTCCCCCAGGCGGAGCCTGCGATACCGAGGCCAGCGCCGTAGACCAGTACCACGTTGAGGGCGCCATTCGCGGCGAAGCCGCCGATGGCGACGTAGAGGGGGGTCCTGGTGTCCTGGAGGCCGCGCAGTACACCGGTCGCCGCGAGGACGACCAGCATGGCCGGGATACCGAGGCTGGAGATCCGCAGATACGTGGTCGCGTAGGGAGCGGCGGTGTCGGAGGCGCCGAACACATCGACGAGCCAGGGGGCTGCGGGGAGGGTGACGGCGACGACCGCGGCGCCGAGCAGCAGTGCCAGCCAGATTCCGTCCATGCCCTGGCGGATCGCGGAGGGCAGATCTCCCGCACCGACCCGGCGGGCGACCGCCGCCGTGGTCGCGTAGGCGAGGAAGACGAAGACACTCACGGCTGTCATCAGCAGAGCCGCGGCGACACCCAGACCCGCCAGCTGAGGTGTTCCGAGATGGCCGACGATGGCGCTGTCGACCATCACGAAGAGGGGCTCGGCAACAAGTGCGCCGAAGGCCGGCACGGCGAGGGCGATGATCTCCCGGTCGTGGCGTCGGCGGCTGAGCGAGGACGTCGCGGGGGCCTTGGTCATGAGTGCCAATCTAATCTTCCACAGGTAAGAGATGCAATGGCCTTGCGCTCCTTACTTTCGTCACCGTCCGGAGTTCCGCTGTGCACCGTTTGCCGTGATCTTGATCTGAGGGCAAAAGAATTTCTCCCCCACAGCCGGTGGATGGAGAAAGCCCAGGTCAGGGCTGTGGTGCGGGTGGCGGTATGAGTTTGTCCACAGTGCTGTCCCCCGCTCCGTGCACAGGATCTGAGGGGTTCTCCACAGCATCTGGCCCGTCGTCCACATGCCCTGTGGATAACCAGATTGGCTGACGGTGCTGAGCGGCCTACCGTGGTCCGGCGTCCGCACTCCGTTATGGCCTTGGAACCCCGCAGAACTCTTCGCGCCGGAACCGGAGTCGGGCGTCTTGTTTGTCGGTGCCGTGCCGTAAGAAAGAGTGGCACGGCTAGGTCCGCGAAGCGGACGGGAGGAGGTGGCCGGGTGAGTATCCCTGAGCCTTTGGACGACCCCTGGGCCGAGACCGGTCCCAGTGACCGTCTGCCCGTTTCCCGTCAGCGCCGCGGTGACGGCAAGGGGCGCGACGAACAGCACGACCGGGGTCGCGAGGGCAGCTGGGACGGTGGCTCTCCCGGCTTCGAGCGCGTGCCTCCGCAGGACCTGGACGCCGAGCAGTCGGTGCTCGGCGGCATGCTGCTGTCCAAGGACGCCATCGCCGATGTCGTGGAGATCATCAAGGGCCACGACTTCTACCGCCCGGCCCACGAAACCGTCTACACCGCGATCCTCGACCTCTATGCCAAGGGTGAGCCGGCCGACCCGATCACCGTGGCGGCCGAGCTGGTCAAGCGCGGAGAGATCACCAAGGTCGGCGGAGCCCCGTATCTGCACACCCTCGTTCAGTCCGTGCCGACTGCGGCGAACGCCTCGTACTACGCGGAGATCGTCCACGAGCGCGCCGTACTGCGCCGTCTCGTCGAGGCGGGCACGAAGATCACGCAGATGGGATACGCGGCCGACGGGGACGTCGACGAGATCGTCAACTCCGCCCAGGCCGAGATCTACGCCGTCACCGAGCAGCGCACCAGCGAGGACTATCTGCCGCTCGGCGACATCATGGAGGGCGCTCTCGACGAGATCGAGGCGATCGGCTCGCGCAGCGGTGAGATGACCGGTGTGCCCACCGGTTTCACCGACCTCGACGCCCTCACGAACGGCCTGCACCCCGGCCAGATGATCGTGATCGCGGCCCGTCCCGCCATGGGTAAGTCCACGCTGGCCCTGGACTTCGCGCGGGCGTGCTCGATCAAGAGCAACCTGCCGAGTGTCATCTTCTCCCTGGAAATGGGCCGCAACGAGATCGCGATGCGCCTCCTGTCGGCCGAGGCCCGGGTGGCGCTGCACCACATGCGCTCCGGCACGATGACGGACGAGGACTGGACGCGGCTGGCCCGCCGGATGCCGGACGTTTCGGCCGCCCCGCTCTACATCGACGACTCGCCGAACCTCTCCATGATGGAGATCCGGGCGAAGTGCCGGCGCCTCAAGCAGCGCAACGACCTCAAGCTCGTGGTCATCGACTACTTGCAGCTGATGCAGTCCGGCGGCTCCAAGCGGGCCGAGAGCCGTCAGCAGGAGGTCTCGGACATGTCCCGAAACCTCAAGCTGCTGGCCAAGGAGCTGGAGCTTCCGGTGATCGCTCTCTCCCAGCTGAACCGTGGCCCCGAGCAGCGTACGGACAAGAAGCCGATGGTCTCCGACCTGCGTGAGTCCGGCTCCATCGAGCAGGACGCCGACATGGTGATCCTGCTGCACCGCGAGGACGCGTACGAGAAGGAGTCGCCGCGTGCGGGCGAGGCCGACCTGATCGTGGCCAAGCACCGTAACGGTCCGACGGCGACGATCACCGTGGCCTTCCAGGGCCACTATTCGCGCTTCGTGGACATGGCCCAGACCTGAGCCGGAGAATTGCACGTGAGGGGCGTCACTCGATTGAGTGACGCCCTTTTGGTTCCCGTACGACCACGCGCCCGGTGCGACCCCTATCGAGGGCGGTGCGATCTGTTCAGTGACAGCCGGACACTTCTTGGGAGGCGCGGTTCAGCGGCACAGGGTTGTGTCCACGATGCCGTCCATGCGCTCCTTGGTTGCCTGGCTTGGCTGCGTGGTCACGGCGACGTTTGCTGCGCGGCCCTCCTCGGTGGCGCCGCCTCGGGTCTCGTATCCCGTCATGCTGCCGCCGTGGCCCCAGTACACACCGCCGCACGACAGAGGCGTGCTCACGAGTCCCAGCCCGTAACGGGCACCTGCGGGAAAGGGGTGACTGGCGGGGACGGTGGTGCGCATCTGGTCAAGCTGAGCCTTTGGGAGAAGGCGGCCGGCCAGCAGCGCGGTGAAGAACCGGTTCAAGTCGGAGTTGGTCGACACGATCTGCCCCGCGGACCAGGCCCAGGAAGGGTCCCATTCCGTGGCATCGACCAGAGGCGCGCCTGCCGAATCCTGGTAGTAACCCCTGGGATGGCGCTCCCGGATCGCCATTTCGCCAGGGGCGGGGAAGTAGGTGTGGCGCAAGCCGATGCGTTTGATGACGCGCCGGTCGATCTCTTCGGCGAGGGGGCGGCCGGTGACGTTCTGAACGATCAGGCCGGCCACCACGTAGTTCGTGTTGCTGTAGGCCCATTTCGTGCCGGGGGCGAAGTCTGCCTCGTGCGCGAGAGCGAGGCCGAGGAGTTCGCGGGGGTCGTAGTAGCGGATGTCATCGCTGAGATACTTGCTGTAGTTGGGAAGTCCGCTGGTGTGCCGGAGCAGTTGGCGGACGGTGATGCGGCGCCCGTCGATCCCGTCCCCGCGGACGAGGCCGGGCAGATAGGTGTCGACCGGGGCGTCAAGGCCGATCTTCCCTTCACCGACCAGTTGCAGCACGACCACCGCGGTGAACGACTTGGTGTTGCTGCCGATGCGCACCTGACCGTCCCGGGGCACCTGCGCACCGGTCGCCAGGTCGCCGACCCCTGCGGTGTAGGTGCGGGTGCGGCCGTCACGGTCTTCGACGCTCGCCAGCGCGGCGGGCACGCTGTCGGTGTGCACCAGCGCGTTCAGGCCCCTTTGGGGGGTGTCCGGCCTGGCGGCGGCAGACGCCGCGGGCGGGGCCAGGGCGCCCATCGTCATGATGCCGACGGCCACTGCGGCCGCGACCGGTACGGTTCTGCGCCGACCACTCCGCCGCCCGGAGGAACGAAACGTCTGCCATGTCTGCTCACGCACGAGCCAACTCCTACGGAATCATTGGGAAACCAGCGGCTTATGGACCCAGCATCTCCGGATGCGACCGCGCAGGACGATCGTGCTACCCGCCCAGCTCCAGGTAGGGCTAGCCCCCCCGGCGCGCTCAGTTGGCGGGGAACGGGGCGGGGGACGCCCTGGGCGCGGTGGCAGCGTCAGGAGAGCGGACGCGACGGAGCCTGGAGCCACCGGCTCCGACCCGTCGGACACGCCCTGGTCGGATGACTGCTGACGCCGGTCTCGAAGAAATGCCATGGGACTGGGGCGCGTGTACCGGACACGGACAGGTCGGGTGCGGGGAATCTCCGGTTGCCGGATACCGCGCAAAGAGAGCGGTGAGAGACCTGGGTCCGAGGATGCCCTGGATCGTTCCGCGGTCTTCGCGCGGCCGCCCCGTCCGAGTCGTACACGGACGTTCGCACCCTTCTGTCAGGAGAATGCACATGCGTCTTCGTCGTCTCGCCACCGTCGCCGTCCTCGCGGCCGCCATGGTCGGATCTGCCGCGGCGACCTCGTCGGCCGAGCCCAAGCCCGATCCGCATGAGAACTACCTCACCGCCACCAAGTACGACGCTGTCACCTTCGGTATGAGCAAGCAGCAGGTCGAGGCCATCATCGGCACGCAGCCGCACTGCTCCGGCGGGAGCAGTGTGATGACGTGCTGGGGGATGAACCAGTTCGTCGACCAGACGGCGGATTTCAGTTTCAACGCCGCCGGCCAGCTGTTCAAGAAGGAGAAGAGCTTTACCTTCGCCTACGCCTGGTACACCTACGATCTGCCCCGGACCATGACCAAGGTCCAGTACGAGCAGGAGTTCGCCGTGGGTGACACGCTGGCCGAGGTCAACGCCATCATCGCTGGTACGGCATGCACCGACATGTGGGTCGAGCGCCCCAACTACCCGTCGTCCAGCGGGTGGAACACCATGATCGAGTGCGCGGGCACCATCGACGAGTCCTACCCGACGATCAATTTCTACTTCACCGACGGCCAGCTGACGAGTAAGTCCTACTCGTCCCGCCTCGACAGCCGCTGAGCCGGCCGGACCCATCAGGCGGCGAAGCCGAGGGCCAGCGCACCGACCACCGGCGCCATGTACACCAGTGGGAACGGGATGTGGGCGTACGAGCGGGCCCGGATCACGGTGACGACGGCGCCGGCGAAGTACAGCACCAGGCCGATGCCGGCCAGGACGCCGATGACCGGTACGAGCAGGCCGACGAGGAGGCCCGCCGCGCCGGCGGCCTTGGCCGTACCGAGCCAGAGCCACCACGACCGGGGGACGCCGTAGTCGGCCAGCGGCTGCACGACCCACTGGGCGCGGAAGAAGACCGAGGCGGCCGAGAAGCCGGCCATGGCGGCGGCCAGGACAGTGACGACGACGTATGTGGTGGACATGAGGAGTGCTCCCATCAGGGGGAGGCCGGTCGCTCCGGCCGCGGTGGTGAGTCCGTCACTGCTATGACCCGGCGCGACGCGGGAATGTGACCGGTGGCGGACATCAATGTCAGCGCACCCCCCTGATGGGCGGGCGGTACGCGGTGTCAGCGAGGCACGATCTGCGTGACCACGCTCTCCACCAGGTCGTCGAGTGCGGTGTCGGACAGCACTCCCGGCAGCGTGAAGTGCTCCAGGAGTACGCCGGTCATGGCCAGGTAGAGCACACGGAACGTGTCGTGGTCGCCGGGCAGGCCCGCGTTCTGGTGGAATTCGGCGCCCGCGTCGAACTCCGCGCGCACCGTCTGCGTCAGCTGGACGCGGAGGGCCGGCCGGCGGGTGGCTTCCAGGCGCAGTTCGAGCATGGCCAGATAGCCGGTGCGGTCATCTGCCATGCGCTGGACCAGCCATTGCATCAGGGACGTGACCAGCTCTCGTGAGGGCGCGGGGCGCAGCACCTCTTCGACCGTGGCCGGGTCCGGCGCCATACGGCTGTTGATACGCGCGCCCGCCTGCATGAACAGGTCATCCCGGCTGGCGAAGTAGTTGGAGGACGTGCCCACCGGCACTCCTGCCCGGGCGTCCACGGCGCGGAAGGTGAGTCCGCGGGCTCCCTCGTGCGCCAGCACCTCGATGGCGGCGTCGGTGAGTGCTGTTCTGCGCTCCGGATTCCTGGCCATGGTTGATCTCCCGTCAGTTCGCCTCCCAAAAAGAGGCTTGCGCAACCACTACATGTGAAGCACTATAGATGACGTGGTTGCGGCGAAGAGGCAATGCGTCGCCGTGATTGCGGACGTGCTCAGTGGCCATATGGCCTACGTGGAACGGGGACCACATGCGCAAGCTCACCTACTTCATCGCCTGCTCGATCGACGGTTTCATCGGGGACCCGGGCGGCGACGCAACATCGATGTACCCCTTCGTCACTGAGGAGTTCCTCGGATTCCTCAAGACGGAGTATCCGGAGACCGTCCCGGCCGCGGGCCGGGAGGCTCTGGGGTTCCATGACGCGAAGAACCAGCGGTTCGACACGGTGATCCAGGGACGCGCCAGCTACCAGCTGGCGTTGGACACCGACGTCACCAGCCCCTACGCCCAGCTCCGCGAGATCGTCGCCTCCCGCACGCTGAAGGAATCGCCGGACGCGAATGTGGAGCTGATCTCCGAGGGTCTGGTCGGCCGTGTCCGGGAACTCAAGGCGGAGAGCAGTGACTTGGGGATCTGGCTCTGCGGTGGCTCCCAGCTCGCGGGAGAGCTGATCGACGAGGTCGACGAGCTCGTGATCAAGACCTATCCGCTGGTGTACGGCTCCGGCATGCCGATGTTCGGTTCGGACTTCCGGCCCACCGAATTCACCCTCGATGACGTACGCACGTTCGACAACGGGGTGTTGGTCAGGACGTACAGCCGTAAGCGCTGAGCCCTTGGCCCGGTCCTGTGCTACCCGGGTGGATGCGACTTCCGCGCGCCGCGAAAAGGGCTCGCCAGACGGATGCCACCCGGGTAGTCCTTGACCATGACCTCCCCCAATGACGTGTCCAGCGACTTGTCCAGCGACTCCTCCAATGGTTCTCCCGACGCAGAGTTGCTCCCGAGTACGCGACGTGCCTTGCTGCACCGCATCGCCACGGCTCAGGCCGAAGGCCGTACGCCCTCGTTCGTCGCCGCGGTGCAGCGGGAGGGGCGGGCCGTCTGGAACGGGGCGCGCAGCTGCGTCGAGGGCCACGACCCCGACGCGGATACGCAATACAGAATCGGCTCCCTCACGAAGACGTTCACCGCCGTACTGGTGCTTCGGCTGCGTGACGAGGGTGTGCTCGATCTGGACGATCCGCTGGAGAAGCACCTGCCCGGCACGGGGGTGGGCGATGTGACCGTCTTCCAGCTTCTCGGCCACAGCGCGGGCCTGGCCGCCGAGTCCCCTGCGCCGTGGTGGGAGCGGACACCGGGGACCGTGCGCCCGGAGCTTGACGACGTTCTCGGCGGTCAGCCGCGGACGCAGCAGGCCGGCCGGGGCCACCACTACTCCAATCCCGGCTACACGCTGCTCGGAGCGTTGGTCGAGGCGGTACGCGGTGCCTCCTGGGCCGAGGTGCTGCACCGGGAGATCCTGGAACCGCTGGGGATGCACCGTACGAGCACGCAGCCGGTGGCCCCGCACGCGGGCGGCTGGGCCGTGCACCCCTGGGCAGACGTCATGCTGCCCGAACCGGCCGAAGACCTCGGCCTGATGGCACCGGCCGGTCAGCTCTGGTCGACAACCGCCGACCTCCTCCGGTTCGCGGCGTTCCTCGCCGAGGGGGACGACAAGGTCCTCGGCGCGGAGTCGGTGCGGGAGATGCGGGTACCGGCGGCCTCGCTCCAGGCAGGTGACTGGGACGGCGCCTATGGTCTGGGTCTCCAGATCGTGCGCAGGGACGGCCGAACGCTCATCGGCCACACCGGCTCGCTGCCGGGATTCCTGGCCGCCCTGTGGTTCTGCGTGGAGGACGATGTCGCCGCGGTCGCGCTCACCAATGCCACCTCCGGGCCGCTCACCTCTGCAGTCGCCGCAGATCTCGTGCGGATCGTCGCCGATGCGGAGCCTCGCATCCCGGCGCCGTGGCGTCCCCTGCCCGAGGTCGACACCGAGTTGCTGGCGCTGACGGGACCTTGGTACTGGGGCACGCACGCCTACGTCCTGAAGGTGGCCGCAGACCGGGAGGTGGAGCTCCAGCCGTTGCGCGGCGTCGGCCGAGGCGCCCGCTTCCGGTCGCGGCCGGACGGTACGTGGACGGGGCTCGACGGGTACTACGCGGGCGAAACACTTCGCGTCGTGCGGAACGGCGACGGCGCCGTGGACCATCTCGACCTGGGGTCGTTCGTCTTCACACGCGAACCGTACGAGCCGGGGGCAGCGGTCCCCGGCAGTGTGGACGCGGAGGGCTGGCGGGGACTCGACATCTGAGCGACTCCACGAGCGCGCACCGTGTTTCACGTGAAACACGGTGCGAAGTACCACGTGAGCGCTCAGGCAGTCAGTTCGCGCTCCAGCGGGGTGCGGAAGCGCGGAGTGATACGGGTCTCGCCCACCCACTCCGCCAGCCGGGACGCCTCCGCCTCAATGGCGGTCGAGGCGTCCCGGCCGACATCGGACAGCAGGCGCCAGACGGGCTCCCCGTCGGCGCGCTGCGCCCAGCCGCCGACGATTCTGCCGTTCCACCAGACCGTGGGGCCGATGTTGCCGGCCCGGTCGAAGAGTGCGGCACGGTGCTCGGACGGAAGGTGGAAGCCGCGGTCGGCCCAGCCCATCGCACTCGGGTCGAGACCCGGCAGCAGCGCGGCCCAGGGTTCCAGGGCGGGTTCGGGGGAGCTGTCCCCCGGCGCGACCCACCCGGTGGTCCCGTCGTCGAGCCGTACGGCCTCGGCCCCCGCTGCCGCGAGCGCCTTGCGGACCTGGCCCAGGCCCCAGCCGGTCCACCACTTGATGTCGGCCTCGGTCGCGGGCCCGTACGAGCGGAGCCAGCGCAGGGCCAGCTCTGCCTGTGCCTCCGCCGTGGTGAGCGCGGGCCAGGGCTCCGATGCCGTCCAGCGGAACTGGCTGGACGTCCAGGAGCCGCGTGGCCGGTCCCGCCGGATGCGCCCTTCGGCGGCCAGGATGCGGATGATCCGGGAGGCGACGCCCTGGACCGTCTCGTACTTCTTGCCGGGGAAGATGGTGATCTTCGTCCGGAGAGCCGGTACCGCTGCGGACAGTTCGCTGCCGGTGGCCCTGCCGCGCGCCGTCAGCACGGCGAGGGTCTCCCGCTCGGCCGCCGCGAGCCAGTTCTCGTCCAGCCCGTTGCCGTCCTCCGTCAAGTGCTTGAGGAGCGTGCGACGTTCCTTGGCTGCCACGGCCCGCGCGTTCGACGCGTCCACATAGGGCGCGAGTTCCCTGGAGACGGTGAAGAGGGTGTTGCGCATGGACAGCAGCCGGACCAGCGAGACGTCTTCGTACAGAGCCTGTTCCACCGGTTCGATACCGGCCCGTGAGAGCCGTGCGCACGTGGAGAGGAAGACGGTTGCGGCATCGGTGGCGTGCAGGGCGACGACTGAGTCGGCCACCGCCACCATGGAGTCGGCCCGCGCCGACGGTGCGAGCCGATGGCGTCGGCCGAGTCTGATGCGGCGCTGTTCGTCTGTGATGTGCTGCACCACGGCCCCCGGGGGTTTCCGAACCTTGTTCTGCTTCGGTCTGCTGGGTCGTGCGGTTGCCGGCTCAGAGTGTGAGCTTGAGCCCGATGTGGCTGGCGGTGAAGCCGAGGCGTTCGTAGAAGCGTCGCGCGTCGGTACGGGTGGCGTCGGACGTCAGCTGGACCAACTGGCACTCCTGGCGCCGGGATTCGTCCACGGCCCACTGGATCATCTGGGTGCCGAGACCGCTGCCGCGTTCATCGGCATGGATGCGGACGCCCTCGATGACCGAGCGCGTCGAGCCGCGCCGGGACAGGCCGGGGATGATCGTCAACTGCAGTGTCCCGACGACCCGTTCCTCGCGCACCGCGACGATGAGGTGCTGGTTCGAATCATCGGCGAGCCGCTGGAACGCGGCGTTGTACGGGGTGAGGTCGTCCGGCGACTCCCGCTGTGCGCCGAGGGGGTCGTCGGCCAGCATGGCCACGACGGCGGGGATGTCGGCGAGCGCGGCAGGACGTATTGCAAGATCGGTCATATTCCGCAGAATACGCAGCTCGCACGGGCTATGCGGGAACCTTCAGCTGTTCCACCGCGGTGACGAGCGGAGCCAGCTCGGGGTTCAGTGCGGCTTCGTCGAGGGCGGCGCGCAGCGCGGTGTCGTTGGTCGGCCGGGCCTCGGCGAGCAGGGTCAGTCCGGCATCGGTGACGTCGGTGTAGATGCCGCGGCGGTCCGTGTCGCAGAGGTACCGGGTCAGCAGGCCGCGGTCCTCGAGCCTGGTGACCAGGCGGGTGGTGGCGCTCTGGCTCAGCACGACGGCGTCGGCGACCTGCTTCATCTGGAGATGCCCACCGCGGCCGCTGTGCTGCCGGCTCAGGACGTCGAGCAGCGAGTACTCCCGCACGCTGAGGCCGTGGCCCGTCTGCAGGGCCCGCTCGATGCGGGCCTCGATCTTCCCGTGGAGCAGGGAGAGCGCGCACCAGCCCTGGGAGAGGGCGGTCAGGGCGGGGTCTGTCGCTGTCATGGTCTCTCCTCCGTGTGGAGCTGCGTGTCTCCAGGATAGGGGACATCTGCAATAGCCCGCGTTTGCAATTAACAGGCGTCTGCAATTATTGTGGACGCTCGTAAGGCGCAGACGCAATCCTCAGGGAAGGTGAAACCCATGCCGCTCGCGCTCCTCGCCCTCGCCATTGGGGCATTCGGTATCGGGACCACCGAGTTCGTGATCATGGGGTTGCTCCCCGAGGTCGCTGCGGACTTCCAGGTCTCGATCCCCACCGCGGGATTCCTCGTCACGGGCTACGCACTTGGTGTCGTCCTCGGCGCTCCGCTGATGACGATGCTCGGCACCCGGGTCACCCGCAAACGCATGCTGATGCTCCTGATGGGGCTCTTCATCGTCGGCAACGTCGTTTCCGCGTTCGCCCCCGTCTTCGAGGTGATGCTGGCAGGACGTGTGATCGCCTCACTCGCGCACGGAGCGTTCTTCGGCATCGGGTCGGTGGTCGCGGCCGATCTGGTGGCTCCCGAGAAGAAGGCCGGCGCCATCGCCATGATGTTCACCGGGCTCACGGTCGCCAATGTCGTCGGCGTGCCCCTGGGTACCTACATCGGGCAGACCGCGGGCTGGCGGACCACCTTCGTCGTCGTCGCCGCGCTGGGCGTCCTCGGACTACTGGGCGTGGCACGGCTCGTCCCCGAGCAACCCCGGCCCGCAGGCGTACGGCTGCGCCACGAACTGGCCGCGTTCCGCAACGTGCAGGTCCTGCTTGCCATGGCGATGACGGTCCTGGGATTCGGCGGAGTCTTCGCCGCCATCACCTACATCACGCCGATGATGACCGAGACCGCCGGATACTCGGCGTCGTCCGTCACCTGGCTCCTGGTCCTCTTCGGGCTCGGCATGGTCGGTGGCAATCTCCTCGGCGGCAGGTTCGCCGACCGCCATCTGATGCCGATGCTGTACGTCTCGTTGGGCGCTCTCGCCCTCGTCCTGGCCCTCTTCACGCTGACCGCGCACAACAAGGTCGCCGCCGCTGTCACCATCGTGCTGATCGGCGGCCTGGGGTTCGCGACGGTGCCGCCGCTGCAGAAGCGTGTGCTCGACCAGGCCGCGGGTGCGCCCACCCTCGCCTCCGCCGTCAACATCGGAGCCTTCAACCTCGGCAACGCGCTGGCGGCCTGGCTGGGCGGCATGGTGATCGCGGCCGGATTCGGCTACACCGCTCCGAACTGGGTCGGCGCGGCCCTCGCCGCATCGGCTCTGCTCCTCGCCCTGGTGTCCAGCGGTCTGGAGCGTCGCACGGCTCGCCGGACCCTCGTCGTCACGGATCACACCACCGGGCTGCCTCAGCCGGTCGCGACAGTCAGTGGAGCGAACCGGCGGGTCCAGTCACCCGGCAGTTCCGGGCTTCGATAGATCATGACCGCCGTACGGGAGCCCTTCTCCAGGCCGTGCTCGCCGAGCCAGTCGAGCAGTTCCTGGTGGCGCGTGTCGATATCGGCGCGCAGGGGGCGGTCCGTCGTCGCGGCTAGCGCTGTGACGAGGGCCTTGGCGGTGGCGGTGTCGCGAGCGGTCAGCGGGCCGATGGAATGGACGTTCCCACTCGGCCAGAGCGCCGCGTACCCGACGAGTGCGCCACCGTCCTCCGCGACCAGGAACCGGTCGGAGAAGGCCGGCAGCCGCGTGATGATGTGGGTCCGGTCGGCGCCGAACGTATCGGCGTCCAGGCGGAGGATGCTCTGGAGGTCATCGGCCGTGGCCGGGCGGGTGGTGACCGAGGGAGCACCGGGGGACTCGTCACGCCCGCCGTCCAACGGCCGGAAATGACCGGCGATGCGGTCGGCCCCGCCCACCACCGCGAAGCCGAGCTGCTCGTAGAGCGGCTGCCCCTCGGAGGTGGCGTACAGCGAGAGCGGAGTTTCCCCCGACGACTCGATCACGTGCCGCATCAGCCGCCGGCCGAGCCCCTGCCTGGCATACCGTCCGGCGACGAGCAGCATGCCGACGGCGGCGAGGCGCGTCCCGTTCGAGGTCACCACACAGGCCGCGGCCAGGCCTTTGCCCTCGGGATCATCGATTCCGTAGCCCGTCCCGGCGGAGAGAAGAAGCCCCCACCGGTGCTCGTCGCGCGACCACCCGCGGTCCTCGCAGAGGTCGGCGCAGGGGACGAGGTCTCCCCGGGTGAGGCGCCGGATGGGCAGTTCGGCGAGCGACCGAGGCAGTGGGCTGTGCATAGGGGTCAGGCTGTCTGACGCGATGATCGTTCGTCCACCGCTTTAGCGGATCTGGCCGAGACACGCAGGCGCCGGCCCCGTCGGGTCAGTCCCCAGGGCTTGAGTACCGAGACGGCTGTGACGAACAGATACGTGGCCGAGGCCACCGCCGGACCCATCACCAGATCGGAGTTGATGACGCCACCTTCCGCTGCCTCGTTGATACCGGGACGCAGCGAGAAGATCGAGAGGCCAGTGGTGACCAGGGTGATCCAGAACTTCGCCCAGACCCACCGGTGCCTGGCCAGCCCCCACGGTGTGCCGAGTGCCAGCATCAGACCGCTGAGGAGCGACAGGAGGGCGACCGGCACGACCAGCCAGTCACCGAAGATCTTCATGGCGCGGGTAGCGGCCTGAGCGGTCGCGGGATCACCCGTGAAAAAGGCGGTGAGGCCAAGGGTCAGCAGGCCGACGGTGAGGCCCAGCCAGCTCACGGAGACTGCGACATGGGCGACGAGGACACTTCTGCGGGTGCGTCGATTCAGTGGTTTCACGTGAAACACGCTGTCAAGCGCGGAGCGATCGGTCGTCTGACGGCGGGAGTATCCGCACGTACTGGCCTCGGCGTACGAGGGCGTCGCGGAGGGCGTCCTGGAAGGCGCCCTGGAGTGTGCCCCGGAGTGCCGTCCGTAGACCCGCGAGGCAGAAGAGCGTAGTGGGAACACGCTCTCCGATACCCGGACTTCCGAGTATTTGTCCGATGCGTGGGGAGTTGCTGGCACACTGCGACGAGGAGAGCCGCACGCAGGGGATGCGTGCGGCGTGGGCGAGTCGCGACCATTTGATGCTTGAGGCGAGGCACTTCTATGGACGTCCCGGTCACCACGCCGGCCGATATGACCGAACCCACGACTCCGTCCGCATCTGCCGATGTGACGCTGATCCACCGCACGCTCGCGGAGGTGCGTCCCGTCGCGGACCGGGCCACCGCCTACTTCTACGCGCTGCTGTTCATCCGGCACCCGGATCTGCGCGCCCTGTTCCCGGCGGCGATGGACGCACAGCGCGACCGCATCTTCCGGGCGATCCTTGCGACGGCCGACCGGCTCGATGACCCGGAAGCGCTCGCCGAGTACCTCGGAGGGCTCGGCCGCGGTCACCGCAAGTACGGCACGCGGCCCACGCACTACCCAGCCGTCGGAGAGGCTCTGCTCGGCGCACTCAGTCGCTACGCGCCCACCACCTGGGGCGGTGAGGCGGAAGGGGCCTGGGTGCGGGCCTACACCAGGATCTCGCAGATCATGATCGACGCGGCGGCGGAGGACGAGCGGAGCACCCCCGCGCTGTGGCAGGCAGAGGTGGTCTCCCACGACCTCAGAACCCCCGACATCGCGGTACTCACCTTCCGCCCCGACCAGGCGTACCCCTTTCTGGCCGGCCAGTACACGACCCTGGAGACCCCCTGGTGGCCGCGCGTATGGCGGCACTACTCCTTCGCCTCGGCACCGCGCCGCGACGGGCTGCTCTCGTTCCACGTCAAGGCGGTGCCCGCGGGCTGGGTCTCCAACGCGCTGGTGCACCGCGCCCGCCCCGGCGACATCCTGCAGCTGGGAGCCCCGGCGGGCTCGATGACGGTCGATCACACCACCCACAACGGGCTGCTCTGTCTCGGGGGTGGCACGGGAATCGCGCCCATCAGGGCGCTGGTCGAGGATGTCGCCGAGCACGGAGACCGGCGTCCTGTCGAGGTGTTCTACGGAGCGCGCAGCGACGGCGACCTCTATGACATCGACACGATGCTGCGGCTCCAGCAGACATATTCATGGCTCGCCGTCCACCCTGTGGTGGGCGGGGGACCCGGGCTCGGTCCGAAGGGCCTGCTGCCCGACGCCGTACGGCAACACGGGCCGTGGAAGGGGTACGAGGCGTACCTGTCCGGCCCTCCCGGCATGATCCGCAGCAGCGTGGACGTGCTCAGAGGCATCGGTATGCCGGCCGAACGGATACGGCACGACGCCCTCGAGGAACTGTCGGCCTCGACACCCGGATGAAGGCGCCGCTTCAGCCCAGGTCGGACGCGTGCATCGCCCGGACGCCTTCGATATTGCCGTCGAGGTAGTGCCGCAGCGACAGCGGTACGAGATGGACCGCGGCGATTCCGATCCGGCTGAAGGGCACCCGTACGATCTCGTACTCCCCGCAGGGATCGTCGATCTCCGGTCCGTGCCTCCGTGAGGGGTCCATCGACTCCAGCCGGCAGACGAAGAAGTGCTGGACCTTGACGCCCTTCACTCCGCCGCCCGCGATGTGTTCCACGGTGTCCACGAAGCAGGGCACGACATCGGTGATCTTGGCGCCGAGCTCTTCGTCGACCTCGCGGTGCAGGGCGTCGACGACGGTGGTGTCCTCCGGTTCGACCCCGCCGCCCGGCGTGAGCCAGTACGGATCGACCCCCGGCTTGGTGCGCTTGATGAGGACGAGGTCGTCGCCGTCGAGCAGGATGGCACGTGCGGTGCGCTTGACCACAGGACGTTCGGTCATGGCAAGAGAGTGGCCCGTGGAACCCGATCTGAAACTCTTACGGGCCGAGAGGTCACCAGTCGACGGCAGCGCGCACCAGCCACTCGTGCGCCCGCGCGATGTGCGGCAGCGCCAGTGTGCCGGTACGCGCGGCCAGGAAATACGTGCGCAGCGGTGGTACCGGGGGGTCGAGCAGCGCCACGACCTCGCCCCGCTCCAGCGCCTGCTCGCACAGATACCGCGGCAGTACGGCGAGTCCGGCACCCGCCGCCGCGCACTCCAGGACCGCCCGCAGATCCGGAGTGATCACGGTCGCGGACGCCGTCGGCCGGCTGTCGAACACGGCGGCCCAGTAGCGGGAGACGAAGGGCAGGCTCTCGTGCACCTCGACCACCGGAAGCTGTTCCAGCACCACCGGCCCCTTGTGCCGGAGCGTCCCGGGCCCCAGACGGCCGGCCCAGCGCGGCGCTGCCACCAGGACGTGTTCCTCGTCGCAGAGCGGTGTCGAGGTGAGCAGCCCGCCGCGCGGCCGCGCCGTCGTGATGCCCAGGTCGTGGTGGCCGGCGGCCAGCCCCTCCATCGTCTCCTCGGCGTTCGCACTGAACGCACTGCGCAGCGTGAGCCCCTGGGAGAGCAGCGGGGTGAGCGCGGGCAGGGCGCGTAAGGAGGTGAACTCCGGGGGCCCGGCCAGATGAAGTGTCCGTACCCCCGCTTCCTCGTCGAGTCCCGCCTCGGCGATCTCCACCAGGGCGTCCAGATGGGGAGCGGCGCGGTGTGCCAGCTCGTCGCCGATGCTGGTCGGGGTCACACCACGGGCCCGGCGCAGGAAGAGGGGACGGCCGAGCTGGCGCTCCAGCGTCCGTATCTGCGAGGTGACGGCGGGCTGCGACAGCCCGAGCAGGGCGGCGGCCCGGGTGAACGACCCCGCACGGTGCACGGTGACGAAGGTGCGCAGCAGAGCCAGGTCCATGACCCGCCTCCTCCCGCGTTCACGACGCTTCGGACCCGGACAACTATAAATATGTCGATAGGTCGCTGTCGCTACTGTGATTGGACACTGACGCAGAGTCAACTAGCCTTGTGAACACGGTTCTTCGCGCGTGGAACCGGGGCGGTCCGAGCCACGAGGGGGGAGGCTCGGGCCGCCTGTATCCGCGGGCACCCTGTTGATCAGGGCTGTTACCGGGATGCCTCGTCGAGCGCGCGTTCCACGTCGGCGAGCAGGTCCTCCGGGTCCTCGGCCCCGACCGAGAACCGGATGAAGCCCTCCGGTACGGCGTCCCCGCCCCAGCGGGCCCGGCGTTCCGCGGTGGAACGTACGCCGCCGAAGCTCGTCGCGTCGTCGACCAGCCGCAGTCCGGCAAGGAAGCGTTCCGCCGTCTCCCGGTCGGCCAGTACGAACGACACCACCGAGCCGAAGCGCCGCATCTGCCGCACGGCGTTCGGATACGAAGGATCGGTCGGCAGCCCCGGGTACCGCAGAGCGCTCACCTCGGCGCGCTTGCCCAGCGCCTCGGCGAGCGTGAGGGCGGTCGCGCACTGCCGGTCGATCCGCAGCTGGAGCGTGGACAGCGAACGGTGCGCGAGCCATGCCTCCATCGGCCCCGGAATCGCCCCGACGACCTTGCGCCAGCGCCGTACACCCGCCGTCAGCGCAGGATCACGGCAGGTCACATGGCCGAGCAGGATGTCGCCGTGCCCCGTCATGCCCTTGGTGTCGCTGGCCACCGAGAAGTCGGCGCCCAGCTCCAGCGGGCGCTGACCGATCGGGGTGGCCAGCGTGTTGTCGACGGCGACCAGAGCGCCCGCCAGGTGCGCGGCCTCCACGAGCCGTCGTACGTCACATACATCGAGGCCCGGGTTGGACGGGGTCTCGATCCACAGCAGCTTCGCCCCTTCCAGGAGCGCGAGCTGGGCGTCGCCGCCGGTCGGGGCGGTCCGCACCTCGACGCCGTACGCCTCCAGCTGCTCACGGACCAGCGGCAGCGCCTGATAGCCGTCGTCCGGCAGCACCACCGTGTCGCCCGTGCGTGTCTGCGACAGCAGGACGGCCGTGACCGCCGCCATCCCGGAGGCGAACACCGTGGTCTCGACCGGCTCCCCGGGCGCCTCCAGCTCGCTGATGGCACGTTCCAGATGGGTCCACGTCGGGTTGGTGTCGCGACCGTAGGTGTAGGGGCCGACCGGTTCCCCGGACAGATGGAAGTGCGCGGCGAAAACCGGGCCCGGCAGGGTGGGTTCGTACTGCGCCGGTTCGGGCAGCCCGGCCCGTACCGCCCGTGTCCCGTCGCCCATGGTGCTCATGCTGCGTCCTCGCTTCTGTCCCCGGTCTGTCACCGGTCCGGCCTGCACTGTTTCAGAACGCCCGGATCAGTCCTCGTCGGGAAGTACGACGTTCAACGCCCAGGAGACGACGGAGATGATCAGACCGCCGAGGACGGCGGTCCAGAAGCCGTCGACATGGAAGCTCAGATCGAACAGGTCGGCCAGCCACGAGGTCAGCATCAGCATCAGGGCATTCACCACCAGCGTGATCAGTCCCAGCGTCAGGATGAACAGCGGGAGCGTCAGCAGCTGAACCACCGGCTTGACGAGGAAGTTCACCAGGCCGAAGAGAAGGGCGACCAGGACCAGCGTGAGCACCTTGTTCCAGGTGTCGTCACCGGTCAGCGTTATCTCCTTGAGCAGCCAGATGGCTACGGCCAGTGCACCCGCGTTGGCGATCGTCTTGACTACGAAATTCTTCATGTGTCTGATCGTGGCAGACATGATCGGTGGCCGACAGCGGCAGCACGGATACAAGGGGCGGACGGGCAATGAAGGCATTCAGGCTGGACGAACTGGAGGCGGAGCGGGCGGCCAACGACGGCGCCTATCTCCAGTTCGTGCGGGAACGCAATATGTCCGTCGGCCTCTACGCCCTGGACGCGGGCCAGCTCGACCCGCAGCAGCCTCACAACCAGGACGAGGTCTACTTCGTCGTGAGCGGCCGTGCGGCGATCACCGTCGGCATGGAAACGACGCCGGTGGGCAGGGGCAGCGTCGTCTACGTACCGGCCGGAGTGGCCCACAAGTTCCACCACATCACCGAGGACCTGCGGGTGATGGTGGTCTTCTCTCCGCCGGAGGGCTGAGCCGGCACCACCCAGCGTTCCCTGCCTTACCACCCAGCGGTCCCTAGGGGATCGATCAGGGGAGTTCAAGGGATCGGGAGCACCCGCCGGCCACCCCCGCGCCTCTAGCATCGAGGCAGGAACTCATAGAGACGAGGTAAGGACGATGGCGGTGCAGGAGATATTCGCGGGGATGCCCTGGTGGGTGAAGTGGGTCGCGGTGCCCGTCATCGCGATCGTCGTGTTCGGCAGCCTGATCGCCAGCGTGGTGGGCTTCGTCATCGGTCTGCTCTTCAAGGTGCTGGTTTTCGCCGTTCTGGTCGGTGGTCTGGTCTTCGTCGTACGGAAGTTCATGTCCTCGTCCTCGTCGGGCCGTGACTGGTAGTGACGGCCGTCGCGGGACGATTAGGCCAGCTGAGCTAAGTCCCGGACGAAAAGGCACTTCGGGCGCACGGTGCCGATACAGTGGCGTATCGCTGCCGCCGCCTGGGAAGTAACTGTCCGTCATCGAATTGACCATTGGTTTGTACGGCAGTCCGGTCTCCGGACCCAGGTTTGTGGCAGTCCGTGGGGGCGGCCCCCACGGGAGGGCTGACCGCCCGTCACCATGCCTGGGGGTGACCTGTGACCACAGCAACGAATACCGCTGTACCGACATTGATCGGTTCGGTGCAGCGGGCATTGAGGCTGCTGGAGGCTGTGGGCACCCATCGCGACGGGGCGCCTGCGAAGCAACTCGCACGGGAAGCAGGGCTTCCGCTTCCGACCGCGTACCACCTGCTGCGCACCCTGACCCATGAGGGATATCTGCGCCGGGAGAACGGCGTCTTCCTTTTCGGCGACGCCGCCGAGCGGCTGATCGACGGTGGTGCTGTGCAGAATCGTCGCAGCGTCATGACCGATTCGCTCGCGCGCTGGCGCGACGCCATCGGTGTGCCGGTGTACTGCGCCATCTACCGCGAGGGTGAGATCGAACTCATCGCGGTCGCGGACACCCCCGCCAATCCCGCCGTCGACGAATGGGCCGCGTTCCGCGAGACCGGTCACGCTCACGCGATCGGCCAGTGCCTGCTGAGACAGCTCGACGAGACCGCCCGCGGGGATCATCTCGACCGCCATCCCGTGCAGCCCCTGACCCCTCACTCTGTGCGAGATCGTGAGTCGCTTCTTGAGCGTTTGCGATCGACGGAACGCATGGAGCCTGTCATTGAACGACAGGAATATGCCTTGGGAACGATCTGCGCGGCCATCCCGATCACGGTGGGCACCACCGTGGCGACGATGGCCATTTCTCTGCCCTTTGACCAACAGGATCGGTTGCTCCCCGCAGTCGAACAGCTACGCAACGAGGTCACGGACCTCTTGCGCTCGCTCGTGCTCTCTATCAGTATCTGAAAAATCACTCCTTGTGATCTGCTATCTGGTGCACCACGATGGCGTCAATAGGGTCACTGGGGATCATTCCTGGCCAGTTTCATCTACCGCGGGGTTGAACGATGCGCGAGTCGGTTCAAGCAGAGGTCATGATGAGCTTCCTCGTTTCCGAGGAGCTCTCCTTCCGTATTCCGGTGGAGCTCCGGTACGAGGTGGCCGATCCTTACGCGATCCGTATGACCTTCCACCTGCCGGGCGACGCCCCTGTCACCTGGGCTTTTGGCCGTGAGCTGCTGCTCGACGGTCTCAACAGCCCCAGCGGCGACGGGGATGTGCACATCGGTCCGACCGAGCCCGAAGGGCTTTCCGATGTACACATCCGGCTCCAGGTGGGAGTGGACCGTGCGCTCTTCCGGGCCGGCACGGCGCCTCTCGTGGCGTTTCTCGACCGGACGGACAAACTGGTGCCGCTCGGTCAGGAACACACGCTGAGTGACTTCGAGGGCAGCCTCGAAGTGGCGCTGGGCCGGATTCTCGCCGAGGAGCAGAACGCCGGCTGAGGGGGCGTCCGTCGCTACGTCTTGCGACGACGGCCTCTCCCGGTCCGTGCGGGTGCAGGAGCTCCGGCTTCCGCGCCCCCTGTGCGGTCCGCGGAGACCACCAGCGCCGCGAGCGCCGTCGTCAACGGCACCGAGGCGACCAGTCCGATCGAACCGACCAGCGTTCGGACGATCTCCGACGCCACCAGTTCGCTGTTGGCCACCGTCCCCATGCTGCTCTGGGCAATGGAGAAGAGCAGCAGCAGGGGCAGCGCGGCCCCCGCGTAGGCGAGCACGAGGGTGTTGACGACCGAGGCGATGTGATCGCGGCCGATCCTGATCCCCGCCTTGTAGAGCTTCCGTGCCCCCATCGTCGGGTCCGCCTGGTGCAGTTCCCAGACCGCCGACGTCTGGGTGACGGTCACGTCGTCGAGCACGCCGAGCGAACCGATGATGACGCTCGCAAGCAGCAGACCGCTCATATCGATGTCCGGATACAGGCCGTGGATGAGACCGGTGTTGTCGTCGGTGTTGCCGGACAGACTCGCCCAGCCGATGAAGAGCGAGCCGAGCAGACCGATCAGCAGCAGTGAGATGAGTGTGCCGATGACGGCCACGGACGTACGGGCCGTCAGGCCGTGGCACATGTAGAGCGCCGCCAGCATGATGGCGCTCGCCCCGATCAGCGCGACGACCAGGGGATTCGAGCCCTGAAGGATCGCCGGCAGGATGAACAGGGTCAGCACGCCGAACGAGACGACGAGCGCGATCAGCGCCATCACGCCGCGCATCCTGCCCACCGCGACCACGGCCAGCGCGAAGATCCCGGCCAGCAGAGCCATCGGGAACTTCCGGTTCACATCGGTCACCGAGTACTGGAGGTCACGGGGTGCGTCGGGCGCGTACGCCACGACCACGCCCTGACCCTCGTGCAGCTGCCTCGGGGCGTCCGGCTGGACGACTTCGACGAAAGTCCGCCCCTTGTCCTCGCCGCTGGTCACTTCGATCGTGGCCTTCTCGCAGTCCCCCGTCTGCTCGTTGACCGCCTCGCGTCCCGAGGGGGTCGAGGTGTCACCGGTCGGCGGTACCTGCGCGGCGTTGACCTCCGCGCAGTCCACCTTGTCGACCTGGACCACCTTGCCGGACTGGGTCTGCCGGTCAAAGCCGACACCTGTGCGCTCGTGGGCGGGGGCGCCACCGGGCCAGAACACCACGAGGCCGACAAGGACCGCGGTGGCGAACGGAATCAGCACGGCCGCGATGACCTTGCGCAGATGCCTGGAGACGGGGGCGGCAGGGCCATGACTGTGCGAGTGGCCGTGCGGGCTGCCCTGCGGTTCGGGATCGCTTTGGGAGGAGGTCACCGGGCGATCATCGCAAGAACGGGAGGGGCCCCCTATTCAGCACGCCATGAAGGACGCTAGCGTGGTGGCACCTTTGCACACGCGGGAGCTCGGAGCACCGGGCTGAGAGGGCGCTGACCTCCGTACACCGGTACGGAACAGGCTGCGCCGACCGCCGAACCTGTTACCGGGTAATGCCGGCGTAGGGAGTAGGTCTCATGACCACAGCGGACGCACGCACGCCTGCCTCGGAGCAGAATGCGCAGAATGCGCAGGACGCACCGAACAGCGAGGCCGGGAAGTCCATCGGCTGGCACAAGGGATACGTCCAGGGCTCACGCCCGGACCTCCGGGTGCCGGTTCGTCAGGTGCACCTCACCAACGGCAAGGACGTGACGCTGTACGACACGTCGGGGCCGTACACCGATCCCGCCATCGACACCGACGTCCGGCGCGGACTCGCGCCGCTTCGGGAGAACTGGATCATCTCCCGCGGAGACACCGAGGAGTACACCGGACGCCCCGGCCGCCCCGAGGACGACGGCCTCAAGCACACCTCGCCCCGCGGCGGCCTGCGCAACCTGGACGCGGTCTTCCCCGGCCGTCCGCGGCAGCCGCGCCGCAGCCGCGACGGACGGCCCGTCACCCAGCTCGCGTACGCCCGGCGCGGCGACATCACCCCGGAGATGGAGTACGTCGCGATCCGGGAGAACGTCGAGCCCGAGGTCGTACGCGAGGAGATCGCCGCGGGCCGGGCCGTCATGCCGGTCAACGTCAACCACCCGGAGATCGAGCCGATGATCATCGGCAAGCGATTCCTGGTGAAGGTCAACGCGAACATCGGCAACTCCGCGGTCACCTCCTCCATCGAGGAGGAGGTGGACAAGATGACCTGGGCGACCAAGTGGGGCGCCGACACGGTCATGGACCTGTCCACCGGCCGCAACATCCACACCACCCGTGAGTGGGTGCTGCGCAACTCCCCCGTGCCGATCGGCACCGTGCCGCTCTACCAGGCCCTCGAAAAGGTCGACGGCAGGGCCGAGGAGCTGACCTGGGAGATCTACAAGGACACCGTCATCGAGCAGGCGGAGCAGGGCGTCGACTACATGACGGTGCACGCCGGCGTGCGTCTGCCGTACGTCCCGCTGACCGCGCGCCGCAAGACCGGCATCGTCTCGCGCGGTGGCTCGATCATGGCGGCCTGGTGCCTTGCGCACCACAAGGAGTCGTTCCTGTACGAGAACTTCGAGGAGCTCTGCGAGATCCTCGCGACGTACGACGTGACGTACTCGCTGGGCGACGGTCTGCGCCCCGGTTCCATCGCCGACGCAAACGACGAGGCGCAGTTCGCGGAGCTGCGTACCCTCGGCGAACTGAACACCGTTGCCAAGCGGTTCGGTGTCCAGACGATGATCGAGGGTCCGGGCCACGTCCCGATGCACAAGATCAAGGAGAACATCGACCTCCAGCAGGAGATCTGCGAGGAGGCGCCGTTCTACACGCTCGGCCCGCTGACCACGGATGTCGCCCCGGCGTACGACCACATCACCTCGGGGATCGGCGCCGCGATGATCGCCTGGTGGGGCACGGCGATGCTCTGTTACGTCACGCCCAAGGAGCACCTGGGTCTGCCGAACCGGGACGACGTGAAGACCGGCGTCATCACGTACAAGATCGCGGCGCATGCTGCGGACCTGGCCAAGGGGCACCCGGGGGCGCAGGACTGGGACGACGCGCTGTCCGACGCCCGGTTCGAGTTCCGCTGGGAGGACCAGTTCAACCTGGCGCTCGACCCGGTCACGGCACGGGAGTTCCACGACGAGACGCTGCCGGCCGAGCCGGCCAAAACGGCCCACTTCTGCTCCATGTGCGGTCCGAAGTTCTGCTCGATGAAGATCTCGCACGACATCCGGCGTGAGCACGGGGATTCGCAGACGGAGATCGAAGCGGGCATGGCGGAGAAGTCGAAGGAGTTCGCGGCGGCCGGCAACCGGGTCTATCTGCCGATCGCGGACTGACGTCACTGACGTCACTGACGTCACCACACGCACGGAAGACGGCGTTGCCCGAGGCGCAAGGTGCCTCGGCTG
>NZ_JBHUUV010000060.1:0-29909 GCF_042670885.1 Streptomyces sp. NPDC057136
CGCGCCCCACCCACGACCAGGCCGACACGCCCGGCAGCCCGCCGGCCCCCAGCCACCCCCCCCAGGCCGCCGGCCCCGGCCCACTTGTGCTCCGGGGCCTTCTCCATTCAGGTCAGGACGTCTTGAGTGCTGCGGCCATCTGCGCCAGCCGCTCCATGGGCGCCGAACCCGTCACCACCGTGGTCGCGCCGTCGGCGTGCAGAACGAGGGCGTCGTACTTCGGGCCCTTCCAGTGCTGCCACGCCTCGCCCGCCACCTCGTGCGTACGCCCGGTGTCCGTCGCGCGCTGACTGACCTCGGCGACGTACTTCTTCGCCGGGGCCGTGGACTGCTCCACCGCGACGTACTTGCCGTCCGGGTCGAGGAATCCCAGGTGCCAGCTGTCGGCCGCCTGACGCCCGTACGAGACCGAGGTCGGCTTCCAGCCCTTCGGCAGCCCGTCGGGCGCCGCCACGGGATACGGCGCCGCGCGCCGTGCCGTCAGGAGCTCCACCCGGTAGTCGACGGCCTTCACCGGGTCGGCCTTGTCGTCGTGCGGAATGAAGATGTAGATGACCCCGGCAACGGCCGAGATCACGATCATCGACAGGAGCATGTCCCGCACGGTCTGCTTGCCTCGAGTGCTTGCCACGGGCCCAATGGTGGCATGCGGCTCTCCGCACCCGACGACGGGGCGCCCGCTCAAACGTGACCCGGACTGCTCATTCTATCGACCTACCGATAGAGTCACAGGCACCCTCTTTTCCGGTCGTCGTCGTACAGAAAGGTGCGCTCCGATGTCCGAGCATCATCACCTGCCGTCCCAGCTCGAAGTCTCCCCGGAGGCCCCCGACCGCAACCTGGCCCTGGAACTGGTCCGGGTCACCGAGGCCGCGGCCATGGCCGCAGGCCGCTGGGTCGGTCGCGGCGACAAGATCGGTGCCGACGGTGCCGCGGTGAACGCCATGCGGACCCTCGTCTCGACCGTCTCGATGAACGGCGTCGTCGTCATCGGTGAGGGCGAGAAGGACGAAGCCCCCATGCTCTACAACGGCGAGCGGGTCGGCGACGGCACCGGTGCCGAGGTCGACATCGCCGTCGACCCGATCGACGGCACCACGCTCAACGCCAAGGGCATGCCGAACGCCATCGCGGTACTCGCAGCGGCCGACCGCGGCACCATGTTCGACCCGTCCGCGGTCTTCTACATGGACAAGCTCGTCACCGGTCCCGAGGCCGCCGACTTCGTCGACATCAACGCCCCCGTCTCGGTCAACATCCGCCGGGTCGCCAAGGCGAAGAACTCCTCCCCCGAGGACGTCACCGTCGTCATCCTCGACCGCCCCCGCCACGACGGCATCGTCAAGGAGATCCGGGAGACCGGCGCCCGGATCAAGTTCATCTCCGACGGCGACGTGGCCGGCTCGATCATGGCCGCCCGCGAAGGGACCGGCGTCGACCTGCTCATGGGCATCGGCGGCACCCCCGAGGGCATCATCTCGGCCTGCGCCATCAAGTGCCTCGGCGGCGTCATCCAGGGCAAGCTCTGGCCGAAGGACGAAGCCGAGCGTCAGCGCGCACTGGACGCCGGGCACGACCTGGACCGGGTGCTCTCGACGAACGACCTGGTCAGCGGCGACAACGTGTTCTTCGTCGCGACGGGGATCACCGATGGCGAGCTCATGCGCGGCGTGCGGTACCGCGGGGAGACCGCGACCACCGAGTCGATCGTCATGCGGTCCAAGTCGGGCACGATCCGGAAGATCGACTCGACGCACCGCCTCTCGAAGCTGCGCGCGTACAGCGCCATCGACTTCGACCGCGCGAAGTAACTCCCGTACGCGAGGAATCCCGGCGGCCGGGGCTTCAAGGCTGCCGGGTTCCCGTACGCGGTGTCGCGCGGGCGAAGCACGGTCTGGGTCAGGGGCTGCCGGTCGGGGCGGCCCCTGACCCGTAGGTCGGCCGGCGGCCCGTAGGTCAGCCTGCCGCCGCGATGTGCTCGGTCGTGGCCGCCGCCTTCAACTCCATGTCACGCCTGCGCCTGCGGGCGAGCACCACACGGCGCTCGGCGGCGGTGAGGCCGCCCCACACCCCGTACGGCTCGGGCTGGACCAGGGCGTGTTCCTGGCATTCCACCATTACGGGACAGCGCGCGCAGACCCGCTTCGCTGCCTCCTCGCGGGACAGCCTGGCGGCAGTCGGCTCCTTCGACGGGGCGAAGAACAGCCCGGCTTCGTCCCGGCGGCACACCGCCTCCGCATGCCAGGGACCGCCCTCGTCCTCCCGCGCGGGAGTGCGCTGGGAAGGCACGGCGGCGACCTGCAGAGTCTGAAGCGGCGGTTGCGGCACGGGTCTACTCCTGACGACGGCTTCGCGAGCGAGAGACGATGCAGCCTCCCTACCCGCTGTGCGCGCGCCTATGCACTGAGTGGCACTGACTTGCGGCGCACGCAATTGCGACCGGCCGCCCCATATGGCCGAAACTCGAAGCGCGAGCGCCGTGCGCCTCAGTGGCCGAGATGTTTGCGCAACTGGTCGTGGAGGTTGGCAATGAGCTTGCCCCGCTTGGGTTTTGCCTCGATGTTCCCGAACACCGAATAGCCGTTCACTACGACCACCGGCGCTTCCGGGTCCGTGGATTCAAGCGTGACCACTTCGAAATTGCCGAAAATACCTGTCCCGCTGCCGCGCAGCGAGATGTTCTCGGGCACCTTGATCTCGACGCTGCCGAAGATGGACGTGGCGTTGATGACGCTCAGCCTCTGACCGAAAAGAGCCTCGGTCAGATCGATCTCGATACTGCCGAAGAGTGCGAAGGCGTTGGTCCGGCCGCCGACCCGCCACCGCCCCCGCCGGGTGGAGCTGCTGAAGACGGCCACCAGATTGTCGGCCGGCCCGGCGGGCACGTCGGGGCCGTAGCTGTGCGAGGACGACGTGGCGTGCTGGGCGCCCGCTCCGGTCGGCAGGTCCCGCACCAGCGGTTCGAGTGCGTCGACGGTCTTGGCCCGGTAGACCAGGTCGATCCGCTCGGCATGCTCCTCCGCGGTCAGCCGGCCGTCGGCCACGGCGTCCCGCAGGATGTCCGCGATCCGGTCGCGGTCGGCATCGGAGGCCCGGATACCCGCCGGCGCGGGTTCGGCGGGAGTGGTTCCGGCCGGGGCGGCGGGCGGCTGCGGCTGCTGGGGCTGCTTTTCGAGGTCCACCGAACCAGCGTACCCAAACGCGATAGATCGCGACTAGGGGTTGCGGGTGAGGGCGTGGCGGGGTGAGGCGTGGCGGGGGTGAGTGGCCGCTGCGCGGGGCTGCTCCCCTACCCGCCCCTTCCCGAAACCGGGGCTCCGCCCCGGACCCCGCTCCTCAAACGCCGGAGGGGCTGATAGGGGTGAGTGAGCCTTACCTCACAGGAGTGAGGTCCCGTCGGCGTTCTACCCTGGTGTGCGCTGCCCAAGGGAGGTCAGCCGCTGCCTGTCGAGTGAGGAATGGCCGTAATGCCAGAGTTTGCGTACTCCGATCTGCTCCCCCTGGGAGAGGACACCACGCCCTATCGTCTGGTGACCTCCGAGGGTGTTTCCACCTTCGAGGCCGACGGCCGTACGTTCCTCAAGGTCGCGCCGGAGGCTCTGCGCACCCTCGCCGCCGAGGCGATGCACGACATCTCGCACTATCTGCGGCCCGCCCACCTGGCGCAGCTGCGGCGGATCGTGGACGACCCGGAGGCGTCGTCGAACGACAAGTTCGTCGCGCTCGACCTGCTCAAGAACGCGAACATCGCCGCCGCGGGTGTGCTGCCGATGTGCCAGGACACCGGCACGGCGATCGTCATGGGCAAGCGCGGGCAGAACGTGCTCACCGAGGGCGGTGACGAGGAGGCCCTGTCGCACGGCATCTTCGACGCGTACACCAAGCTCAATCTGCGCTACTCGCAGATGGCCCCGCTGACCATGTGGGACGAGAAGAACACCGGCTCGAACCTCCCGGCCCAGATCGAGCTGTACGCGACCGACGGCGGCGCGTACAAGTTCCTCTTCATGGCGAAGGGCGGCGGTTCGGCCAACAAGTCGTTCCTGTTCCAGGAGACCAAGGCGGTCCTCAACGAGGCCTCCATGATGAAGTTCCTGGAGGAGAAGATCCGCTCCCTGGGTACGGCCGCCTGCCCGCCGTACCACCTGGCGATCGTCGTCGGCGGTACGTCGGCGGAGTTCGCGCTGAAGACCGCGAAGTACGCCTCCGCGCACTACCTGGACGAGCTGCCTGCCGAGGGCTCCCCCACCGGTCACGGCTTCCGTGACAAGGAGCTGGAGGAGAAGGTCTTCGAGCTGACGCAGAAGATCGGGATCGGTGCGCAGTTCGGCGGCAAGTACTTCTGCCACGACGTGCGGGTCGTGCGTCTGCCCCGCCACGGCGCCTCGCTGCCCGTCGCGATCGCCGTGTCCTGCTCGGCCGACCGCCAGGCCACCGCGAAGATCACCGCCGAGGGTGTGTTCCTGGAGCAGCTGGAGAAGGACCCGGCGCGCTTCCTGCCGGACACGACGGACCAGCACCTGGACGAGGCCGGTGACGTCGTGAAGATCGACCTCAACCGGCCCATGGACGACATCCTCGCCGAGCTGACCAAGTACCCCGTGAAGACCAGGCTCTCGCTGACCGGCCCGCTGGTCGTGGCCCGCGACATCGCGCACGCCAAGATCAAGGAGCGGCTCGACGCAGGCGAGGAGATGCCGCAGTACCTGAAGGACCACCCGGTCTACTACGCGGGTCCGGCGAAGACGCCCGAGGGCTACGCCTCCGGTTCCTTCGGCCCGACGACGGCCGGCCGTATGGACAGTTACGTCGCGCAGTTCCAGGCGGCGGGCGGCTCGAAGGTGATGCTCGCCAAGGGCAACCGCTCCAAGCAGGTCACCGACGCGTGCGACGCGCACGGCGGCTTCTACCTCGGCTCGATCGGTGGTCCCGCGGCGCGGCTCGCGCAGGACTGCATCAAGAAGGTCGAGGTCGTCGAGTACGAGGAGCTCGGCATGGAGGCGGTCTGGAGGATCGAGGTCGAGGACTTCCCGGCGTTCGTCGTGGTCGACGACAAGGGCAACGACTTCTTCACCGAGCCGGCCCCGGCACCGACGTTCACCAGCATTCCGGTACGGGGCCCTGGCCTCGGCTGATCCGGCCTTCCGGTACGGCGTCGGCCTCGGCTGATCCGGCCTCTCGTACGTGCCCGCGGGGGCGTTCCGGCTTCGGCCGGGGCGCCCCCGCCCGCGTTCCGCTTCGGCCGTTCTCAGACCTCGGGTCCCTCCAGGAGGCCCGAGGTCGCGACCAGATAGCCGAGCTGGGCGCGGCTGTTGCTGCCCAGCTGGTCGGAGACCTTGCGCATGTGTTCGGCGACGCTGCGGCGGCTCATGCCGAGGCGGCGGGCGATCGATGCGTCGGTCTCGCCGTTGACGACCGCCTGGAGGATCGTGCGCTGGAGGTCGGACGTGATCACGGGGGTGCGCAGCGGGGTGCGCTCGGGGCGGACCGGTACCGCGCGGGCCCACGTGTCGTCGAAGCTGCGGACCAGGAAGCGGACCAGCGAGGGGTGCTGGATGCGCAGGGCGTTGTGCGGCTCGTCGGAGAACGGAATGAACGCCAGGTCCCGGTCGAACACGATGACCCGGTCCACCACTTCGGCGAGCGTCCTGATCTCGGCCCCGGCGGCCGTCACCTGCTCGATGTAGGAGAGCGTCGTACGGTCCGCGCGGACCGTGTGCTGGTAGATCGTCCGCTGCCGTATGCCCCGCCGCAGGTTGCCCAGGTCCCGGATCAGCGACTCCTTCAGGATGTGCGCCGGTCGGCCGCCGCCCGGGTGCGCCGTGCGGACCTCCTCCCGGCAGCCGGCCACTCCGGCGTCGAGCGCCTTGCTGATGACGGCCTCGCCGGATAGCCGGGTGAGGGCGGGCTGCTCGAGCCGGTGCACATCGGCGTACAGCGCCTCGAAAACGGAGAGGGCGGCGCGGGCGGACCGCAGCGTGCGGCGCTGCTCGACGATCGCCTCCTCCATCGGGGCGAGCGCGGCGAACGACGCCGTCTCCGGCGGTACCGGGATCATGAAGCCCGGTGAGTCGCGGTCCGCCACCATCAGATGCAGGGCCCGCAGACAGTCCGCCACCTCGTCCTGCGGAAGGCTCCCCTCCACTAGCGCGCGCCGGTATACGGCGAGCGCCGCGTCGCAGGGACGCTCGCTCGGCGAGCGGCCCGCAGTCGATTCGCGGCAATCACATGCCGGTGGGGTGGAATGATCGTCCTTCACAAGTATGCAGATTACATTTGTACGAACGGGCCGACAGCGGTGAGCACGGTGCCTGCATGACTATGAGCGGGTGACGCTCGGCAGCAACGGCACGGACAGCCAATCGAACCCACGGGACAGCGGAACGGACAACGCGGCACGTTCGGAACGGCGATATCGAATCCTCGTCGCCGGTTACGCGGTCTCTTCGTACGGCACCTTCCTGAATATGGTGGCGCTCAATCTGTTCGTCTATGCGACAACGGGCAGAGCGCTCGCCATGGGCCTGTTCATGGCGGTGCGGCTGGCTTCCGGATTCGTCGCCGGGCTGACGGCCGGCGGGCTGCTCGCGCGTTTCGCGGCGAAGAGCATCATGCTCTGGGCCAATGTGGCGCAGGCGGCCGTGATGCTGCTGCTGATCCTGGCGCCGGACGGGCTGCGGACGACGGCGCTGATGGCCGTCTCGGTGGTGATCGGGGCGTGCGGGACGCTCTTCATGGTGTCGCTGCGCAGCTCCATTCCCGAGATGGTCGGCGCGGACCGCAGGGCCTGGGCGAACTCCCTCTCCATCACGGGGCGTTCGCTGGCGATGGTGGCCGGTTTCGCATCGGCCGGTGTGGTGGTGTCCCTGGTGGGGTACACAGCGGCCTTCGTGGTCGACATGGCGACCTTTGTGGTCTGCGCGGTGACGGTGGCTCTGCTGCCGATCGCGGGGGGCGGCAGAGGCGGGGACGCATCGCCGGATTCGGAGGGGGATTCCGGCGAGCGTACTGAAGAGGGGCCGGCCGGCCGGCCGGCCGAGGGCGCGGCGGCGCGCGAGAAGACGGGACGACGGCGCATGCCGGTCGCGTTCCTCGCGCTGGCCGCCGCGCCCGGTCTGGGTCTCATGGTGGCTCTGCGCGGGGTGGACGCCTTCGGCTCGTCCTCGCACAACGCGGCGCTGCCGGTGTACTCGAGCGACGTGGACACGGCGAACCCCGCCGTGTTCGTCAGCGCGTTCTGGTGTCTGTGGGCGCTGGGCAACGTCGCCGCCCAGCAGGTGATCCAGCGGTACACGAAGCACACCGGGCGGGCCGTCGGGGCGCTGGGCTTCGGTTACGGGACGGTCGTGATGTCCTCGGCCTTCATCCTCGCGTTCGCCGGCTTCCCGCTGGCCGCGACGGCCGTGATCGCGCTGGTCGCGGGAGCCGCCGACGGGCTCACCGAGGTCTCGTACACCTCGCATCTCCAGACGCTGCCGACCGGTCTGCGCGGGCATGCCTTCGGGCTCTCCGCGACCTTCGAGAATCTCGGCTTCGGTGTCGGCATGATCCTCGTCGCCGCCGCTCTCGACGGATACAGCCCCCTGACGGTCGTCGCGTGGTCCCATGGGGCTGCCATCGTGGTCGCACTGGCGTTCCTGCTTCGGGTGGCCCGACCGCGGGTAGCCGGGCTGCGGGCGCCCGGAATCCGGGCGGTCGGGCCGCGGCACACAGAGCCGCGGCCGGACACGGCGGGCGAGGGAGAAGACGCACGTGAGGGAGAACCGCATCGCGGTGATCGGGACGGCGCTGAGACTCCCCGGAGCCAGTGACACCGCGGAGTTCTGGCGCGACATCCGGGCCGGTGTCTCGCACGTACGCAGTTTCACCCCGGCCGAATTCGCCGCCGCCGGGGTGCCGGAGGCGGATTACACCGCGCCGGACTTCACCGGGGCGAGCGCCCTCCTGGACTCCGTGGACGGGTTCGACGCCGGGTTCTTCTCGATGAGCGGCCGGGAGGCGACGCTCACCGATCCGCAGCAGCGGCTCTTCCTGGAGTGCTGCTTCCACGCGCTGGAGGACGGCGGTTACGCGGAACCGGAC
Source organism: Streptomyces sp. NPDC057136 (assembly GCF_042670885.1). Classification (NCBI taxonomy): domain Bacteria; kingdom Bacillati; phylum Actinomycetota; class Actinomycetes; order Kitasatosporales; family Streptomycetaceae; genus Streptomyces; species Streptomyces sp. NPDC057136. The sequence continues at coordinate 8,083 of NZ_JBHUUV010000060.1, forward strand.
CCCGCCGTCCGGATCGGGGTGTACGGGAGCACCGGATACCGCCTGTACTCGCTGCACAGCTATCTCGCCGGGAACCTCGCCGATGAGGTCCGGTCGGGTGACTGGATGACCCACAAACAGGTCCAGGTGGGCACCTATCCGGACTTCGCGGCCACCCGGGCCGCGTACCGGCTGGGTCTCACCGGCCCCGCCGTCAATGTGGCGACGGCCTGTTCGAGTGCGCTGGTCTCCGTGCATCTGGCCTGTCAGGCGCTGCGCGCGGGCGACGCGGATCTGATGCTGGCGGCCTCCGCCGCCCTGCACTTACCGCAGATCACCGGGCATCACCGGGTGAAGGGCTCCACGCTCTCCCCTACGGGCACGGTCCGGGCCTTCGACGCGGACGCGGACGGCACCGTCGGCGGCAACGGTGTGGTGGCCGTCCTGCTGAAGCGGCTGGACCGGGCGCTCGCCGACGGTGACACCGTGCACGCGGTGATCCTGGGCTCGGCCGTCACCAACGACGGTGCGGACAAACGGGGTTTCGTCGCACCGGGGGTCGCCGGGCAGCGCGACGCGGTGCTGGGGGCGCTGGACGCCGCGGGGGTGGCCGCCGATTCCGTGGGCTATGTGGAGGCGCACGGCACGGGCACCCTCAAGGGCGACCCCATCGAATTCGCCGCCCTCACCGCGGCGTTCCGCCGTGACACCGAGCGGACGGGCTTCTGCGCACTGGGCTCCACCAAGCCCGCCATCGGTCATCTGGACAGCGCGGCCGGGCTGGCCGGGCTGGTCAAGGCGATCGAGGTACTGCGCCACGGGATGGTGCCCCCGCTGGTGAACTTCGCCCGGCCCAACCCCGCCCTCGCCGTCGGGGAGAGCCCGTTCCTGCTGCCGGACCGTGAGCTGGCGTGGCCGCTGCCGGGGGTGCGCCGGGCGGGGGTCCACTCCATCGGGATGGGCGGTACGAACGCGCACGTGATCCTGGAGCAGGCACCCGCCCCGCCCGTCCGCCCGGCGACGGCCGAGGCCCCGAGGCTGCTCCCACTGTCCGGTGCGAGCCATGAGGGGCTCGTGGCATACGCCCGCGCGTTCCGCGAACGACTGGTGCGTGGGCCTGTGCCGGCGCCCGCCGATCTGCTGGTCACGGCGGCGCTGGGCAGGCGTCTCCTGCCCCACCGGCTGGTCGTGACCTCGCCGGACCCGGTGGCGGGGCTGGACGCCTTCCTGTCGGGGGCGGCGGCCGAAGGGGCGTACGAGAGCGGAGTGGCGGAGCGGGTGGCCGAGCCGGTCTTCCTCTTCAGCGGGCAGGGCGGCGGACGCCCCGGCATGGCGGCCCGGCTCGCTGCCCGCTTCCCCGTGGTCGCCACGACCCTCGCCACCTGCGCCCGGGTGTACGAGGAGGAGACGGGCCACGGTGACTTCCTGGCCCGTGTCGTCGACGGCCAGGGGCCCGAGCGGTGGGACACGGGCTTCGCGCAGCCCGCCCTGTTCGCCCTCCAGGTCGCCCAGGCCCGGCTGTGGGAACAGCTCGGCGTCGTCCCTTCGCGGGTGGCCGGGCACAGCGTCGGGGAGTACGCGGCGCTGTGCGTCGCCGGGGCCCTGGGGGCCGAGGACGGGATGCGGCTGCTGTGCCGGCGCGGGCAGCTGATGCAGCGGGGCTCGGCCGTCGGCGCGATGCTCGCGGTGTTCGTATCGCACCGGCGGGTACGGGAGTTGCTGGCCGCCGTCGACGGCCTGGAGCTCGCCGTGGTCAACGGGACCGCCCACCATGTCGTGGCCGGTCCCCCGGCGGCGGTAGCGGAGGCGCGGGCCCTGCTGACGGCGCGCGGCGAGGCGTACGAGCGGGTGGAGGTGGACCGGGCCTTCCATACGGCGTTGCTGGACCCGGTGCTCGACGCGTTGCGGGTCGCCGCCGAGAAGACGGAACTAGGGCCGGTGCGTACGGAGTTCGTCAGCGGCGTCGACGGGGCCGTACGCCCTCCGGGATGGCTGCCGGACGCCGACTATCTGATCCAACAGGCCCGCAGGACCGCCGACTTCGGTGCCGTACTCGCCACGCTCGGCGCACCGGCAGGCGCGGGCGGGAGCTCCGCTCCCGTCGTGGTTGAGCTCGGGCCGTCCGCCACCCTGACCGGCATGGTGCGCCGCGCGCTCCCGGACGCCGTCTGCCTACCGACATGGCAGTGGGAGCAGGCCGTGGCCCGGCTCCACTGCGCGGGCGTCGCGGTCGACTGGCGGCCGCTGCTCGACGGCTGCGGCGGCCGCCGGGTGCCGCTGCCGACGTACCCGTTCCGGCATCAGTCGTACTGGACCGGTCCGCCGCCGGTTCCGGCAACCCCGCACACCCACGGACGCACGACGGAGGATGGCATGACCGAACAGGCCGTACTGGACAGGGTGCTGGAGCGCGTACTGGAGCTCACAGCCCGCCATCTCGGCCATGCGCCGTCGGAGGTCGGCGCCGACCGGTCGTTCGTCGCGCTGGGCGCGGATTCGCTCCAGCTCATCGGGATGGTGCGGCAGTTGGAGGCGGAGTTCGGTACACAGATCGCCATGCGGGAGATCCTGGAGGAGGCGGGGACACCGCGCCTGGCGGCCGGACTCATAGCGAGCCGCACGGCGCCGGAGCCGAAGTCGGAGTCGGAGTCGGAGTCGGAGCCTGTGAAGCCGGCAGCCGCCCCGGCGGTCGCGGGCGGGGAACCCGTCTACGCGACGCGCGCCGAGGTCGAGGAACTGTCGCGTCAGATCCAGCAGTTGGCGGAGACCCAGGCCGCCATGCTGACCCAGCTCTCGGATGCCGTCGCCCTGCTCACCCGCTCCGCCGGGGTGACGGGCCGATGAGCGCGACGGACGGGCCCGCCGCCGCGGTGGACAGGGCCGCAGCGCTCTCCCGCCGACTGACGGAACAACTCGCGGCAGCCTCCGCCGCACCGTCGGCCTCCCCCACGCCCCACGGCCCCCGTCTCCTCGTCGATCCGTCGGGCGGGATGGCCGGAGCATCGGCCGACGCAGCCCAACGCGCCCACACCGCCTCCCTCGTGAGCCGGTTCACCGCACGCACCGGCACCTCCAAGGAACTCGCCCAGCAGCACCGGCCGGTGCTCGCCGACAGCCGGGCCGTCGTCGGCTTTCGGGGCGCCACCAAGGAGATGCTGTATCCGATCGCCGCCCGTTCGGCGCGCGGGGCCCATCTCACCGATGTCGACGGCAACGACTACACCGACATCACCATGGGATTCGGCGCCCTGCTCTTCGGCCACGAGCCCGAATTCGTGACCGATGCCGTGCGGCGCCACCTCTCGCAGGGGCTCCGCTTCGGCCCCCGCTCCCCCGACACCGGTGAGGTGGCGGCGCTCCTCGCCGAGCTGACCGGGATGGAACGGGTGGCCTTCGCCGGTTCCGGTACGGAGGCGAACTCGGCGGCCGTCCGGCTGGCCCGCGCCGCGACCGGGCGCGACAAGGTCGTCATGTTCCGGGGCTCGTACCACGGGCACATCGACTCCGTACTCGGCCGCCCCGGCGGCGCCGACCACCATGCCGTTCCTGTCTCGCGCGGCATCCCCGCCTCCGCCGTCGCCGAACTGATCGTGCTGGAGTACGGCAGCCAGGAGGCGCTGGACACCATCGCCGCCCTCGGCGACAGCATCGCCGCCGTCCTCGTCGAGCCCGTCCAGTGCCGCAATCCGGGACTCCGGCCGGTGGACTTCCTGCGCTCGCTGCGTGACCTCACCGCACGCCGGGGCATCGTGCTGCTCTTCGACGAGATGCTCACCGGACTGCGCCCGCACCCGCGCGGCGCCCAGCACCACTTCGGTGTCGTGCCCGACCTCGCCACCTACGGCAAGGCGCTCGGCAGCGGCTTCCCGGTCGGCGCGGTGGCGGGCCGGGCGGATCTCCTGGACGGCGTCGACGGCGGATTCTGGCGGTACGGGGACGACAGCAGGCCCCCGCACGAGACCACCTTCATCGGCGGTACGTATATGCAGCACCCGCTCTCCATGGCGGCGGCGAAGGCGGTGCTCACCCATCTCAAGGAGCAGGGCCCGGGACTCCAGGACCGGCTGAACGCCCGCACGGACGCGCTCGCCGCCGACCTCAACGCCTTCTTCAGGGACGAGGAATTCCCCCTGGAACTCGCCCACTTCGGGTCGATGTTCCGCTTCACCCACCGCGCCGACATGGAACTGCTCTACCACCACCTGCTGCTGCGCGGGCTGTTCGTCTGGGAGTGGCGCAGTTTCTATCTCTCCACCGCCCACACGGACGAGGACGTGGAGACGATCTCGGGCGCGGTTAAGGGGTCGCTGCGCGAGCTGCGTGACGGCGGATTCTTCCCCGCCCAGAAACGTCCAATCCCGGCGAAAGCACCGCGGGACGGGCGAGGAAGCCCCCGTCCCGCCCCCGGCTTCGGTGTCTACTTCTTCGGCGACCACCCCGAGAGCGCCGACACTAAAGAGGCGTACGAGACGGTCTTCGAGACCGCACGTTTCGCCGACGCGCACGGCTTCGACTCGGTCTGGCTGCCCGAGCGGCACTTCCACTCCTTCGGCGGCCTCTTCCCCAACCCCGCCGTCCTCGCCTCCGCGATCGCACGCGAGACCGACCGCATCCGGATCAACGCCGGGTCCGTCGTTCTGCCGCTGCACGACCCGGTGCGGATCGCGGAGGAGTGGTCGGTCGTCGACAACCTCTCCGGCGGGCGGGTCGGCATCGGGTGCGCCACCGGCTGGCACGCCCAGGACTTCGCCCTGCACCCGGACCGGTTCGCGGACCGCAAGGAGATCGCCTTCGCCCACCTGGACGAGGTGCGCGCCCTGTGGCGCGGCGAGGCCGTGCGGCGGCGCACGGGGGACGGCTCCGAGACCGGCGTACGCATCCACCCCCGGCCGGTGCAGGCCGAACCGCCGATGTTCCTCGCCACGTCCGGGCAACGCGGATCGTACGAGGAGGCGGCCCGGCGCGGTCTCGGCATCGTCACCAACCTGATGAGCCAGACCGTGGACGAGCTGGCCGCGAACATCGCCCACTACCGGCGCGTACGGGCCGAGTGCGGTCTCGACCCGGAAGCGGGCCGGGTGACCGTCCTGGTGCACACCTATCTCGCGACGGACCATGACATCGCGCGGGCCGAGGCGCTGGAGCCGATGAGCCGATATCTGCGCGCCTCCCTGCTGATGCGGTCGGCGGCGAGCGCGCTCGGCCACAGTCCGCAGGACGTGGCGGCGGCGAGTGAGGAGGACCTGGACTATCTGTTCCGGCGGGCCTACGACCGGTACTGCGACCAGCGGGCGTTGATCGGCTCGCCGGAGACCGCCGCGCCGTTCGTCGACGCGCTGCACCGGGCGGGCGTCGACGAGATCGCCGCGCTGGTCGACTTCGGGGTGAGTGGGGAGCAGCTGCGGGCGGGGCTCGATCAGCTGGATGTGCTGCGACGCCGCACCGAGGAGCGGGAGCAGGCACGGGAGAAGGAACAGGCATGGGAGAAGGAGCAGGTACGCGAGACGGTCGCGCCCGCCACCCCCGGTCAGCGCCGGCTCTGGCTCGCCTCCTCGTTGCTCGGCAACCCCGCCGCGTACAACGAGACACAGGCGGTACGGCTGCACGGCCCGCTCGACGAAGCCGCGCTGCGCACCGCCGTGGACGGGCTGGTCGACCGCCACGCGGGGCTGCGCACGGTGTTCCGGGCCGGGCGGCGGGACGAGACGGTGCTCCAGGTCGTACGGGACGGGCAGCCCGTGGAGCTGCGGGTGACCGATGCGCGGGGGCAGCGGGCCGAGGAGGCGATCGGAGCGGTGCTCTCCGAAGAGAGCACCCGTGCCTACGACCTGGCCGAAGGCCCTCTCTTCACGCCACGCCTGATCCGCCTGGCCGCCGAGGACCATGTGCTGGTGCTCGGGATGCACCACATCGTCACGGACGCCCATTCGGCAGCGCTGGTCACGGCGGACCTGGAGGAGCTGTACCGGGCGGCGGTTGAGGGCCGGGCTCCCGTCTTCGCACGCCCCGCGGGCACGACGCTCGGTGCGGCGGAACCGCCCCGGAGCGAGACCGACCTCGCGTGGTGGCGTGAGCGGCTGGGCGAGAAGCCGCCCGTGCTGGAGCTGCCCACGGACCGGCCGCGCGGGCGACGGGTCGCGGGGCGCGGCGGCGCGGAAGCCGTGCGGATCGGCCGGGAACGGACCGTACGGCTCCAGGAGTGGAGCGGGGAGCAGGGCGTCACGCTGTTCGCGACGCTGTGCACGGCCTGGCAGTTGGTGCTGCGGCACCGTTCGGGGCAGCAGGAGTTCGTGCTCGGCTCGACGTTCGGGCGGCGCACACCCGCCACCCGGGACACGGTCGGCTTCCACGTCGCGCTGCTGCCGCTGCGGGTGTCGCTGCCCGAAGGGATACCGGTCGCGGAGGCGGTACGGGCCACGGGGCGGGCCCTGTTCGAGGCCGACGAGCACGGTGACGTCGATGTGGACGCGCTGCTCGCCGACGGACATCCGGACCCGGGCAACCCGCGCCCGCTGGTCACCGTGTCGGTGGACCTCGACACCGCGGCCCTGTCCCGGATCGAGCTGCCGGGCCTGCGCAGCGAGGAGGTGGCGGCCGGGACGGAGTCGGCCCCGCTGGAACTGGCCCTGATGGCCACCCGTACGGCTTCGGGGCTGCGCCTGCGGCTGCGCTACGACGCGGACCTGTTCGACGCGGAGACCGTACGCGGCTGTCTCGCCGAGCTCGACGAGACGCTGGCGTCGATGGTCGACCCTGCGGGGAACGCCGAGGGGGACACCGAGGGGGAAGCGGCCGGGGACACCGAAACGGCTCTGCGCGCGGTCTGGGAGTCGGTCCTCGACGTCCGCGGATTCTCCGACACGACCAACTTCTTCGACCTCGGGGGCAATTCCATCGCCGCCATCCGCCTGGTGAACCGGGTGCGGGACGCGCTGGGTGTCGACTACCCGATGGCCGACTTCTTCTCCGACGCCACGCTGCGGGCCATGACACGGCAGCTCACCCAGGCACCGGAGACGCTCGTCGACCGCGCGCCAGTCAGCGACCAGCAGGCCCGCATGATCGCGGGCCATCACTCCGTACCCCACTCCGAGGTGTGGAACGTCCCCACCCGCATCACCTTCACCGGCCGCCTGGACCCCGACGCCCTGCGCTCCGCGCTCGCCGAGGTCATCGCCCGCCACCACTCGCTGCGCACCCGCTTCGTCCAGGACCCGGGCGGCGTACAGGACCCGGACGGCGTCCAGGACCCGGGCGGCGCATGGTGGCAGGAAGTCCTTCCGCCGACGCCGCTCGACCTGCCGGTCGAGGACCTGACCGGGCTGCCGCCGGGCGAACGGCAGGAGCGCGCCGACGCGTTGTGCCGGGAGACGGCGGGAAGCAGTTTCGATCTCGCCCGCCCCGCCCTGCCCAAACTGCGGCTGCTGCGCGTCGAGGAGGACCGCTGGGCCCTGATGTTCGTCCTGCACCACATCACCGCGGACGGCTGGTCCCTGTCCCTGCTGCTCGCCGAGATCGCCGCTCTGTACACGGCGGCGGCCGCCGGCGTCCCGCACGGACTGGCCGCCCCCGGCGCACAGCCCACCGAGTACGCCCGCCGTCAGCGCGCCCAGCACGACCCGGAGACGGAGGCGCGCCGGGCCGCCCACTGCGCGGCCTATCTCGACGGGGTGCCGTCGGCGGTCCCCGTACCCACCGACCATCCGCGTCCCACGGCGCTGAGCGGCCTCGGGGACACCATCCGCGGGGAGGCTTCCGGTGAGCTGCGCGCGGCGGTGGAGGCGTTCGCGAGCTCCCTCCACACCACCCCGTTCGCGGTGGCGGCCACCGTGCTCGGAGTGTTCCTGACCCGGCTCTCGGGGGAACCGGACATCCTGCTCAGCGTTCCGTACGCCAACCGCGAGGGCACCGCGTACGAGTCGCTGGTGGCCATGACGTCGACCGCGGTCATGGTCCGCGTACGGCTGGATTCAGCCAATCCCGGGGAAAGTTGCGCGGAGCTGGCCGTGCGTACCGGTGCGGGTGCCATGGGCGCCATGGCGCACGTACTGCCCACCGCCAGGATCATGCAGGCGATGCGGGACGCGGGCGCGGAGCACGTACCGGACCGGGTTCCGCACGTGCTCGCCTTCCAGAACTCCGTCGACACGGACATCGAGATCCCCGGCCTGGGGGTCGAGGTGGAGGATCTCGCACCGTTGCTTTCCCGCAGCGAGCTGTGCTTCGGACTTGCGCCGCGGCGGGACCCTGCGATGGGTTATCGGACGTTCCTGGAGTTCTCCGCAGACCTCTGGAACCGGGACACCGCCGCACAACTCCTCACCGGATACACCGACCTGCTCGCAGAGTTCTGTGCACGTCCTGACCGGCCGGTCAGGGAGCTGCTGCACGGAGAACACCCCGAACCATCAGTGCCTTCACCCTCGCAGTCACTGCCGAACACCGGAAAGGCGGAAGCCGTATGACGCCGGCCCCCCACCGCAGCCACACCGACGACCTGCTCTCCTTCATCGCGGCCAGCCCCTCGCCGTACCACGCGGTGGCGAGCGCCGCCCAGCGACTGGAGAAGGCCGGTTTCCGCGAGCTGCGCGGAACGGACGACTGGACCGGTGCGACCGGCGGATGCTTCGTCGCCCGCGCCGGTGCGTTGATCGCCTGGTACGCCCCCGAGGACGCCCCCGCCCACACGCCCTTCCGGATCGTCGGGACCCACACCGACTCCCCGAATCTGCGGATCAAGCCGGCCCCCGACACCGGTTCGGCCGGCTGGCGGCAGATCGGCGTGGAGATCTACGGCGGCGTCCCCCTCAACACCTGGCTCGACCGCGATCTGGGCATCTCCGGCCGGCTGGCCCTGCGCGGCCCGGACGGCACCCCCCGCACGAAGCTCGTCCAGATCGACGAACCTCTGCTACGGGTACCGCAGTTGGCCATCCACCTGGACCGTACGGTCAACGAAGGCCTCGCCCTGGACCGGCAGCGCCACATCGCCCCGGTGTGGGCGCTCGGCGACCCGGAGGAGGGCGCACTGCTGCGCCGGGTGGCGGCGGCGGCCGAGGAGGAGCCGGGCGATGTGCTGGCCTGGGACCTGATGCTGCACGACATCCAGCCGCCCGGATATCTGGGCGTGGACCGGGAGTTCGTCGTCTCCTCGCGGCTCGACAACCTGATCTCGGTGCACGCCGGCGTCACCGCGCTGGTGGCCGCGGCGACCGGCGTCGAGCAGCCCGGCTACGTACCGGTGCTGGCCGCCTTCGACCACGAGGAGGTGGGCAGCGGCTCGGAGACGGGTGCGCAGAGCCCCCTGCTCGAAAGGGTGCTCGGCCGCACGGTCACCGCACGGGCCGGCTCCGGCGAGGACTGGTCGCGCGCCCTGTCGGGCTCCTTCTGCGTCTCCGCCGACATGGCGCACGCGGTGCACCCCAACTACGCGGAGCGCCACGACCCGGACCACCGCCCGCTGCCCAACGGCGGACCGACGGTCAAAGTCAACGTCAACCAGCGGTACGCCACCGACAGCACGGGCATCGCGGTGATCACGGCGGCGTGCGAGCGGGCGGGCGCGCCGTGGCAGCCGTTCGTCTCCAACAACGCCATGCCGTGCGGGACGTCGATCGGTCCGCTGACCGCGGCCAGGCTCGGTGTCACGACCGTGGACGTCGGCGTGCCGGGGCTGTCCATGCACTCGGCGCGCGAGCTGTGCGGGGCGTCCGATCCGGGGTATCTGGCCGACATCCTCAGCGCGTTCATGACGTCCGGCTGACCGGACCGCCCGACTCCATCGCTTCAGCCCGAGCCCGACCGGAAGAGAGACCGTGGAAGAGACCGTCCTGATCTGCCTGCCCTTCGCCGGGGCGGGGCCGTCGTTCTTCACCCCGTGGCAGGCGTCCGCGCCGGCCGGGCTGCGGGTCCTGCCTGTGCATCTGCCCGGCCGGGAGAAGCGGTTCACGGAGGCCGCGTACACCTCGGCGGGTCCGGCGGTGACCGATGCGTACGAGCAGGTCACGGCCGCACTCGGGGTCTCCGGACGCCGGGTGGTGCTGTTCGGGCACAGCATGGGCGCGGTCCTCGCGTACGAACTGGCGCACCGGATCGAGCGGGCGCCGAACACGGCGGGGCTGCGGCTGGAGGGCCTCGTCGTCAGCGGTTCGCCCGGCCCGTGGACGCCCAGGACCGACCGGGCGGGCGAGCTGCCGGACGAGGAGTTCGTGGCACGGGTGAAGACCTTCGCCGGGTACGCCCATCCGGCGCTGGAGGACCCGGAGATGCGGGAGCTGCTGCTGCCGCCGCTGCGGGCCGACGTGCGGCTCCACGAGACGTACGTACCGTCCTCGGACCGTCCCCTGTCGACGCCCGTGACCTCGGTCAGGGGCCGTACGGACACGCTGGTCGGCGCTGCCGACGCCGCGCAGTGGGGCGGGGCGACGACGGGGAAGCTGACCGTGGCGGAGCTGTCCGGCGGGCACATGTATCTGGCGGAACACCCGCGCGAGCTGCTGGAGTTGGTGGCCGCCGGGCTCCGCGCCCCGCAGGACCGGTGAGCGGCGGCGGTGCCCGGCTGGCTGGGCGGACGGCACTGATCACGGGGGCGGCGCGCGGGCTCGGCCGGGCCATCGCGCTGACCTTCGCCCGGGAGGGCGCGGACCTGGTGCTGCTGGATGTGGCGGCCGATCTGCCGGGCGTCCCGTATCCCCTCGGTTCGGCGAGCCAGCTCGCGTACACGGCGGATCTCTGCCGGGCGGCGGGCGCCGCCGTCCTGACCAGGCAGGCCGATGTGCGCGATCTCGCGGCGCTGGAGGCGGTGGCGGACGACGCCGAGGAACGCTTCGGCCGGATCGACGTCCTCGTCAACAACGCCGGGATCGCGGCCCCTTCGGGCCGTCCCGCGCACGAGATCGACGAGTCCGAGTGGCAGCTGATGATCGATGTGGACCTGGGGGGCGCCTGGCGGGCGATCCGGGCGGTCGGCGGAAGGATGGCCGCGCAGGGCTCCGGTTCCATCATCAACATTGCCTCGACGGCGGGCCTGGTCGGCTACCGGCACTTCGCCGGTTACGTCGCCGCCAAACACGGCCTGGTCGGCCTGACGAAGGCCGTCGCCCTGGACTACGCGCCCCGCAAGGTCCGGGTCAACGCGGTGTGCCCCGGCTCGGTCCGCGACGACGAGGCGATGGAGGGCCGCATGCTCGCCGAGATCGCCCGCTCGCTGGAGGTGCCGGTCGGCGAGCACGAGGAGACGTTCGTACGCGATCAGCCGATGAACACCCTGGTGGAACCCTGGGACGTCGCGGACGCGGCGCTGTGGCTGGCCTCGGACGAGTCCCGCAGGGTGACGGGCAGCGTCGTCACGGTCGACGGCGGCTTCACCGTCCGCTGAAGCATCCTCTGCCCCTGCCGCACGACAAGGAGTACGTACGTGCCCTCTGCCCGCCATGCGCTGACCGTCCGCCTCCCCGAGGCCGCGGCGGACGCCCCGGTGGCCGCCGCGCTCACGACGGCGGCGGAGCTGTGGTGGCCCAAGGACCCGCGCCCCCGCCTGTGGACGGACTCCGTCCGCGCGCCCGCGGACTCCCCGGCGGCCCTGCGCAGGCGCGCCACGGAGACCCACCGGCCACTCGCCCCCGGCCACCGGCTGCGCGCCCTGTTCCTGCGGTACGAGGACGGGGGCGCCGCCGACCTCGTTCTGGTCGCGGACGGGGAGGAGCTGGACACGCGGTCCCTGTGGCTGATCGCCGAGGTGCTGCGGGGAGAGCTGAGCCCCCATGAGGTACGCCCCCAGGCGGACACGCCAGACCTGCACCCCGACCCCGCGATGCGCCCGCTCATGGCCGCGCTCGCCGTCGTCGCCGGGCGTCACGAGGGCCTGCCGTACGTCCCCGTCGGCGTCCCCGTTCCCGCCCTCGACCGGCCGCCGCACACCCTGGGGGCCTTCGACGGGCGGGCGGTCTTCGCCGCGGACCTCACCGAGGGCCGCACCATCGGGGACCTCCTCGCCACCCCGCTCACGCCCTTCCCGGACGGCCCCGCACCGGCCGTCGGCATCGTGGACCCGGGCCCGGCCGCCGGGCAGGAAGCGGTCACCGTCCTGCCGCACGCCGAGGAGCCCTACGCCCGCACCCTCCTGTGCGCCACGGATGCCGTCCCGGCCGGCGACTTCGACCGCCAGGTGGTCCGCGTACAGAACCAGATCCTCTCCCTCCCGCCCGAGACACCTCTCACCGAACTGGACCCGCTCAGTGCCGAGGAGTCCACCGCCCAACTCGCCCTGGGCCGCAGCACCCCCACCGCGCCCCGCACCCCCCGCCGCATCGACGAGCTCTTCGCCGAGCGGGCCGCCGCGCACCCCGACGCCCCCGCCCTCACCTGCGCCGGCGCCACGCTCACGTATCAGGAGCTGAACGCCCGCGCCGACGAACTGGCCACCGGGCTGCGCGCTTCGGGCGTCGTACCCGGGGACTTCGTAGGCATCTGCCTGCCCCGCTCCACGGACCTGGTGGCAACGATGCTCGCGGTCCTGAAGGCGGACGCGGTGTACGTACCGCTGGACCCGGACCATCCCGCCGACCGCCGCGCCCGCACCGCCGAGGACGCCGGGCTCCGCCTGACCGTCGACGACACCGCCCCGCTCACCGGCCACCCTGCACAGCCCCGCACCCCGGCGGGCCCGCCCACGTCCCCCGCCTACGTCATCCACACCTCGGGCTCGACGGGCCGCCCCAAGGGTGTGGTGGTCCCGCACGCCAATGTGACCGCCCTCGTCGACGCGACCCGCGAGGACTTCGGGCTCACCCCCGCCGACACCTGGACGCTCTTCCACTCGGCGGCGTTCGACTTCTCCGTCTGGGAGATCTGGGGCGCCCTGCTCACGGGCGGACGCCTGGTCGTCGTCGACCACTGGACGACGCGCTCCCCCGCCGACTTCCACGCCCTGGTGATCCGCGAGGGGGTCACCGTTCTCAGCCAGACCCCTTCGGCGTTCACCCAGTTCATGGCCGCCGACCGGGACACCGGCGGCGAACTCCCCCTCCGCCTGGTCGTGCTGGGTGGCGAACCCCTGGACACCCGGCCCCTGCGCTCCTGGTTCGACCGCCATCCGGAGGACCGCTGCCGCCTGGTCAACATGTTCGGCATCACGGAGACGACGGTCCATGTGACCGCCCTGACGCTCACCCGCCGCGCGGCGATGGAGGGCTCCCGCTCCGTCGGCCGCCCCCTGCCCGGCTGGCACGTCCACGTCCTCGACTCGCGGGGCCGCCCCGTGCCCCCGGGCGCCCCCGGCGAGATCCACGTGGGCGGTGCGGGAGTCGCCGACCGGTATCTGCACCGGCCCGCCCTCACCGCCGAACGCTTCGTCCCCGACCCCTGGCACGGCGGCCGGCTGTACCGCAGCGGCGACCTGGGCCGGCTGCTCCCCGACGGCGCCCTGGAACACCTGGGCCGGATCGACGACCAGGTGAAGGTACGGGGCTTTCGCATCGAGCCGGACGAGATCCGTCACGCACTCCTGGAGGACCCGGCGGTGACGGCGGCAGCAGTGACGGTCACCGGCCACGAACAGGGGGACGCCGCGGCCGTACGCATCGACGCGTACGTGGTCCTGGCCCCGGACGCGCACGGCGACACCGCTCCCGTACGCCACCGGGCCGCGCGCCTGCTCCCGTCCCACATGCTGCCCGCCACGGTGACGGCCCTGCCCCACCTCCCCCTCACCCCGAACGGCAAGCTCGACCCCGCCCGCCTGCCGGCCCCGCAGCAACCCGCACTCGCACCGGCGCCCGCGCCCTCACCGTCCACCGGACCGGCAGCGGCGCTCACCGAGGTGTGGCAGAAGGTCCTGGGCATCCCCGCCGTCGGCCCGGACGACAACTTCTGGGACCTGGGCGGCAATTCGCTGTACGCGATCCGGATCGGCGCGGCCGCCCGGGAACGCGGACTGCCCCCGGTCCCCCTGCGCCAGCTGTATCTGACCCCGACGATACGAACGCTCAGCGAGGCACTGACCACGTGACGGCATGAGCGGCGCAGCAGAAGGGGGCGACCGTGAAACCGCGGCCGCCCCTCCCCTGTCGCCGGACTACGCGAAACGCTGCGCAGCACCGCCGTTGCACGCCTGGAGCTTCAGCGGGTCCTTCGCCGACGCGAGCGTCAGGCAGAGCCCGGTGGCGGCCGCCGGACGCAGAGTGCCCGACTCCTTCACGAACTTCTGGTTCGCCGCACCCGAGCAGTCCCACAGGATGAGCGTGGCGCCCGCCTTGTACTCCGCGCCCGGCACGTCCAGGCAGCGGTCGTGGCTGAGTTCCGTACGCACCGTCCGCTCGGCGGCGTCGTACCACCAGTCCTGGTTCCGGCCGCCGTGGCAGTCCCAGCCGGTGACCTCGGTGCCGTTACGGGTCACCGACGCCGGGACGTCGACACACGTTCCGGTGGCCTCGTTCTTCAGCGGGTCGAACACGTCGTCCCAGGCGACCGGCTGGAGCACCGGCCTGCCGGCACTCGCCGGGTCGGCGCAGCTCGCCTCGCGCGCCCCGGAGTTGTAGATCTGGGTCAGGCAGGAGGCGAAGGCCCCGTGTCCGGCCAGGTTGGGGTGGAAGGACTGGCGTACCGAATTCTCGTCCGGCAGGCCCGGCTTGGTCACGTCGATGTACAGGCCGCGGGCCCAGGTGGTCTGGGTGCAGACCTCGTGACCATGGAAGAGGCGGGAGTTGTCGAGGTAGACGGCGCCCGTGGAGGCGGCTGCCTTGCGCATACCCACCTCGAAGGCGGGTACGGCCGCGTTACGGCCCCAGACGGTGTCGGAGTCGTACCCCAGACCGCCACAGGCGATCTTCCCGGGGAAGTCCGGGTTGTCACGGAAGTCGGGGCCGATCGGGCTCGGGTAGCCCATGACGACGAGCTTGTAGTCGCCGTTGGCGTAACCGGCGTCCGTCATGACAGTGCGCAGGTCGCGTACGGTCTGTTCGACCTTGGGGACGAGCGCGTCGACCCGGGCCTGCCAGCCGCCGGTGTACTTGGACTCGCAGGGGCCCTGGAGGGTGAGGTAGCGGACGACGCAGTCCGTCATGACCGGACCGAACTGGAGGTCGTCGTTGGCCCCGGCCACCAGCACGATCATCTTGATGCGGGTGTTGCGGGCCTTCACGGCGAGGCTGTCGCTCTGGACCAGCTCGTCGGCGTACTGCTTGGAACCACCGATTCTGATGTTCCCGGTATAGGCACCGGAGCAGGAGACGTTGTACGTGACGTCCGCCGCGATGCCCGTGCGGTGGATGGCTGCGTCGGGTGACCGGTGGCACCAGTTGTCCGGGCCGTTGGTGCCGGATTCGTACGTGCCGACGCCCTCGCCGGAGATCTCGCTGTCGCCGAGCGAGATCAGCCCGGTCTTGCGGTCGGCGAGCGGCCGCTCGGCGGGGCTGCCGTACAGCTGGGTGGCTTCCGCGGCCCGGACGGCTTCGAGATCGGGCGGGAGCGGGGTGGATGCGGTAGTGGTGGTACGGGTTTCCGCCGCGCCCGCCGGTCCGGCGACCGCCATGGAGCCGATGGTCGCCGCCAGTGCGGCGGCGGCCGCGACCGTACAGCGAAGTGCGCGAAGTCTGTGCCTGGTGCGCCTCATTGCGCCTCCCGGATTGTGGGGTTACCCCAGGTATTTACTGGTCGGTAGGCCACAAGGGAATACATAGAACAAGACAAGTGCTCATCTTTTCAGGAGGTTTGAAACATGGACGGTTCGTCAGGCACCACTTCAGGCACCACATCGGGCACCAGTTCCGGCACCCCGCGGTACCGCATCGAGCACGATTCGATGGGGGAGGTGAAGGTCCCCGAGCACGCCAAGTGGCGGGCCCAGACCCAACGCGCCGTGGAGAACTTCCCCATCTCCGGGCAGCGCCTGGAGCGGTCCCACATCGAGGCCCTGGCCCGGATCAAGGCCGCCGCCGCCAAGGTCAACGCGGAACTGAAGGTCCTCGACCCGGACATCGCCACCGCGATCCAGGAGGCCGCCGCCGAGGTCGCCGAGGGCCGCTGGGACGAGCACTTCCCCGTCGACGTCTTCCAGACGGGGTCCGGCACCTCGTCCAACATGAACACCAACGAGGTCGTCGCGACGCTCGCCACCGAACGCCTGGGCCGCGAGGTCCACCCCAACGACCACGTCAACGCCTCGCAGTCCTCCAACGACGTCTTCCCCTCCTCCATCCACATCGCAGCGACCGCCGCCGTCACCGCGGACCTGATCCCCGCGCTCGACCATCTGGCGGCCGCGCTGGAGCGAAAATCGGCCGAATTTTCGGAGGTCGTGAAGTCGGGCCGTACGCACCTGATGGACGCCACACCCGTCACCCTGGGCCAGGAGTTCGGCGGTTACGCGGCGCAGATCCGGTACGGCGTCGAGCGCCTGCGGTCCTCGCTCCCCCGCCTCGCCGAACTGCCCCTGGGCGGCACGGCGGTCGGCACCGGCATCAACACCCCGCCCGGCTTCTCCGCCGCCGTCATCGCCGAGGTCGCCCGCACCACCGGGCTGCCGCTCACCGAGGCCCGCGACCACTTCGAGGCACAGGGGGCCAGGGACGGACTGGTCGAGGCGTCCGGGCAGCTCCGCACGATCGCGGTCTCCCTGACGAAGATCTCCAACGATCTGCGCTGGATGGCCTCGGGCCCGCGCACCGGACTGGCCGAGATCAATCTGCCGGACCTCCAGCCGGGCTCGTCGATCATGCCGGGCAAGGTCAATCCGGTCATCCCGGAGGCCGTGCTGATGGTCGCCGCACAGGTGATGGGGAACGACGCCACGGTCGCCACCGCGGGCGCCGCGGGCAACTTCGAGCTCAACGTGATGCTGCCCGTGATCGCGAAGAACGTGCTGGAGTCGGTACGGCTGCTCGCCAACGCCTCCCGGCTCCTCGCCGACCGCACGGTCGACGGCATCACGGCCAATGCGGAACGGGCCCGTATGTACGCGGAGTCCTCGCCCTCCGTCGTGACCCCGCTCAACAAGTACATCGGCTACGAGGAGGCGGCGAAGGTCGCCAAGAAGTCCCTCGCGCAGGGCACGACCATCCGCGAAACGGTGCTGGCCTCGGGATATGTCCAGCGCGGCGACCTCACGGTGGAACAACTCGACGAGGCTCTGGACGTGTTGCGCATGACCCGCCCGTGACGCGTATCGCAGCGGGCGGGCGATCGCGTCTCTAAGATCTCTTCATGACAGGCATGACAGGTACGGGAGAGGGCGCGCGCTGGGTGCCGGGGGACCGGATCCTCTGGCGCTACCGCGACAACGGTGGCAGTGACCGCGGCAACGGCGACGGGAGCGGCCGGCGGGCCGTGCACATCTGCCGTCCTGTCACCGTCGTCCAGGACACCGCCGAGCTGCTCGCCGTGTGGATGGCGCCGGGCACCGAATGCGTGAGACCGGTCCTCGCCGACGGCACCCAGGTGCACGCCGAGCCGCTCGCCACCCGCTACACCGCGCCCCGCACCACGACCCGCTCGACGTGGTTCGGCACCGGCGTGCTGAAGCTGGCCCGGCCCGGCGACCCCTGGTCGGTGTGGCTGTTCTGGGACCGCGGCTGGACCTTCCGCAACTGGTACGTGAATCTGGAGGAGCCGCTCGTCCGCTGGTCCGGCGGCGTCGACTCCGAGGATCACTTTCTCGACATCTCCGTGAACCCCGACCACACCTGGCGTTGGCTCGACGAGGACGAATTCGCCCAGGCGCAGCGAGTCGGCCTGATGGACCGGGCCACAGCGGAGCGGGTGCGGGAGGCGGGCCGCTCGGCCGTCGAGGTCATCCAGGAGTGGGGGACGCCGTTCCGGGACGGCTGGGAGCACTGGCGGCCCGAGCCGCACTGGCAGATTCCCCCGCTGCCGGATGACTGGGACCGCACCCCGGCCCATATGCCGTCGTGAGATCCTTGGACCGACCACAAGTCGACGCACGAACCGTACGGACCGCTCGGGCCACACAGCCCGGAGCGGGCCGCACGCTCGCATGAACCACTACGAGGGGGTGGAGACATGCTCGCTGTCCGCCGCCCCTTCGCGGGAAACGATGTCGCCGCGCCAGATCCCGAGCAGCCGGTTTCGGCCCCGCGTACGGGGGCATCCGGTGACAGCCGTTGTTCTTACCGCTCTTGCCGGGGCACAGTAGCGCCCCACGAGGTGACTGCCTCATACAACCGGCCCGGACGGACGGAATCCCACGCGTGACGGAGCATCCCACCTCCCACGAAGGCCGGCAGCCCCTCGCGGCCCGGTCTCAGGAGCGCACCCGCCCGCGGCAGCAGGACGCCGCGACGGCGACCCCTGCCACCGCCGCGATCCCCGGACCGGCCGCCGCGCCGAACCCCGGGCCGAACCCCGTACCGCACGCCTCGACGAAGCCGGCCACGACGGCGGCGGACGCCCAGGCCGCGGCCCGTCGCGAAGGCGACCGGCTGCGCTTCGTGGGGGCGGCGACCCGCCGCATCGCCCGGGGCATAGACCTGGACGAGATCGTCCTCGGCCTGTGCCGGGCCAGCGTGCCGACCTTCTCCGACGCGATACTCGTCTATCTCCGCGACCCGCTTCCGGTCGGCGACGAGCGCCCTGTCACCCCGTTCGTCCTACGGCTGCGCCGTACCGACCGGCTGCGTTTAGCCGACGAGGAGAACGAGAACAGCCCGGAGACCGAGCGTCTCCGGCTGCCCGGTGCCGACCCCCAGTCCGACCTCATGCCCGCGGCCGAACTGTGCGAGGTCCGCTCGGGCGGTGCGCTGGCCGAGGTGCTGCGCGGAGTACGGCCCGTCTTCGGGGACTCCGCGGCGGCGCGCGCCGCGCTGCCCGAACTGCTCGGGCCCGGACGTGCCGTGCCCACAGGACACCGCGCGATCCTGGCGCCGCTGCGCGGGCGGCGGCGGGTCATCGGCGCGGCCGTCTTCCTGCGCGGCACCGAGCGCCCGGCGTTCGAGGCCAACGATCTGCTGGTCGCTGCCCAGCTGGCGACCCACACCGCGCTCGGCATCGACAAGGCCGTGCTGTACGGCCGTGAGGCGTACATCGCCGACGAGCTCCAGCGCACCATGCTGCCCGATTCGCTGCCGCAGCCGACCGGTGTCCGCCTCGCCTCCCGGTATCTGCCGGCCGCCGAGACGGCCCGCGTCGGCGGCGACTGGTACGACGCGATCCCGCTGCCCGGCAGCCGGGTCGCCCTCGTCGTCGGCGACGTCATGGGCCACTCCATGACGTCCGCGGCGATCATGGGCCAGCTGCGCACGACCGCGCAGACACTGGCCGGGCTCGACCTGCCGCCGCAGGAGGTGCTGCACCACCTGGACGAGCAGGCGCAGCGGCTCGGCAGCGACCGCATGGCGACCTGCCTGTACGCGGTGTACGACCCGGTCGCGCACCGGATCACCATCGCCAACGCCGGCCACCCGCCGCCCGTCCTGCTCCACCTGGGCGGCCGGGCCGAGGTGCTGCGGGTGCCCCCGGGCGCCCCGATCGGTGTCGGCGGAGTCGACTTCGAGGCGGTGGAACTGGACGCGCCCGCGGGAGCCACGCTCCTGCTGTACACGGACGGTCTGGTCGAGTCCCGGCTGCGGGACGTGTGGACCGGGATCGAGCAGCTGCGCGAGCGGCTGGCCGCCACCGCCCGGCTGACCGGCCCCGACCATGCGCCCCCGCTGGAAGCGCTCTGCGACGACGTGCTCGACATGCTCGGCCCGGGCGACCGGGACGACGACATCGCGCTGCTCGCCGCCCGCTTCGACGGGATCGCGCCCAGCGATGTCGCGTACTGGTTCCTGGAGCCGGAGAACGAGGCACCGGGCCGGGCCCGCAGGCTGGCCCGCAGGGCGCTCAGCCGGTGGGGCCTCGACGAGCTGTCGGACGAGGTGGAACTGCTGGTCAGCGAGGTGGTGACCAACGCCGTGCGGTACGCGGAGCGGCCGGTGACCCTGCGTCTCCTGCGCACGGACATCCTGCGCTGCGAGGTCGGCGACGACTCCCCGCAGCTGCCCAGGCAGCGGCGGGCCAGGGAGACGGACGAGGGCGGACGAGGACTGTTCCTGGTGAACCGCCTGGCCAGGCGGTGGGGGGCCACCCGGCTCTCGACCGGCAAGGTGGTCTGGTTCGAGATGGCCACCCGCAGCCCGTAACCGCAGCCCGTAACCGAAGCCAGTAAGGGGCCGGGCCCCGGAGCACGACTCCGGGGCCCGGCCCCGGGCGCCGCCAAATGTTGCCGTCCTCAGGGTGGCGGAGTTGACTTCTGTCGTGAACGAAGCGACCGGACCGACACCCCCACCGACCGGAGGACGCTCTCGTGACCGAGAAATCCGAACAGGTTCCGTACACGACGAACAACGCCGGTATCCCGGTGGAGAGCGACGAGCACTCGCTCACCGTGGGTACCGACGGACCGATCCTGCTCCAGGACCACTACCTCATCGAGAAGATGGCGCAGTTCAACCGGGAACGGGTCCCGGAGCGGGTGGTCCACGCCAAGGGCTCGGGCGCGTACGGCACGTTCCGCGTGACGAACGATGTCAGCCAGTTCACCAAGGCCGACCTCCTGCAGCCGGGCAAGCAGACCGCGATGCTCGCCCGCTTCTCCACGGTCGCCGGTGAACAGGGTTCGCCCGACACCTGGCGCGACCCCCGCGGCTTCGCGCTGAAGTTCTACACCGAGCAGGGCAACTACGACATGGTCGGCAACAACACGCCGGTCTTCTTCGTCCGTGACCCGATGAAGTTCCAGGACTTCATCCGCTCGCAGAAGCGCCGCCCGGACAGCGCGGTGCGCGACCACGACATGCAGTGGGACTTCTGGACCCTGTCCCCCGAGTCCGCGCACATGGTGACGTGGCTGATGGGCGACCGGGGCATCCCGAAGACGTACCGCAATATGAACGGCTACAGCTCGCACACCTATATGTGGGTGAACGCGGGCGGCGAGCGCTTCTGGGTGAAGTACCGGTTCAAGACGGACCAGGGCATCGACTTCTACACACAGGCCGACGCCGACGCGATGGCCGGGATCGACGGCGACGTCCACCGCCGCGACCTGTTCGAGTCCATCAAGCGCGGCGACCATCCGAGCTGGACCCTGTATGTCCAGATCATGCCGTTCGATGACGCGCCGGACTACCGGTTCAACCCGTTCGATCTCACCAAGGTGTGGCCGCATGCCGACTACCCGGAGATCGAAGTCGGCCGGATGACCCTGAACGAGAATCCCGAGGACTTCTTCGTCCATATCGAGCAGGCGTCCTTCGAACCGTCGAACCTGGTGCCCGGCATCGGTCCTTCGCCGGACAAGATGCTGCTCGGCCGGCTCTTCTCGTACCCGGACACCCACCGCTACCGGATCGGCCCGAACTACGCGCAACTGCCGCCCAACCGGCCGCGCTTCGGCGTCAACTCGTACGCCAAGGACGGACCCATGCGGTACGAGCCCTCGCGTACGGGTGCGGTGTACGCGCCGAACTCGTACGGCGGCCCCGCCGCGGACACCGCGCGCTACGGCGACCCGGCGGGCTGGGCCACGGCGGGCGAGATGGTCCACGAGGCGTACAAACTGCACCGCGAGGACGACGACTGGGGCCAGGCGGGCACGATGGTGCGCACGGTGCTGGACGACGCGGCGCGCGACCGGCTGGTGTCCAACATCTCCGGTCATCTGCTGGACGGTGTGAGCCGCCCGGTCCTGGACCGGGCGCTGCAGTACTGGCGCAACGTCGACAAGGAGCTGGGCGACCGGATCGCGAAGAAGGTCAACGGCGGCTGACCCCGGCCACCCGGAAGGTACGAAGGAGGGGCGGTGCCCGCGGGCACCGCCCACCCGGAAGGTACGAAGGAGGGGCGGCTGTCTC
>NZ_JBHUUV010000061.1:0-29305 GCF_042670885.1 Streptomyces sp. NPDC057136
TACTGCAGGGGGGACCCTGTGGGAGAGTAGGACGCCGCCGAACAATTATTCCGGGAAAGCCCCGTGCCCTTGTGGCACGGGGCTTTTCTGCGTTCACATATTGTTTGCGCAGGTCATGACCGGCGGGGCAGGATCTGCCAATGGACTATGTGATTCGAGCCGTAAGCGCCGAGGACTGGCAGTCGGCCAAGGAACTCCGGCTGGCCGCCCTTCAGGACCCGATGGCACCAGTCGCCTTTCTTGAGACGTACGAGGACGCGGTGGCCCGGCCCGACGCGTTCTGGCAGCAGCGGACGGCCGATGCGGCCGAGGGTGTCGCGGTGCGGCAGTTCATCGCCGAACGGCCCGACGGTGCCCTTGCCGGCACCGTGACGGTCCTGGTGGAGCGGCCGGGCGGCGATACACGGTTCGGGGCGGCCGCCGAGGTCGACCAGGCTCACGTGGTCGGAGTCTTCGTGCACAAGCAGGACCGGGGGAACGGTCTGGCGGACGAGTTGTTCCGTACCGCGATCGACTGGTCCTGGTCGCTGGCCGAGCCGCGTATCGAGCGCGTGCGGCTCTATGTGCACGAGGGAAATCCGCGGGCCGCGGGCGCTTACCGCAGGATCGGCTTCGTACCGTCGGGGCAGTCCGTGTCCGTACCGCATGACCCGGCTGCCCGGGAACTCGAGTATGTGATCGAGCGGGCTCGGCAGTAACGGGCGATCGTGCCTGTCTAGTGGATTCCCGGACTGGGGGTCTCAAGGGGTTGGCGCCAGCGGGCGCGGCCCTGTTCCTGTGAGCGGAGCAGGACCAGAGGGGGCAGGCCCTGGTCCTGACCGGTCGACAGCAGCTCCGGAAGCTGGGGAAGCGGAGCGACGGCCGCGACGTCGTCGAGGACGAGCGTCATTGGTGGGTCGAGCCGACCGTCGGTTGACCGTGCGGCCATGCGGCGGCCGTGCTCGACCACGTATGAGGACAGTGCAGTGAGCAGAGGCATTGCACCGGGGCGGGATCGGGGGTCCTCGATGGGTTCACCGACCACATACAGCGTTCCCCCTTCACCCGTAAATGATTCCAGTGCGAGCGAATCCGCTCGGTTCGGTGTGCAGGCCTCGCGGATGTGGACCGAGGACAAGGCGGCGAAGGCCCGTACCGTCAGTTCCTGGGCGAGCTCCCGGCGTTCGGGGTAGGCGGTGAGCGCGGACTCCAGCAGGCCGGCGATTCCGGATGCGGCCTTGGGGTGCGTACGGAGGAGTCGTACGGCCTCGTGGGCGTTGCCGCCGAGGGCCCAGCGGTGGACCTGGCGGAAGGGGCGGCCGTCGACGGCGGCGGCGTGCAGCCAGCACTTCAGGAGCGTCTCGGCGGTGTCCGCCGTGGCCGTGTCTATGCGGGCCTGCGGGCGTACAGGGGCGAGGAGTGCGGTGGCGCGGGCTGCGGCGACGTCGGGTTCCTCGCAGCCGGCCGTGGGGGACCAGTGGAGGCGGGCCGGGGTGTCGCAGAGGTGACCGGGGTCGTAGACGAGGACCGGGCCGAGCTTGCCGCGGGCGTCCTTCGTCTCGGCCCAGACCGTGGGGTCGGAGGTCACCACGAGGACGGGGCCGTCGGCGTCCAGGATGGCCTGGACGGCCGCGGGGCGGCGGGTGGCCGCGGGGCCGTAGACGAGGTGCGGGGTGCGGGGGGAAGGGACGAGTGGGGTGAGTGGGGTGGGGGTGACGGGTGTCGTGGGGGTCGCGGCGGTCGGCTCGGGGGTGGATTTGATCAATGTGGGGGTTGGGGCGGCCGGGCGCTCCTGTACGGGAGCGGGGGCTTCCTGGGGCTGGGCGTGCCGTGCGTTGCGGCGGGTCTCCCGTACGACGCGCCAGCGGGCCGTGACCCCCAGGACGAACACCGTCAGCACCAGGAGCACCATCAGTTCGCCGATGAACAGGCCCCAGAACAGCCCGTACCCGGAGAGCTCACCCGGCGGGGTTTCGGGCCAGGCGCCCGGGAGGTTCTGCGGGTCGGTGGCCAGGGCGCGCAGGGCCAGGGGTGTCCGGGTGAACGTGATGCCCTGCGGCCAGGCGCCGTGGGCGAACAGGCCGGCCAGTGCTGTGGCCGTCCAGCCGAGGACCGTCAGCCCGAACAGGAGGCCCAGGAGGCCGACGAGCAGCCCGTCCGGGAGGCCGCCGGTGCCGCGTTCCTCTCTGCTCGACGTGCTCCCCGCCACGTCAGGCCACCGTTGACTCGGACGACTCGTCCATCCGCTGCTGGTGCTCGATTCGGACTGCCCGTTGCTCCGCCTCCAGCTCGGCGGCTCGTACGTCCTCGGGGAGCAGATCGTTCGCGGAGCCCTCGGTCATCGCGCGGTCCGTGTAGACGAGGGGGCGTTCGGCTTCGGTGATGAGGTGTTTGACCACCTGTACGTTGCCGTTGACGTCCCAGACGGCGATGCCGGGGGTGAGGGTCGGGATGATCTCGACGGCCCACCTGGGCAGGCCGATCACCTTCCCGGTGGCTCTCGCCTCGTCGGCCTTCTGGGCGTAGATCGTGCGCGTCGACGCCATTTTGAGGATCGCCGCGGCTTCCCGGGCCGCGGCTCCGTCGACCACGTCACTGAGGTGGTGGACGACGGCGACGAAGGACAGGCCGAGGCGTCGGCCGAACTTCAGCAGTCGCTGGAAGAGCTGGGCGACGAACGGGGAGTTGATGATGTGCCAGGCCTCCTCGACCAGGAAGATGCGCTTCTTCCGGTCGGGCCTGATCCAGGTGTGCTCCAGCCACACGCCGACGATCGCCATCAGGATCGGCATCGCGATCGAGTTGCGGTCGATGTGCGAGAGGTCGAAGACGATCAGGGGCGCGTCGAGGTCGATGCCGACCGTCGTCGGTCCGTCGAACATGCCGCGCAGGTCACCGTCGACGAGGCGGTCCAGGACGAGGGCGACATCCAGGCCCCAGGCCCGTACGTCGTCTATGTCGACGTTCATCGCCTCGGCGGACTCGGGCTTCGGGTGGCGCAGTTGCTCCACGATGTCCATGAGGACCGGCTGGCGGTCGGTGATGGTGTCGTTCACGAACGCGTGGGCGACCTTCAGCGCGAAGCCGGAGCGTTCGTCGAGGCCGTGGCCCATGGCGACTTCGATGATCGTACGGAGCAGGGCGAGCTGGCCGGTCGTGGTGATCGCCGGGTCGAGCGGGTTGAGCCGGATGCCGCCGTTGAGGGCGGCGGTCGGGTCGAGCCGGATGGGGGTTATGCCCAGCTCCTCGGCGATGAGGTTCCACTCGCCGACCCCGTCCTCGCCCTGGGCGTCCAGGACGACGACCTGGCGGTCGCGGAAGCGGAGCTGGCGGAGCACGTACGTCTTCTCCAGCGCGGACTTGCCGTTGCCGGACTCGCCGAGCACCAGCCAGTGCGGGGCGGGCAGCTGCTGTCCGTACAGCTGGAAGGGGTCGTAGATGTAGCCCTTGCCGGAGTATACCTCGCGTCCGATGATCACGCCGGAGTCGCCGAGGCCGGGGGCGGCGGTCGGCAGATAGACGGCCTGGGCCTGGCCCGTCGACGTACGGACGGGCAGCCGGGTCGTCTCGACCTTCCCGAAGAGGAAGGCGGTAAAGGCGTCCGACAACGCGGACAGCGGATCTCGCATGGCGTGAATGACCTCCCTCTCGGTCTCGCGGTACGTGGTGGGTGTGCGGGTCCGTCAGCGGCGGATGCCGGTGGCGAACGGCAGGGTGTTCACGAACGCGCGGTGGTGCTCGCGGTCGCACCACTCCAGCTTCAGATAGGACTTGCCGGCCGAGGCCCGGATCGTCCGCTTGTCGCGGGCGAGGGCCTCTGGTGAACGGGACGACACGGTGATGTACCCCACCAGGTTCACTCCGGCCGCACCGCTGGCCAGATCTTCACCCCGCTGGTCGAGTCGCCCGTGGGCCGCGATGTCGCGCGGGTCGACGGTCCGGTTCATCTTGGCCTGGCGGCTCGCTTCGGCCTCGTCGTTCGTCTTCTCCGTCAGCATGCGCTCGATGGCGACCTCGGTGGGTTCGAGGTCCATGCAGACCGCGACCGTACGGATGACGTCCGGCGTGTGGACGAGGAGCGGGGCCAGGAAGTTGACGCCGATGGGGGTCATCGGCCACTCCTTCACCCAGGCCGTGGCGTGGCACCAGGGGGCGCGGGTGGTGGACTCGCGGGTCTTGGCCTGGAGGAACATCGGCTCGACGGCGTCCAGTTCGGCCGGCCAGGCGTTGCGCTTGGTCATCGCCTGGATGTGGTCGATGGGGTGGTCGGGGTCGTACATGGAGTGCACGAGGGAGGCGAGGCGGCTCTGGCCGAGCGGCTGGCGTACCCGGATGTCTGCTTCGGCGAGGCGGGCGCAGATGTCGGTGAGCTCGCGCGCCATGACGACGGCGAGGCCGGAGTCGCGGTCGAGTTTGCGGCCGCCGTGCGGGCGGGCCGCGCGGGCCATGGCGTTGGCCTCGGCGGCCAGTTCGCGGCTGTAGTGCATGCAGGCGACGAGGTAGGCGCGGTGCTGCTCGCTGGAGGTGGAGACCATCGACTGGAGCTGGTCGTATGACTCCTGGAGCCAGCCGGGGGACGACTTGTCGCCGCGCTGGGCGACGTCCTTGGCGTGGGCGTCGGGGTCGGCGGGCAGGGTGCGGGCCAGCATCTGGAGGCGGGTGACGAAGCCGTCGCCGTTCGCCACGTGCTTGAGGAGGGTGCCGAAGCGGTCGACCAGGGCTTCCTGGTCCTCGCTGTCGCGCAGGCCGACGCCGGGGCCCTCGATCTCGATGGCGGCGGTGACCGTACGCCGGTCGGCGTGCAGGAGTACGGCGATCTCGTCGGGGCCGAAGGGGGCCGCGAGCCAGCTGATCCGGCCGATGCCGGGGGGCGGGCCGATCTCGACCTCACGGCCGTCGGCGCTGACGCCGGCTTCCATGGCGGAGGAACGGTAGACGGTGCCCCGGCGCAGGGACCGCTTGAAGCTGCGGTTGATCTCGAACCATTTGTAGAACGTCCGGTGCTTGTACGGGACGTACACGATGGCGAGGGCCAGCAGCGGGAAGCCCATGAGGAGCACGATCCGCAGGGACAGGACGGGGACGATCAGCCCGCTCATCATGCCGAGGAACGCGCCGCCGATGATCAGGGCGATCTCGCCGGTCTCGCGGTTCTTGCCGACGATGGCGTTGGGCCGGGCGCGGCCGATGAGATACGTACGGCGGGGCGCGATGGTGTGGGACTGGGTCGTCAACGCCCGCCACCTCCTGTGCTGTTGTTACCTGTGCTGCCTGAACTGCCGCCCCGTGCGGAGCGGCTGCTGTGGGGGGTTCCGGAGGTGGGACCGGAACCGCTGCGGGGCGGGGGTGCAGCGGCGGACCCGCCTCCGCCGCTGCCGCCGGTGCTGCGGGAGCTGTGGGCGGCGACGCCGCCGCTGGCCGGGTTGGCGGAGCGGGCGCCTCCGCCGCCTCCGCCGCTGTTCTGGTCGTTCCGGCCGCTGTGGGTCTTGATGCCCTGGGAGACGAGGGCGGCGGGGGAACTGATCAGGGCTGCGGCCTGGGAACCGTCGGTGGCCTGCTTGCGGTTGGTGCGGGCGCCCTGGATCTCGTCGCCGAAGCCGGGGACGAAGCGGTAGATCATGGCGGACGCGAAGATGGCCAGCAGGATGATGGAGAGGCCGGAGACGACGGCGGAGAAGGCGTCCGGGCCTTCGTCCTGGGAGAGGGCGCCGGCGAGGCCGAGCACGATGACGATGACCGGTTTGACCATGATTACCGCGATCATGATGCCCGCCCAGCGGCGGACGTGGCCCCACATGTTCTTGTCGACGAGCCCGGCGTAGACGACGACTCCGAGGAGGGCGCCGACGTAGAGCAGGGCGGCCCGGATCACGAGCTCCAGCCACAGGACTCCGGCGGCGAGGATCGATACGAGCGAGACGACGATCAGCATGATCGGTCCGCCGCCGATGTCGTCGCCCTTCTCGAGGGCCTTGGCGAACGATCCGAAGAAGACGTCCGTCTGGCTGCCGCTCGCGGCGGAGATGACTTCGGTGACTCCGTCGGTGGCGGAGACGATGGTGTAGAGGATGAGCGGGGTGAAGGCGGAGGCGAGGACCGTCAGCCAGAGGAAGCCGACCGCCTCGGAGAGGGCGGTGGTGAGCGGCACGCCGCGGATGGCGCGCTTGGCTACGGCGAGCAGCCACAGGACGAGGGTCAGGATGGTGGAGGCCGCGAAGACGACCGCGTACTGCTGGAGGAACGTGGGGTTGGTGAAGTCGACGTTCGCGGTGCTCTTCACGGCCTCGCTGAGCTTGCCGACGATCCAGGAGGCGGCGTCGGCGCAGCCGCGGGCGAGGGAGGAGAGGGGGTCCAGGGCGTCGTCTGTGGTGGTGGGGGCGCGGCGGGCGGAGCCGCCGGCGTCGTCGCCTTCGCAGTAGTCCTTGGCGGGTCCATGAATGAGGTCGCAAGGGTTGTTGCTCGGGCTCGGCGTAGGCGTCGGAGCCGCGGCAGCTCTCGTGGCCAGCAGGATGACAGATGCCTGCACCGCGGCGAAGGTGGCCGCGGCCCACTTCGCGTAGCGGTGTGGATTAACGGGCATAGGTGAAGCCTCCAAACCCATTGACTGCACCGGCGATCTCGTCAGCGCTGGACGCCCGTGTATCGCCACCAACTGGAGCGGGGCCGTCCTTCTGGGAATGGGTGACGGCCTTCCAGTCGCCGCCGATCCACACCAACTCCATCGTGATGGTGAACCAGCCATTGGTTACAGGCTTGGTAGATCCTTCGCCCGCCAGCCCGATCAGGCCGGCGCACCAAACTTCCACGGTGGATTGGTCACCAGAAGTTCTGGTCACCTTCGTACCGATTGGCATGGTGCGGGAGACGAAGGTGAACCCGTCAGGGGTGGAGCCGTCCTCGTTGAGTCCCACGTTCCTGAAGAACGTGCCCGAGTACGCCTTGTCCAGCGTGGAGCGGAACTTCTCTACAGAGGATGGAGCGATGACACCATCAAGAATGGTGTCGCGCTCTGCCTTGTCGAACATCCCCGCAGACCCCAGCGCCACCGCATAGTTCGCCGCCGCGCTCTGCGCCCCCTGTTCGTCGTGGGCGAAGCCTGAGGGGATGGTGCCGTTCTTGCCCTGGACCGGCTTGGTGCCCGTGGCGGCCGTGGGGCCCGTTCCTGTGGTGCCCGGCTTTTTCGCGTTGCCGTCGGATGCCTCGTCGTTACTGCCTCCGCCGCGGTTCGCGAACGCGATGGCGGCGATGAGGAGGACGACCACGCCGACCACCGTGACGAGGGAGCGGGAGGTGCGGGCGGGGCGGCGGCCGTGGTCGCCGCCGTCGCCGTCGGGGAGGCGTGTGCGGGTCTGGCGGGTGCCGCCCAGCGTGCTGTACGGGTCGTCGCTGCGGCCGCCCGAATCGCCGCCGTAGCCCTGATCGTCGCCCTGGCTCATGCCGCGTACGCCCCCTCAGCCGTCTGCAGTGCCGCGTAGTACGACGGTAGCTGTGCTGGTTGCCGCGCATGCGCGGTGTGGTGACTGGACATCAGGGAGACGCAACCTCAGCCGGTGGGCACGACGGACGGATGGTGTGAGGTGGGCAGGGACGGCCCGGGGTGGGACGGATGGCGTCGGGTCAGACCGCCATGCCGTACACAATGGTGAACAGGGTGCCGAGCGATCCGATGATGAAGACGCCCGTGAGTCCGGCCACGATCAGGCCCTTGCCCTGTTCGGCGCTGAATGTGTCGCGCAGGGCCGTCGCGCCGATGCGTTGCTTGGCCGCGCCCCAGATCGCGATGCCGAGACAGAGCAGGATGGCTACGGCCATCACCACCTCGATCATGATGCGCGCCTCGTTGCCGAGGGTCCCGAACGGCCCCCAGTTCGGGGCGATTCCGCCGATGATGGTGGTGATGTCGCCCTTTTCAGCTGCCAGGATCATGTAAGTCACCGCCCCTGTTGGGTAGTTCGCAGCCCGTGCCGTCCGGCACGGGTCGCCTTCTATCTTCGCTGATGAAACCGCGCCCGTACGACGCCTTCCCGGTCTCTTTACCCGGATCTCGCACGTTTGACCGGGACGACCGTCCTGACCTGCGACTCGTGCCACCATCTGCGCGCATATGCATGGTTACTCTGTGTATCACGGGGTGTGACCACGAGCAACGAGGATGGCCTCGGGTTCCTGATGCGGTTGCAGCGTTCGGCCCGGGCGCGGGGTTCGTACGCGCCGTTCGAGAGCCGTTGTCGCGCCGGTGAACTCCGCCGACGTGCCGTCAGAGGACGGTGCGGCAGGGGGCCGTGGTGCGTCGGGGTGTTCGCCAGTGCGACGGTGGCTTGAAGTCGCACCAGGTGCCGTCGAACGGGAAGGCGCCGGTCTCGGCGAGCCGTACCACTCGTACTCCTTCGGCCCTGATAGCCACCGCTTCTCCGGCCGACCAGTAGGCGGGGTGGTCGGTCTTGTCGGCGAACGACTGCTCGTCCTTCCAGCGCCAGCTGCGGTCCGGGGCCACGTTGACGTCGAGTTCGTGGTCGGCGACGTCGATGTCCTCGCCGTGGTGGACCCGGTGTTCCAGGTTGACGTACCAGCCGCGGAACTTCTGGTTCCGCCCGAAGAACCAGAACACGGCGTGGCCGGCCCCCGAGGGCTGATGGATGAGGGCGCTGCCCATCGGCCAGCGGTCGGCCGTGACGGGGTATCCGTGGGCCGGGCGCTCATGCGGGGGGATGTCCCGGAGGTGGGCGCCGCCCGGCAGTTCCGTACGCCACATGGGTGTCCCGTATTCCAGCCAGACCAGCTGGCCTTCCGCCGTGCGCTCGACGAGGCGTACGGGAACCGATGAGCTCAGGTGGCCGCCGATGAAGAGGTTCCAGCGGAGGACGCTCCCGGGTTCGCCGGGAGGTGGGCCGGTCGTGCTGTCGGGTGGGCCGGTCACGGGGAGAGCAGGGCCAGGTCGTCCGCGGAGAGCTCGATCGTGCCGGCGGCCACGTTGTCGGCAAGGTGGTCCGGGTTGCCGGTGCCGGGGATGGCCAGGACGTGCGGTCCCTGGTGCAGGGTCCAGGCCAGCCGGATCTGTGCGGCCGACGCCCCGTGGGCGCGTGCGACGGCCAGTACCTGCTCGCTGTCAGTGCTGCCCGCACCTGCCTCGCGCCCGGCGCCCGCGATCGCATAGAACGGAACGAACGCGACCCCCTGCTCACCGCACGTGCGCAGGAACTCGGCCTGATCGGGCCGCGCGCCGATGCCGTACATGTTCTGTACGCAGACGACTGGCGCGATGGCCTGGGCCTCAGCGAGGTGCTCGGGGGTGATGTTGGAGAGGCCGAGGTGGCGGATGAGGCCGGCATCGCGAAGGTCGGCCAGCACGCCGAAGCGCTCGGCGATCGAACCGGTGCCGACGATGCGCAGGTTCACGACATCGAGATGGTCGCGGCCGAGCTGGCGCAGGTTCTCCTCGACCTGGCCGCGCAGCTGCTCCGGGGTGGCGTGGTCCATCCACTCGCCCGAGGGGTCCCGGCCCGGTCCGACCTTGGTGACGATGACGAGGTCGTCCGGGTAGGGGGCGAGCGCGTGGTTGATCAGCTCGTTGGCGGAACGCAGGGGCGAGAAGTAGAAGGCGGCCGTGTCGATGTGGTTCACGCCGAGTTCGATCGCGCGGCGCAGCACGGTGATCGCGCGCCCGCGATCGCTGGACGTGGCTTCGGCCGTGAGCGCCTCGCCGTACTGCGTCAGGCGCATGGCGCCGAACCCGATCCGGTTGACCGGCAGGTCACCCAGCTTCCAGGTGCCTGCGGCGGCTGCGTTGATCGTTCCCTCTGAGGTCATCAGAGGATTCTGTCACTGGTCGTCGACGTCGTGCGGGGAGTGCGGGAAAGGGGGCGGCCAGGGATGGTCAGGGGGATGGCTCAGACAGGAGTGCTGTCGAGCCAGAGCTGCGAGCTGTCCTGGGGATCGCACGTCGCTCCGGGCATGGCGTTATAACTGGTCATGCTGAGGCACGTACCATCGCTGACGCTTTTGAGGGTGTGACCGTTCGAGGTCTTGGTGCTGATCGTCCAGGCCTGGGTCGCGGAGCTGGTGCAGGTCTCGATGCCGGAGCCGGCGTAGTTCTTCGCCTCAAGGCATTTGCCCGACCCCTTGTTGACGATACGGAGGGTTCCGTCCGCGCGGGGTGAGTACGCCCAGGTGTAGTTCATCGTGGTCCCGTTCTTCGACGGGGCGCCGCATTCCTGGGCCGTCATGTCGTTCCCTCCGTACGGGGAAACGGACTCCGCAATGCATCGGCCGTGGGAGGAGTTCTTGAGGAAGAACTTCCCGGAAGGCACGGGTTGTGACGGGGTCTCGTCATCGGCGGGGCCGTCGGGGGTTCCCGAACCCCCGGAGGAATTCGACGCTCCCGAGGTGCTGGAGCCGCTCGAACCGCCGGAGCCGTTCGTGTCACCGGCCCCGGCCCCCGCCCCGGCTCCACCCGCGTCGCCGCCCTTCGGGGCGGCGGGCGACGATGCGGCGTTCGGGTCCTTCTTTGAGCCCGAGGGGCCCGACGAAGGCGTGGTGGGTTTCGAGGAGTGGCCTCCTGCCGTCGCGTCGGACGGTGTGCCGGGCGTCGGGGGTGACGAGGAGCCGGGGCGTGCGCCGAACACAGGTAACTCGAGGGGCGTGAGGGCGACCGTCAGGGTTGTGCCCGTGACCACTACGACAGGCAGCGCGAAGATCAGCACCCGTCGGCGTCGCGGATGCGCCTTGGGAGGAGTGGTGGAAGCAGGCTCGGCCGGGGGCGCTTCGGGGATCGCGATCGCGGCGGGGGTGGGCTCGCCGTCGGTCTCATCGGACGATGCCGGTGGCGGCGTCTCCGGTGCGGGCGGGTTCGTGGCGAAGGCTTCCCGCTCGGTGATCCGGTCCGTGACGACGGGCGGCCACAGTGAGGACGAGGCGGTGGGTACATGGCCTGCGGCGAGGGCGAAGAGTTCGTCGGTCGTCGGCCTGTCCGCGGGGTCCTTGGCGAGGCAGGACTTGGCGATGGCGGCCAGGTCCGGATGGGTCTCGGGCATCCGGCCGAAGTCGGGCTCTTCGTGGACGATGCGGTACAGCAGATCGAGCCCGGAACCGTCCCCGAAGGGCGGGCGGCCGTTCGCCGCGAACAGCAGCAGGCTGCCGAGCGCGAAGACATCCACCGCGCCGGTCAACCGGCGGCTCGCGACTGCCTGTTCCGGAGCCATGTAGGCAGGCGCCCCGACGACCATGCCCGTCTTGGTCAGCCGGCTCTGATCGGCCGCCCGCGCCACTCCGAAGTCGATGAGCGTCACGCCGTCGAGCGTCAGCATGACGTTGGACGGCTTGAGGTCGCGGTGCACGATGCCGGCGGCGTGCACCGCGCGAAGGCCCGACGCCGCGTCGCGGAGCAGCCGCCACAGGGCATCGCCTGGCAGCGGGCCGTCGTGCAGCCGCAACGCGTCGCTGAGGGTGATGCCGGGAATGTACTCGGTGGCGAACTACGGTGGTTGGGCGGTGCGGTCACTCGCCAGCAGCCGCGCGCTGATGCCGGCGGGCAGCCTGCCCAGATTGTCGAGCTCCTGCCCGAAGTGGCGCAGGAACTCCTCGTCCTCGGCCAGGGCGGGCAGCACTTGCTTGACCGCGGCGTAATGCCCCGCCTGTCCCTTGTTCTCCGAAGTGGCGCCGAGATAGACCCGGCCCATGCCCCCGGACCCGAGAACCGCGAGCAGTCGTAACGAGCCGATGCGCCGTGGATCACGCGGCTCCAACGGCCTGGCTCCGCTGCCACTCAGGTCAGAGCTATTTTCCAGTCCCCCGTGCATGGCCATAGGTTGGCGGAGGGGTGTGTGGTTCTGGCGGGCATGCCAAGTCCCTTGAGATTGCGGCACTTTGAGGGCCCTTTTGCGCCCGGCATCGGTCCGAAGCTCGTCTGCTCAGTCGGCGAAGTGGTCGAACTCGCCGGCCTGTACGCCCTTGGTGAAGGCGTCCCATTTGGTCCGGGTGGTCGTGACGACGGTGCCGGGGTCGCTGGTCTCGCGGAGGTAGACGAGATCGTTGGCTGCCCCGAACGCGATCTCGATCCAGGGGCCGGGGCCTTCTGCGTCCTCGGGGGCGGCGCGGGTCCAGGTGAGGTCGGTGGGGATGCCGTCAGCCATGGGTCTGGTTTCGCTTGACGGACTGGACGAGGGCGGCCCACGCGGAGGGCGTGGTGCGGAGTATCGCGCCGGTGGGGTCGCTGCTTTCGGTCAGGCTGACCGTTCCCTGGTGGGTGGCGACGTGAACGCAGGCTTCGCCCTGCGCGCAGTAGGAGGACCGCTGCCAGGCGGAGGTGGTCATGTTTGTTCCCTTCATAGTTCCTGGGCGATCTTGCGGACAAGGTCTCGGGACTTGGCGCTGCTCAGCGCTGCTGCGTCGAGTCGTTCGAGCAGGAGGCGGTACTGCGTCAGTTGGGCCTCGGAGTCGATGAACACCGGGCCGTGGGACTGGTCGAGCTGCGCGGTATCGAGCGCGGGCACGGAACCCTGCACGTAGTACACGGACTGGCCCGAGCCCGGGTAGTACGTGACCTCGAAGGGGATCACACGGATCGTCACGTGGGCCTGCTCGCTCAGCTTGAGCAGATGCAGGAGCTGAGCACGGGCCACATCGGGGCCGCCGAACCTCATGCGGAGGGCGGCTTCGTGGATGAGGGCGCGGTACGGAACGGCGTCGTCCCGATACAGCACTGCCTGGCGCTTTACGCGGTAGGAAACCCGGTGCTCGATCTCTGGAGGGGACATTTCGGGAACGGCTTGTCGGTAGATCTCCCGCGCGTGATCGATGGTCTGCAACAGCCCGGGGATGTGGATGCTGTGCGCCGCTTGCAGGCCCGTGCCGTGGTGCTCGATCTCGGCCAGGTCGAGAAGCTTGGGCGGCAGGATCTCCCGGTACTCCTCCCACCAGCCGCGTTTGCGGTCACCCGTCATGGTGGCCAGGGCTTCGATCAGTGCCTGATCTGTGCAGGAGTACGTGTGGGCGGCGACTCGTACGCGTTCGGCACTGACGCCGAATCGTGCCACCTCTATGTTGCTGAGCTGACCCGCGCTTGTGCCCAGGAGGTCGGCTGCCTGGGTGGTGGTCATCCCTGCGCGCTCGCGCAGCTTGCGGAGCTCTGCCCCGAGGCGTGTGCGGCGCGCGGTAGGGGCGGCCCTGCCTGCCATCTCGGAATCTCCCCTGAAATCAGCTGAGTTGGGCTTGTCACTCACACGAGTGGTTCTACTCAAGGATTACGGTCAACTAGTGCAAGTGATACTTGCGCAACCCTAGTCTGTGGATCAGGCCACCGCCCAGAAGTACCCCGCTCGACGGAGCGGCCTCGTCACTGGGCACCGAAGAACCCTCAGTCAACTTCCCTCCGTGATCGGAGACTTCCATGACCCTGGCCACCGTAACGCCGCCCTGGGCCTACACCCTCCAACTCCCGCAGGATCCACGCGCACCAGGCGTGGCCCGGACAACGCTCCGTGCCGTCCTGCGTGTACACGGCATGCGTGAACTGTCCGATACAGCCGAACTGCTGGCGACCGAGCTGGTCACCAACGCGTACCTGCACTCGACGGGTCCGTACTCACTCCGCCTGCGCGGCGCCGGGCGCCAGCGGGTCCGGCTCGGCGTGTGGGACACCAATCCGGAGATCCCGGAGCCCTTCGCCAGGGGCGGCGTCGGCGGCGTACGGGCGTCGTCACCGCTGTCCGAGCGTGGGCGCGGGCTCCATCTCGTATCGATGTGTGCCGACAGCTGGGGTGCGTACGCGATGTGCGGTGGCCTGCCGGGGCAGGGCGGGAAGCTGCTGTGGGTGGAGTGCGCTTGGAAGCCGGAGTGTCAGTGCGGCGACCTACTGTAACTGTGTGTAGTGGATCGATGGAACTGGGGAGGGGACCCTCATGTCAGAGGCTTACGGATACGACTGGCAGTACGGTGGAATCGCCGCAGGACGAGATTCGGGCCCTCCCTCCGAATCTGTTCGTGCAGCCACTGAACCCGCATCTCAGGGACGGAGGCCACCCAACGTGTCTGCTTTGCCGTCATTGCGCCCGCGTCCGGGGAACCTCCGTGAGATCGCCGAGAAGATCGAAGAACAGACAGGTCTGCGCGTGCAGGTCTTGGGCGGAAGCCTCGTGATGTCCCCGACTCCTCGCGGAAAGCATGCCGGGACGATCAGGCGGCTGCGTCTGCAACTGGACCCGGGGCTCCCGGCGGGGCTGGCGGCGTACGAAGTGTCATCGGTGGCCATGCCCGACGATCCCGATGACTACGCGACACCGGACCTCATCGTGTTGCCCGAGGCGTGGGACGACGACGACAACTGGCTGGCGGATGCGGCTGACGTCGAGCTGGCCGTGGAGGTCATCTCCCAGTCGGAGAAGGCCAGGGACATCGGCCAGAAGAACGACTGGTACGCGGTGGCCGGGGTGAAGGCGCTGCTCGTCATCGATCCCCGGTACGGCACGTGGGCCGTGCATCTGCGGCCCGGGAACGGTACGTATCAGCAGGTGCAGCGTGGCAAGCACGGCGATGACATTGCCTTGCCGCCGCCCCTGGAACTCACGGTGGCCACGGACTCGTTCCCCTTGTACGGCGTGCCCGGACGCGGCGCCGACCGCTCCTGACGAACTCCCCTGATCGGCTGACCTGCACGGACTCCGGGCGTGTGCCTGCGCTGTGCCCTATTGCGGGGAAGCTTTGCTGATCAAGCACCGTGACGTTCGATGACGAGTTCGGCGACGCGGGTGGGCGGTATGCCGGTGGTGTCGATGACGTCGGCCGCCGTGCGGAGCCAGGGCAGGGCTTCGGTGTACGCGGCGAGGTGATCCAGGCGCCACTGGCGGGCGTTGGCGCTCTCGGGTGCGGTGTCGGTCTCGATGCGGTGGACGAGCGTGTCGTGGTCGGTGTGCAGGAGGAAGTGGTGGACCGGGATGCCGGCTGCGGTCAGGCCGGTGCTCAGTTCCTGCCAGTACTGCTCCTTCAGGACGGTCTGCGTGATGACCAGCGTCCCGCCCACGTGGTCGAGGAGCTGCCGGGCCGTCTCCACGACCAGGCCGCGCCAGGGTGGCCAGTCCTGGAAGTCACGGGGCGGAGTGCCCAGTACGTGCCACAGCATCTCTCCGACCTTCTCGGCGTCGAAGAGCCGGGAGTCGGGGATGCGGGCGGTGAGCTCCTTGGCCGTGGTGGTCTTGCCGGCGCCGAAGGTGCCGTTCAGCCAGATAATCATGCCGAGTACGGTACGGGGCCCTCCATCGAACGAGTGATTCGGGCCGTCCGGCCGCGCCGCCCGTGACGCCCGGGATTCAGGGGTGTGGGCAGGTCCGGGGCGCTCGCGGTGTCGTGCGGGTGTGGCATGTCGTGCACCGCTGAACTGGGACAGTGCCGCTGCACGATCAAGGAGCGGGGTGAGCGGTGTGGCCGTGGTGGGGCAGTCGTCGTCGGGGCAGCAGAGGCTTAGTGACCTGGCCGGTCCGAGGGGCGGTGGTGGCAGCGGTGGTGGTGGCAGCCGGGCGCTGAAGCACAGCGACGGGCCGTGGACGCGGGCCGCCGGTGGCGCGGAGGCGATGCGGACGCACTTGGCGCCGGTGAAGTCCGAACTGGGGGCGGCGCACGAAGGGCTGCTGGCGGGGGCGGGTGACCTGACGGCTCTGGCGGAACTGGGCACCGTACGCGAGTCGTGGGAGCGGCGGATCGCGACCGCGCAGGGTGAGTGCGCCAGCCTCGCGGGAAAGCTGCGGGCCGTGGCGCGTGCGCAGGGTGAGACGAACGAGGCCGTGCGGTCGTCCTTCGCGCCGGTGGCGGGCGGGGTCGGGGCGCGATGAGCGGGTCGGTGCTGACGTGGGCGAAGTTACGGGACCTGAAGTGCGCCGAGCTGGAGGGGGCGGCCGACGGCTGGGGCCGGGCGAGCAACAGGGCCGATGCGGCCCGGGACCGGATCGAGCAGCAGCTGCTGAACGGCTTGCGTGAGACGGAGCAGGGCGAGGCGGCCGATGCGGCGGTCGGGCGGCTGCGGCAGCTGAGCCGGAACTTCCAGTACGTCTATACGGAGTGCGGCCTGCTCCGTACGACGCTGAACAGCCTGGCCCACGAGATGAGGGCCCAGCAGCGGGTGCTGGCGGATGCGCTGGATGATGCGGTGGCGCTGAAGTTCACGGTGCACGCGGACGGGTCGGTGACGTATCCGGCGGTGGGCGAAGGGATTGTCGACGGGAAGCCCTTGACGGGTGGGACGACGGCCGGGGGAGTGGTACCGGGGCTGGTGGCGCCGTCCGGGCTGGTTGCGCCGAACCCGAACGCGGCGAAGGCGCAGGACATCGCGGACCGGGTCGTGAAGGCGGTGCGGACGGCGGCCGAGATCGACTGGCGGTACGCGGGGACTCTGCGGAGGCTCAGGGCGGAAGAGGGCCTGAAGGTCCCGGACTCGACGTGGACGGATGCGGCGGGGGACGCGGCGGCGGTACGGGGTGCGGCGCGGGGGTACCTCAAGGACAACATCCCGCTGGATGCGACTCCGGCCGAACGCGGTGCGTGGTGGGCCGGCCTGACGCAGGAACAGCGCGAGGAGTACCTCGCGGTGTACCCGGACCAGATCGGCAACCTGGACGGAATCCCGGCCCTGGTCCGCGACACCGCCAACCGCGACAACCTTCAGTTGCTGATCGGGAAACTGGAGGGGCGGGACGACGAGGAGGCGGCTACGAAGCTGGCGGGGTTGCGGGAGATTGACCGGCAGCTGCAGGCAGGCACGAAGCCGCCGATGTATCTGCTGGGCATCGGGGATGAGGGGAACGGGCGGGCGATTGTCTCCTACGGGAATCCGGATACGGCGAGAAATGTGGCGGCATATGTTCCTGGGTTGAATACGTCGTTGGATGAGGAATTCGCGAAGGCGGATCTCAAGCGTGCCTGGGACACAGCCAAGGGTGCGCAAAAGTACGACCATTCCAGTGCGGCGATCGTCTGGCTCGGCTACGACGCACCGCAGGCTCCGGACGGGCTGGAGAGTCTGGCGGTCATGGGTGACGAAAGGGCCGAGAAGGGCGGGCGTTCCTTCCATGGATTCATGGGGGGTCTGGCAGCTACCAACGAGAACGGAGACCCGCACATGACGGCCATTGGGCACTCGTACGGTTCCCGCACAGTGGGTGCTGCAACGCAGCACGGTGGCGGGATCTCCGGGGTTGACGACATCGTTCTCGTCGGCAGTCCGGGGGTAGGGGTGGATCGTGCCGAGGACCTTGGAGTGGGCAAGGAGCACGTCTTCGTTGGTGCGGCTGAGAATGATGTGGTGACCAAGGCTCCATCTAAATTGCAAGGCAATCTCGCTGCAGCGGCGGGGCCGGTCGGATACGTGATTGGGGGACTTGCCGATCGAGGAGATGACGACGTTTGGTTTGGAAAGGACCCGGCAAGCGAGGCATTCGGAGCCAGACGATTCCCTGTGGGCGAAGGGCCGCCGTTGGTCAGCAGAGATGGGGTGTCGATTGATGCACACTCTCATTACTTTGACCCGCAGAAGGACGCTGTATCTGCCGACGGCATCGCTCTGATTTCTGTTGGGCAGTCTCAAAAAATCAAGACGGAGGAATTGCGTTGAGGTGTCGACTCCGAGGCGTGGCGTTGGCGTTTTTGCTTTGTGCGTCACTGTCCGGGTGTGTGAATGGCGCCATCTCAACGAATGGCGGAAATCGAGGCGATATGAATATGCAGGGTGCGGCAGGTCATGCCGATGAGATTCTCGACGCAACATTGGGTGAGATCAAGCCGGAAGTGCAGTGGGCGCACGGCCCAACCAGTACGGGAAGCTGCGACGTGTCGCGAATGCGCGTGGTGATGACCATTGTCTCTGAGCAGCGGCGAGGTAGCTTCCTGGGCATCGTGGACCGTTTCTGGCGGAAGAACGGATACAGGATCAAAGCGATCAATAAGGATGTGGATGTTCCGGCGATCTATGCGCAGACCAAGGAAGGGTTCGGCGTCAGCCTGAGCTTCGGCGGCAAAGGCCAAGCCTTCTTCGAAGTCGACAGTCCTTGTGTGGAGGAGTCAGAAGTAGCCGAGTCCACCACCAAGCCGAACGGTCCGGCATACGAGGACGTCTACCCGCTCCCCCGCCCCAACATCCGCTCCGACTTCTGGTCAGCCGGAGCCCCCTGACCTCGCGTCACCACCCCCCCCGCACCCCCACCACGCCCCCTCCCACCCGTACACACCAGCGAATCGGCCCATGAACCGGGCCCGGATGGGGGATGGTTGAGGGGTGCGGAAATACTGGGTGGTTGTCGGCGGTGGGATCGGGCTGTGTCTGTGCTTCGTGGCGCTGCTCCTCGTCGGTACGTACTCCGCCGCCGCCGGTCTCGCCGGGGGTGGTGGGGGCGTCGTCGGGCTGGCCAAGGGGGCC
The DNA here is from genome assembly GCF_042670885.1 of Streptomyces sp. NPDC057136. Lineage (NCBI taxonomy): Bacteria > Bacillati > Actinomycetota > Actinomycetes > Kitasatosporales > Streptomycetaceae > Streptomyces > Streptomyces sp. NPDC057136. The sequence goes on from NZ_JBHUUV010000061.1 coordinate 18,374, forward strand.
GTTCCCGCGCGGTATCAGCCCCTGGTGGAGAAGTGGGGCAACCTCTGTCCCGCCATCAACCCCGCCCTCCTTGCCGCGCAGTTGTACCAGGAGAGCGGATGGAACCCGAGGGCCCAGAGTCATGCCGCCGCTCAGGGCATCGCGCAGTTCATCCCCGGGACCTGGGCCTCGCACGGGGTCGACGGGGACAACGACGGGGACCGGGACGTGTGGGACCCGGCCGATGCGATTCCGTCCGCCGCCTCGTACGACTGCGAGCTGGCCGGGTATGTGAAGAAGGTCCCGGGCGACCCGACCAACAACATGCTCGCGGCCTATAACGCCGGTGCCTACCGGGTGATCCGGTCGGGCGGGGTGCCCGCGATCGCGGAGACGCAGAACTACGTCAAGATCATCCGCTCGCTGGAGAAGAGCTTCGCCAGGCCCGTCGGCCGCGTCGCGCCCTCGCGGCAGGCGGCCGGAGCCATCTACTTCGCGCAGAAGAGGCTCGGTACGCCCTACCTCTGGGGCGGCAACGGAACGGCCGAGCAGGGCGGGCGGTTCGACTGTTCCGGGCTGACCCAGGCCGCGTACCGGACCGTCGACATCGAGCTGCCCCGCGTCGCCAACGATCAGTACAACGCCGGGCCGCATCCCTCGCGGAATGAGCTGCTCCCGGGCGACCTCGTGTTCTTCTCCGACGATCTGACCAACTCGCGGACCATCCGTCACGTGGGGCTCTACGTCGGAGGCGGGTACATGATCAACGCCCCGTACACCGGGTCCGTGATCCGGTTCGACAAGATCGATACTCCCGACTACTTCGGTGCGACGAGGGTCACGAAGGACGGCGCGGCGGCTCTTCCGACCGACCTCCCGCAAGCCTGACGCGTACGCGACCGGCACGCGACGGGCATCTGACGGACAGTCGCCGTGGCCGGAACTCTCTGTGAAGCCTGGGCCCTGAGCTGCGACGACGAGTCACTCTTCGATAACGTCATGGTGATCATTCGGTGGAGGTCGGAACGTACGCAGCTGACAGGCCGTTTCCTGAACTGGGGCAGCATGCGCACTGACCATGCGGTGTTGCCCGGGACACGCGGTACCGCACTGAAACACTGAAATACGGGGGTCGACCGAAGCAGCGCACGCCTGTGTGCGCCGCAGCAGACAAGGCAAGGGGCCGCAGCAGATGGCTGGACTCGCACTCGATGGGTCGAACCCCGACGTCAGCCTGCTCTACGACATCAACGGGCTGGCGAAGGCCTCTCCCGCCTGGTTCGACCGGGTCATGGAGTTCGTCGGTGAGTACGGGATCATGCTCGGCATGGTCCTGGTCGCCCTGTTGTGCTGGTGGAGTGTGCGCCGGCGCGGGACCGTCGAGGACTCCGTGACGGCTGTCGCGGGAATCGTCTGGGCGCCGCTGGCCGCCGGGATCGCCCTGCTCATCAACATTCCGATCCGGGGTTTCGTGGAGCGGCCACGACCGTTCAATGATCACGACGGGCTGGACGTGCTCGTGGCCGGAAAGACGGACTTCTCGTTCGTCAGCGATCACGCCACCATGGCGATGGCAATCGCCGTCGGGCTCTTCGTCGCCAACCGGAAGTTCGGGTTCGCCGCTCTCGGCCTCGCGCTCGTCGAAGGTCTCTGCCGCGTCTACATGGGTGTGCACTACCCGACGGACGTCGTCGGTGGTTTCGCTCTCGGTACGGCGGTGGCCCTGCTCCTCGCGCCGCTTGCCATGGCCCTGCTGACGCCGCTCGTGACAGCGGTGTCCCGGTCCGGCCGGGTCGGCTCCCTCGTACGTTCCAGCAAGCCGGTCGGCGCTTCGGCCGACGACCGGGGCAGCGCGCTCGGGATTCCCGAGCCGCGGCCCGGGTCGGGCGGCGGTGGTGCGGGAGAGAAGGACCTCGCCGCCTGACAGGCGGCAGGGGTCCACGGGCCCCACGGGCCCAGTGGTTAAAGAGACTGGGGGAAGGTGAAGAGGCGGGTCGGGTCGTACCGCTCCTTGAGGCGCGCGAGCCGGTCGGCGGACGTGCCGTAGTACGCCTTCCGCCAGTCGCCCAGATCCGGGTCGACGTAGTTCTGGTACGCGGCCCCGGAGGCGTACCGGCGCAGTGCCGCGTGGGTAGTTTTCAGCCAGCCTTGCTGGGCCGTTCCGGAGGTCCCGGGCTGCCAGGCGCCGATGTACTGGGCGAGTACCCGTGAGCGGCGGTGGACGAATGCCGTCGCCTGCGGGTCGACCCGGTTGATCGCACCGCCGAGCGCGGTGAGAGTGATGGAACCTCCGCCGCCGCCCTGTTCCACCGGAATCCGGGTGAATGCCTCGGCCCGGTCGATCAGCGCCCGCAGGCCCGCCGCGGAGAGCGGCCGGTCGAAGAAGTCGGAGGCCGCGGCGTACGCCTCGCGCTGGAGCGCCCCGCCCTCGTTGCGGCCCGGCGTCGTGCCCGGCAGGTGGCACTGGGCGTCCGTGAGGCCCGAGCAGCCCGCGTAGACGAGCATCGCCTCCAGGAAACTGTGGCGGCGCAGCGATACGGAGGAGGCCGAGGCGCCGATTTTGTCGGCGAGCCGGTCCACGGCGTTCTGCAGATCCCCGTACGTGCCGAGCGAGAACGCGGCGATCGACAGCGTCGGCATCCCTCCGCCCGGCCCCGCGTCGAGGTGGGCGGAGGACCAGATCTCGTCCGGCTGCTCGGGGCCCCACTCCTGCCAGGCTGCGAGGACCGCCTGGGCGCGGGACCACGGGTAGGAGAGGAAGCCGCTGACGGTCGACGGGGCCGGCCGGGTGCGGAAGCGGAGTTCGGTGACGACACCGAAGTTGCCGTTGCCCGCGCCGCGCAGGGCCCAGAAGAGGTCCGGGTGGTGGTCGGCGTCGGCGGTGAGCGCGCTGCCGTCGGCGGTGACCAGGGTGGCGGACGTCAGGTTGTCGCAGGTCAGGCCGTATGCGCGAGAGGCGACACCGTGGCCGCCGCCGAGCGTGAGGCCGGAGATGCCGACCGTCGGACAGGAGCCGCCGGGGACGGTCCTGCCGTGGCGGGCCAGTCCCCGGTAGACGTCGATCAGTTTGGCGCCGGCTCCAACGGTGCCGTTCGTGTCGACGCGGGCGAGCGAGGACACGTCGATCACCAGCCTGCCGTTCCCGCTCGACCAGCCCGCGTACGAGTGACCACCGCTGCGGATCGCGACCGGCGTACCGGCCGAACGGGCGAAGGCCAGGCACGCGCGGACATCGTCCTCGTGCCGTACGTACGCGACCGCCGCCGGCTTCAGGGTGTCGAACCGGATGTTGTAGAGCTGCCGGGCACTCGCGTAATCAGCGTCCCCGGGGCGTACGAGGAGGCCGTCGAGGCTGCGGTCGAGGGCCGGCCAGTCGGGAGACGCTGTACCGGGAGACGAGGGGCCGGGGGAGGCGGGGCGTGCCGGGGTCGGGCCGGGGGACTTGGGGAGGCCGGTGGCCGATGCGCCGCCCGCACCGTCGCCGTTCGCGCTGCAGCCGGTGGCCGCGCTCAGCGCGGCGGCCGCGCCCGCGGCCAGTCCGGCGCTGAGCACGGTACGACGGTGGGGCGCGGGCCCGGCCGGAGGTATCGGGGGCGTCGGGGCCTTCGGACTGTACGGCCGGTTCATGGGCGGACTCCGGGTCGGGCCCCCGGCCGATCGGTTGATCAGGCGGTGAGGCGGTGAGGCGGTGAGGCGGTGAGGCGGTGAGGCGATGGGGCGACGGGGCGACGGGGCGATCAGGCGGTGCGTCGTCAGATGGCCTGGGCTTCGGGCGCGTCATCGGACGTGGACAGGTGCTGCTCGGCATCCGTACGGGCCCGGTCGCGGGACCGGCGTGCGGGTCCCCGCCACCCGCAGGTGCAGTGGGCCAGACAGAACGAGCCCCGTTCGATCGTCGTGACGCTGTGCGGCGAAGCGGCGGCATGCGCGTCGATCGAGGTGGTGCCGGGCTGGGGCGGGATCATCGGGCCGGCCATGTGGAGAGCCGGGATACGCGTGTGGTCCGGGGCCTGGGTGGGGGCTTCCTCATGCACGCGTCCACGGTACCGGGGCGGCGCCCGAACGGCGGGTCCGTGCGCCGATCGATGTACCGGACAGGGGCGCCCGCTACAAGGGCCGGCGCGGGCGGCGTGACGGGTGACCCCGGTGGTCGTTAGGCGGGGCGAGTGGGGGGCTCGTGCCGGGTTGGTCGTTGGGGGTTGGCAGGCGATGGTGGTGCAGCAGCACAGGTGCGGAGGCGGGGCTCTGGCTGTCTGCGCCCTTGCCGTGGCGGGTGTGATGGCGGTGACCGCGGGGTGCTCCGACGGGAGCGGCGGCGCAGGGCACGGTGAACGGCTCCGGGCCGGGGCGCCCGGGGCCGGTGGTCCTGGCGAAACGCTTCGGCGGGCGGCGGACGTGCTGGCCGCGGCGGGCAGCGCCGAGATGCGTACGTCGATGGAGACTGCGGCCGGCGGGACGCGGGTGACGATCAGAGGCCAGGGGACGTACGACTTCCGCAGACAGCTGGGACGGATCAAGGTGATCCTGCCGAGGGACGCCGTCGGGGAGACCGGGCACCGGCCGATCACCGAACTGCTGGCCCCGGGTGCGCTGTACATGAAGAACCGCGGGGCCGGGGTGCCCGACGAGAAGTGGGTGCGGGTCGACACGACGACGCTGGAGGACGGAAACCTCGTCACGGGCGGGGTGACCGATCCGACGGCCGCCGCCGAACTGCTGCGCGGGGCACGTGAGGTGACGTACGTGGGGAAGACGGAGCTCGCCGGGGTGACGGTCCATCACTACCGGGGAACCGCCGACCTCGGACGGGCGGCGCGCGCCGCGTCGGCGGAGTCGAGGGGTGCGCTGACCGCGGCGGCGAATGGGTTCAGCACGGACACGGTGCCGTTCGACGCGTACCTCGACAAGGACGGGCGGCTGCGCAAGGTGCGCCACCGTTTCAGCTTCGCCTCCGAGGGGCCGGCGGTGGCGGTGGTGTCCACGATGCTGCTGTACGGGTTCGGGGTGCCGGTCGTCGTGCGGCTGCCGGACCGGGGCGACATCTACACGGGCTTGATCCAGCAGGGGCAGGGCGGCGAGAGGGACCGGTAGGGAGGGGGCCGAAATGGTCCGTCCGTGCCATGCGCGGTGAGTGTCCGCTCCCTACGCTAGGAAGCCGGTGCGCCAGGAGTCGGCGACGGCAGAGAGAGGTGACGCACGTGGTGACGCTCAGCGCCCCGAATGCTCAGGACTGTTTGGCTCTGGCCGAGATCGAACTCTGCGGCGAGCTCATGATCGCGGCCTCGGCCGCCCGTGAGGACCGGCTCAGTCCCGACCGTATCGACGAGGTGCTCAACGTCGGGACCGGCGACTGGTAGCCGGCCCCCCGGCAGGCAGGCCGCCGGGGGTGACATCGCGCACGTCGCGGGGGTCCGCGTTCCGGCTCATGTACGGAGCAGGCGGGCGATCGCCTTCGTGGCCTCCTCGACCTTCGCGTCGATCTCCTCGCCGCCCTTGACGGCGGCATCGGCGACGCAGTGGCGCAGGTGCTCCTCGAGAAGCTGGAGTGCGAAGGACTGGAGGGCCTTGGTGGACGCCGAGACCTGGGTCAGTATGTCGATGCAGTAGACGTCCTCGTCGACCATCCGCTGGAGGCCGCGGACCTGGCCCTCGATCCGGCGCAGGCGCTTGAGGTGCTCGTCCTTCTGGTGGTGGTAGCCGTGGATACCGCGGTCGTGGTCGGTGACGACGGTGGCCGTACCGGCTTCCGTACCCGGCTCCGCACCCGCGGAACCGGCTGCCTCAGTAGCCTCGGTGGTGGTCATTGCATCCTCCCGTTGTCTGTTGCCCTGCCCGTTCATATACCCCTGCCGGGTATATGGTACCGAATCCAGCCGAAACGTGACCGGGGGTCCGTGCTGATCACTGTGCCCGATGGGCGACACTGAATAACGCCGGTTAGCCGTGGCCGGATGATGCGCCTAGCATCAGCCTGACCGAATCCAAAGCATCCCGAGGACCCCACGTGCGCTTTCGTCTGACCCCCAGGGAGACGAGCTTCTACGACATGTTCTCCGCATCCGCGGACAACATCGTCACGGGCTCGAAGCTCCTCATGGAACTGCTCGGGGCGGACTCTGCCTCCCGAGTCGAGATCGCGGAGCGTATGCGGGCAGCGGAGCACGCGGGGGACGACGCGACCCACGCGATCTTCCACCAGCTCAACTCCTCGTTCATCACGCCCTTCGACCGCGAGGACATCTACAACCTCGCCTCGTCGCTCGACGACATCATGGACTTCATGGAGGAGGCCGTCGACCTGGTCGTGCTGTACCAGGTCGAAGAGCTCCCCAAGGGCGTCGAGCAGCAGATCGAGGTACTGGCCCGGGCGGCGGAACTGACCGCCGAGGCCATGCCGAGTCTGCGGACCATGGAGAACCTCACCGAGTACTGGATCGAGGTCAACCGTCTGGAGAACCAGGCCGACCAGATCCACCGCAAGCTGCTCGCGCAGCTCTTCAATGGCAAGTACGACGCCATGGAGGTGCTGAAGCTCAAGCAGATCGTGGATGTGCTGGAAGAGGCCGCTGACGCGTTCGAGCACGTCGCGAACACCGTGGAGACCATCGCGGTCAAGGAGTCCTGAACCTCGTGGACACCTTTGCGCTGATCGTGACCATTGGTGTCGCGCTCGGCTTCACATATACGAACGGCTTCCACGACTCGGCGAACGCCATCGCCACCTCGGTCTCCACCCGGGCGCTGACCCCGCGTGCGGCCCTGGCGATGGCCGCCGTGATGAACCTCGCAGGCGCCTTCCTGGGCCAGGGGGTCGCCAAGACCGTCAGCGAGGGGATCATCGCCACGCCCGAGGGGTCGAAGGGAATGGCGATCCTGTTCGCGGCGCTGGTCGGCGCGATCATCTGGAACCTCGTCACCTGGTACTACGGCCTGCCGTCCTCGTCCTCGCACGCCTTGTTCGGCGGCATGGTCGGCGCGGCGCTGGCCGGCGGGACGTTGGTGCACTGGGACGGCGTGCTCGAGAAGATCGTCATCCCGATGTTCCTCTCGCCGGTCGTCGGCCTGATCGTGGGCTATCTGGTGATGGTCGCGATCATGTGGATGTTCCGGAAGTCCAACCCGCACAAGGCCAAGCGCGGCTTCCGTATCGCGCAGACGGTCTCGGCGGCGGGCATGGCGCTCGGTCACGGTCTTCAGGACGCGCAGAAGACGATGGGCATCGTGGTGATGGCCCTGGTCATCGCCGACGTCGAGGGACCGAACGACGAGATTCCGGTCTGGGTGAAGATCGCCTGTGCGCTGATGCTCTCGCTCGGTACGTACGCGGGCGGCTGGCGCATCATGCGTACGCTCGGCCGGAAGATCATCGAGCTGGATCCGCCGCAGGGGTTTGCGGCGGAGACGACGGGGGCGTCGATCATGTTCGGCTCGGCGTTCCTGTTCCACGCGCCGATCTCCACGACGCACGTGATCACTTCCGCGATCATGGGTGTGGGCGCCACGAAGCGGGTGAACGCGGTGCGGTGGGGTGTTGCCAAGAACATCATCCTCGGGTGGTTCATCACCATGCCGGCGGCTGCGCTGGTCGCTGCGCTGAGCTACGGGGTTGTGCGGCTGCTGTTCGGGTGACGGGGGTGGGGTGGTGCCGGGGGCGCCCGGTGACCGCTTTGTCCTCAAGCGCCGGACGGGCTGAAAGATGTCCTCAATCGCCGGACGGGCTTGATGTGGCCGGCCCCGTCGCTCGGCTCGCAGGCTTGATGTGGCCGGTCTCGGCCTCGATGGTCAGGTGCCGGACGCCTACTCGTACATATGGGTCCGCCCCGCTCTCCTCGTGGAGAGCGGGGCGGACCCTTTGCCTTGTGGTGGCACCGCCATGCAGCACCCCAAGGCCGTCTGTGGGTTATCCGAAGCGGCCGGAGATGTAGTCCTCCGTGGCCTGGACCGACGGGTTGGAGAAGATCCGCTCCGTCTCGTCTATCTCGATGAGACGGCCCGGCTTGCCCACCGCCGAGAGGTTGAAGAACGCCGTACGGTCCGAGACGCGCGCCGCCTGCTGCATGTTGTGCGTCACGATGACGATCGTGAAGCGCTCCTTCAGCTCACCGATCAGGTCCTCGATGGCGAGGGTCGAGATCGGGTCGAGGGCCGAGCACGGCTCGTCCATCAGGAGTACCTGCGGCTCGACCGCGATGGCGCGGGCGATGCACAGGCGCTGCTGCTGGCCGCCGGAGAGGCCGGAGCCGGGCTTGTTCAGCCGGTCCTTGACCTCGTTCCAGAGGTTGGCGCCCTTCAGGGACTTCTCGACGACGTCCGCCAGCTGGCTCTTCTTGTACGAGCCGTTCAGCCTGAGGCCCGCTGCGACGTTGTCGAAGATCGACATGGTCGGGAACGGGTTCGGGCGCTGGAAGACCATGCCGACCGTGCGGCGCACGGTGACGGGGTCGACGCCGGGGCCGTACAGGTTCTCGTCGTCCAGCAGCACCTTGCCCTCGACGCGGCCACCGGGGGTGACCTCGTGCATCCGGTTCAGGGTGCGCAGGAACGTGGACTTGCCGCAGCCGGACGGGCCGATGAAGGCGGTCACGGAGCGGGGCTCCACGGTCATCGAGATGTCCTCGATGGCCTTGTGGCTGCCGTAGTAGGCGGTCAGACCGCCGATGTCGATTCGCTTGGCCATGGGGATCACTGCTTCTTTCGGGAGGTCGCTGTTGGCCGCGTCAGCGACCGGTCTTGGGGGCCTTCCAGCGGGCGATGCCGCGGGCCACCAGATTGAGGAGCATGACGAAGACGATCAGGACCAGTGCACCGGCCCAGGCGCGGTCGTACGACGCCTCGCTGCCGATCTTGTACTGCTCCCAGATGTAGAAGGGGAGCGACGACTGGGCGCCTTCGAAGGGGTTGGGGTTGATCAGCTGGCTGCCGAAGACCAGCAGCATGATCGGTGCGGTCTCACCGGCGATACGGGCGATGGCGAGCATGACGCCCGTCGTGATGCCGCCGATCGCGGTCGGGATGACCACCTTCAGGATGGTGCGCCACTTCGGGATGCCGAGGGCGAGGGAGGCCTCGCGGAGCTCGTTCGGTACGAGCTTGAGCATCTCCTCGGTGGAGCGGACCACGACCGGGATCATCAGGATCGTCAGGGCCAGCGAGCCCATCAGGCCGGACGGCTGGAGTCCCGCCATCAGCATGATCGAGAGGATGAAGAGGCCGGCGACGATCGAGGGGATGCCCGTCATCACGTCGACGAAGAAGGTGACGGCCTTGGCCAGCGCACCCTTGCCGTACTCGACCAGGTACACGGCGGTCAGCAGACCGATCGGGGCGGAGATCACGGTGGCGATGCCGACCTGCTCCAGCGTGCCGATCAGCGCGTGGTAGACGCCGCCGCCCGGCTCCGTACCAAGCACTCCGGCCATGGAGTGGGTGAGGAAGTAGCCGTCCAGCACCTTCATGCCGCGGCCCACCGTCGTCCAGATCAGGGACGCGAGCGGGACGATCGCGAGGAGGAAGCAGACCCAGACGAGGCTGGTGGCGAGACGGTCCTTGGCCTGGCGCTGGTTCTCGACCGCTGTCGTCGCGGCGTACGAGATGACCACGAACAGCAGCGCGGAGATCAGGCCCCACTGGATGCGGCTCTCCCAGCCGGCCGCCGAGCCGATCCCGACGCCGAGGGCGATCGAGACGGCGGCGAAGCCGAGCGGGGCCCAGCGCGGGAGCGACCGGCTGCGCAGCGTGCTCTTGCTCGGGGGCGGTGTGGGCGTCGGACGTTCCTGGACGCTCGTGTGTGTCGTGCTCATGCGTTGGCCCCCGAGTACTCCTTGCGGCGGGCGATGATGAGCCGCGCAGCGCCGTTGACCAGCAGGGTGAGGACGAAGAGGACCAGACCGGAGGCGATCAGGGCGTCGCGCCCGAGCTGGTTGGCCTCGTCGAACTTCGCGGCGATGTTCTGGGCGAACGTGCCGCCGCCCGGGTTGAGCACATGCAGCGAGATGAGGAAGCTCGGCGACAGGACCGTGGCGACGGCCATCGTCTCGCCGAGCGCTCGGCCCAGACCCAGCATCGATGCCGAGATCACGCCGGAACGGCCGAACGGCAGCACCGAGAGGCGGATGACCTCCCACCGGGTGGCGCCCAGCGCGAGCGCGGCTTCCTCGTTCATCTTCGGGACCTGGAGGAAGACCTCGCGGCTGACGCTCGTCACGATCGGCAGGATCATGATCGCGAGCAGGATGCCGACGGTGAAGAGCGAGCGGGCGACGCCGACCTCGGTCTTCTCGAAGATGTACGTCCAGCCGAAGAACTGGTCGAGCCAGAGGTTCAGGCCCTCCAGATACGGCACGAGGAAGAGGGCGCCCCAGATGCCGTAGATGATGCTCGGCACTGCGGCCAGCAGGTCGACGACGTACGCGAGGGGCGCGGCCAGCTTGCGGGGCGCGTAGTGCGAGATGAAGAGGGCGATGCCGACAGCGATCGGAACCGCGATGGCCATCGCGATGATCGAGCTGACGACGGTGCCGAAGAGAAGGACCGCGATGCCGAAGACCGGCGGGTCACCGGCCGGGTTCCAGTCGAAGGTGGTGAAGAAGTTGCCTTCGTCCTTCGAGACGGCGAGTACGGCGCGGTAGCTCAGGAACACGGCGATGGACGCCATGAGCACGAGCAGCAGAATGCCTGAACCCTGCGAGAGGCCCAGGAAGATCTTGTCGCCTGCGCGCCCGGTGGACTGGGTGCGCTTTCGTTGGGCCGGCGGGGCCGGTGGTGTGTCTATCGGTGTGATGGAAGCCATGGTCTTTCCGGTCTGTGTGGGGGAGCCAGTGGCTCCCCTGGCGGCGGTGCACCGGATGGGTTCTGTAGGGCGGGCGGCGGGGCGGGGCCGGGGGGGGGGGCCCGCCCGCCCCCCCCCGGGGTGGGGGGGGTGGGGCGGGTTTAGAGCGTGGTAGTAAAAAAAAA
>NZ_JBHUUV010000062.1:0-28784 GCF_042670885.1 Streptomyces sp. NPDC057136
GGGCGGTGCCGGTGCCGCCGCTCACCCCTCCAGCGCCGCCTTCATCATCTTCTGGGCGATCGGTGCCGCAAGACCGTTGCCGCTGACCTCGGACCGGGCCGAGCCCGAGTCCTCGACGATCACGGCGACCGCGACCTGCTTGCCGGTGGAGCTGTCCTTCGCGTACGAGGTGAACCAGGCGTACGGGGTGTTGCTGTTGTCCACGCCGTTCTGCGCGGTGCCCGTCTTGCCGCCGACCTCGGCCCCGGCGATCCTCGCGTTCGTGCCGGTGCCCTCCTCGACGACGGTGACCATCGCACTGCGCAGCTGCTCGGCCGTCGTTCCGGACACGACACGCTCGGTGTCCCCGTCCGGGAACTCCTCCAGCGTGGTGCCGTCCTCGTCCGTCACCTGGGAGACCATGTGCGGGGCCGCGAGCTCGCCGCCGTTGGCGAGGGCCGCGGAGACCATGGCCATCTGCATCGGGGTGGCCGTCACCTCGAACTGGCCGATGCCCGTCAGCGCCGTCTGCGCCTTGTCCATGCCGGTCGGGTAGACGCTCTCCGAGGCCCGCACCGGTACGTCGAGCTCCTTGGTGTCGAAGCCGAAGCTGTCCGCCATCGCCTTCACCTTGTCCTGGCCGAGATCCGCGGCGACCTTGGCGAACACGGTGTTGCAGGAGTACTTGAGCGCGGTGCGCAGGGTGGCGTTCTCGCAGGGGGCGGTGGAGCTCTCGTTCTTCAGGACGGTGGTGGTCCCGGGCAGCGTGTACGGGACGGGGCTGTCCGTCGGCTCGTCCACGGAGCCGTACAGACCGTCCTCCAGCGCCGCGGCCGCGACCACCAGCTTGAACGTCGAGCCCGGCGCGAGCGGCTGCCGCAGTGCCCGGTTGACCAGCGGCTTGTCCTTGTCGTCCAGCAGCTTCTGCCAGGCGTCGCCGTCCGTCGTCCCGCTGATGTCCGAGGGGTCGTACGAGGGGGAGGAGAGCATGCCCAGAATCCGGCCGGTCTTCGGGTCCATCGCGACGGCCGCGCCCTTGTCGTCGCCCAGCGCCTCGAAGGCGGCCTTCTGGACGTCCGGGTCGATCGTCGTCAGGACACTGCCCGGCGCGGTCTGCTTGCCGGTGATCACATCGGCGGGGTTCTTCAGCCGGTCGTCGGTGCCGTCGAGGACATCGCTGTAGATGCCTTCGAGCTGGGTCGCGCCGTACGCCTGCGAGCTGTAGCCGGTGACAGCCGCGTACAGCTCACCCTGCGTATAGGTGCGCTTGTACTGAAGATCGCCGCCGCTCGTCCCCTTCGATCCGGTGACCGGGGAACCGGCCACGATGATGTCACCGAGCGGCTGCGCGTACTGCGCGATGGTTTTCCGCCGGTTGTGCTCGTCGTCTGCGAGCGCCCGGGCCTCGTACGCCTGCACCCAGGTCGCCCGCACCAGCAGGGCGAGAACCATCAGCAGACAGAAGACCGACGCACGCCTGATCGTCCTGTTCATCTGCTGGAGGGACGAGCGGGGCCGGGCGGGACGTTCCCGTCTGTGCCCCTTCTCACCCTTTTCTCACGCGCCCTTGGCGGATAAAACGGCAGGTCAGCCGGGGGTGATGAAACCGGATTCGTACGCCGCGATCACCGCCTGTGTACGGTCCCGGGCACCCGTCTTCGCGGTGCGGGCCCGGCCGGGGCCGGCGGACGGCGCGACGGTCCCGGCGGGTGGTGCGACGGGGGACTGGGGGCGGGGTTCGAGCGGTGTCTTCGTCATGACACCCACGCTTCCCGGCCGGGCGCTCCCGCACGTCCTGCGCTGCGACGATCCGTCTCCGCCGCGCGGCGGAGACGGCCCTCGTTCCCGGGGATGCGGCTCAGGCGTCCCCCCGGGATGCCGCTCAGGTGTCCAGGGTCAGCAGCAGCTCGGCGACTTCCTCGCCGCGCGCCTCGGCGAAGCCGCTGTCCCGGCCCGTCACGACGAATCCGCACTTGCGCAGCACCCGGACCGAACCGAGGTTGTCGGCGGCGGCCCGTGCGTGCAGCGGACGCTCCGGTACGAGATCGAGCAGCGCGCGCAGGGCGGCGGTCGCGAGACCGCGCCCCCAGTGGGGCCGGTCGATCCAGTACGTGACCTGCCGGTTGTCCGGCGGTCCGTACACCCCGGTGTTGCCCACCACGACTTCGTCGGCGAGCACGGTGCGCATGAGTATGTGCTCGGCCGCGCGGATACGCGCCCAGTGGGCGTCGAACGCGGCCCGGTCGGTGGGGTCCTTGCTGGTGAAGGCCGCGACCCGGGTCGCTTCGGGGTCGCTCATGTACATGAAGAAGAGCGGCAGGTCCCCGTCCCGCACCTCTCGCAGCGTGACGTCCAAGGGTCAGAGCCTCCGGGTCGCGAGGGTGAGCCGGTCGCGGGCGTCGAAGAGGGCGTCCTTGACCATCTGTTCGTGTCCCGGGGTGAGCCGGGCGACGGGCACCGAGCAGCTGATCGCGTCCCGCGCGGGGGTCCGGTAGGGGATCGCGATGCCGAAGCAGCGCAGTCCGAGGGTGTTCTCCTCGCGGTCCACCGCGTAGCCCTGCTCGCGGATGACGTTCAGCTCCTCGATGAGCTTCTCGCGGTCGGTGATGGTGTGTTCGGTCAGCGCGGGCAGTGTCTCCGGGAGCAGTTTGCGGACCTGCTCGTCGCTGTGGGTGGCCAGCAGCGCCTTGCCCAGCGAGGTGGAGTGGGCGGGCAGCCGGCGGCCGACGCGGGTGAAGGGGCGCAGATAGTGCTGGGACTGCCGGGTGGCGAGATAGACGACGTTCGTCCCGTCGAGGCGGGCCAGGTGGATGGTCTCGGTGGTGTCGTCGGAGAGCCGGTCCAGGGTGGGCCGGGCCGCGGCCACGACCTCGTCCCCGTCGATGTACGAGGTGCCGACGAGCAGGGCCCGTACACCGATCCCGTACCGCGTGCCCGTCGCGTCGGTCTCCACCCAGCCGAGCTCCACCAGCGTCCGCAGCAGCATGTAGAGGCTGGACTTCGGGTAACCGACCGCCTCCTGCACGGAGGCCAGGGCATGCATACCGGGCCGCCCCGCGAAGTATTCGAGCAGCTCAACCGTCCGCACCGCGGACTTGACCTGCGCCCCACCAGACTCGGCAACCGACATGCCCTACGCCCCTTCCAACCTTCACGGCAAAACCCTGCGACTTCTTGCCAACACTGATCGCCCGGAAATAGAGTCCCCAATAAGTTCACGATCAGGAACGCTGTTCAGAATACCGAACAACTCCTGGTTGTGCGGTAGAGGAGCGGGAAGGAAATACGGTGGCAGCAGCACCAGTCTGGAGCGTCGACCCCCGAACCGGGAACCCGCGTGAGCAGGTTGCGGTGGAGGCTACAGCGGAGGAGGTCGACCGGGCGGTCCGGGCCGCCCACGCCGTACGCGGCTCGCTCGCCGACCGCACGGTGCGCGCCGCGTTCCTGCGTACCGCGGCCGACCTTCTCGCGGAGGCCGGGGAGCACGTCATCGAGGCCGCCGACGCCGAGACGGCACTCGGCCCGGCCCGGCTCACCGGTGAGCTCGCCCGCACGGCGGCTCAGCTGAGGGCGTTCGCGGAGGTTGTCGACGAGGGCACGTTCCTCGACATCCACATCGACCACGAGGACGGGAACCGGACCCCGCCGTGGCCGGACCTGCGCCGCTACAAGATCCCGCTCGGCGTCGTCGCCGTCTACGCGGCCAGCAACTTCCCGCTCGCCTTCTCCGTCCCCGGCGGCGACACCGCCAGCGCGCTCGCCGCGGGCTGCCCCGTCGTCGTCAAGGCGCACCCCGACCACCCCGCCACCTCCGAACTCTGCGCCTCCGTACTGCGCCGGGCCGCCGCGCAGAACGGCCTGCCCGAGGACGTGGTGAACCTGGTGCACGGCTTCGAGGCGGGCGTCGCGCTGGTCAGGCACCCGCTCGTCGCAGCGGCCGGCTTCACCGGCTCGATCCGCGGCGGACGCGCTCTGTTCGACGCGGCGGCGGCCCGGCCCACCCCGATCCCGTTCCACGGCGAGCTCGGCTCCCTGAACCCCGTGGTCGTCACCGAAGCCGCCGCGGCCGAGCGCGGTGAGCAGATCGGGGCCGGGCTCGCGGGCTCGATGACCATGGGCGCGGGCCAGTTCTGCACGAAGCCCGGCTTCGTCCTCGTACCGGCGGGCGGGACGGGCGACCAGCTGCTGAAGTCCTTGACCGATGTGGTCAGCGACAGCGCGTCCGCGGTCATGCTCGACCAGCGCATGCGTGACGCCTTCGTCGCGGGCGTACGGGAACGGGCCGAACTCCCGGACGTGACGGCCCCCGTCACCCCCGGCGCGGGCAGCGAACACACCGTCGCCCCGGGCTTCCTGACCGTACCGGCGCAGCGGCTGACCGCCGACGGCCCGCACGACGCCCTGCTGGAGGAGTGCTTCGGCCCGGTCACCGTCGTCGCACGCTACGAGACCGAGGACGAGATCACCGCGGTCCTCTCCCGCCTCCCGGGCAACCTCACCGCCACGCTCCAGACGGCCACCGAGGAGACCGACGACAGCGCCGCACGGCTCCTCGCCGCGCTCACCCCGCTGGCCGGCCGCGTCCTGGTCAACGGCTGGTCGACCGGCGTCGCCGTCGCCCCCGCCCAGCACCACGGCGGTCCGTACCCGGCGACCACCTCCACCTCCACCTCGGTCGGCGCGACGGCGATCGAACGCTGGCTGCGCCCGGTCACGTACCAGACGACCCCGGACGCGCTGCTGCCGCCGGAACTCCGCGAGTCCAACCCGCTGGGCCTGCCCCGCCGCGTGGACGGGCACCGCGAATAGAGAGTGAGTACTCCGTACTCACACGTACCGAGTAGCAGCCCTGAGGCTCAGCGCCTCAGTTGGCACTTGCGCACTTGAGTTGGCACCGGTTAGCGCTTCAGTTGGCACACGGGGTTTCCTGCGTCTCGCTGTCTGCAGGTTTCTCCGGCTTCTGCGCGGAGGCGAAGGTACGACCCACGTCCAGGAGTGGGCGGGCACAGCGGTCGTCAACTGCTGCCAAGCCCGGGGAGCTCTCCGGCTCGGCGTCCGGGGCGAGAGGGTCGGCCCAGACCACACCTAGGGCCTGTCCGGCGGATCGGATACTGCCGGACAGGCCCCGGGCCGGAAGGACTCAGCGCCTGAGCATGAAGGTGAAGTCGCCCGAGAGCTTGCCGCTCAGGCGGACTGCCGACACGAGGTTCCCCTCGGCGAGCAGTCTCTCGACCTCGGCTCGCGAAAAGCCGAAACCTTCGGCGATCAGTCGCACCGGCCGCACAGGTATCCGCGCCGCAAAGCGGACCGAGACCTGGCCAACACCGGCACAGGCGCCCACCTGCCGCGGTGCGCCCGGTGCGGCGGCGGACCGTACGGCGACTGCCAGGCCGGCCGCTCGGTTTGACCCGAGCCGCCCACGTCGCGGCGCCGTGCGACCGGGTCCTGGAGCAGTTCGGCTGCCAGGCCGGGGTCGTTGTGGTGCAGCAGGTTCAGGAGCTCGGGTTGTACGGAACGGACGTTCACGCGGAATTTGCCGTTCGCCCGGAAGCGCTCGGAGGCGCACCTGTGGCAACGGCGGAGAACGATCGGCAGGCAGGTGGGCACGACCACCCAGTTTTTGGACACAGAAATACACCGGTTCCAGTGAGAAGACCGCAGCGAAAAGGAGCGCGGCGCACATGTGCGACGCGCGACGGATCAGCGCTCGGGGGGTCTCACTTGGTGTACAACGGCACGTCCTTGACAGGGCGACTGCGGGCGGGAGCACGGTAGCGGCACACGGGAGTGCGGCTCCACTGATTTTCGGGCGAGTGGCGATGCCTCGCGGCAGACGCCCGCACCACCCTCGACCCACCGGATATGGGCGGCAGCCCCCCCGCCCGGTCGGCCGGGGTGATCCGGGCCGGGGCAGGAGCGACATGATCTGGCTCGGGATTCATCGTCACCCCGGGACGATGAACGGCTTGGGCGCGCGGCTACGCCTCCGGGGCCGGGACGGATCCTGAGCCGAAACGGCCTTGGAGCCAGCGCGTTCATCTGGCGAGTGAGCAGTTGACCTGGCGGGGCTGAGCGCTCCAGTCGGCGAGCTGAGCATTGCGGCTTGAGCGAGTTGATCTCTGTTTGGCGGCGGTACCTGCGGATGCTGTTGCAGAGTGCATAGGATCGCCGGCATGGCACTGCGACCGGTTAACGTGAACATAAAGGCTCTTGATGACTCGGCGGTCGGCCGGTTCTGGGCGGAGGCGCTCGGCTGGGGTGTTTCCAGCGAGGGACCCGGCGTGACCAACGTTGAACCCGTCGGCGGCTTCGTTTGGCCGGACCCGGTCGCCGTCTGCGTCGACGTCGTTACCGTCCCGGAACCCAAGACGACAACAAAGAACCGTGTGCACCTCGATCTCGCCACCACCTCTGCGGCCCACCAGGCGGAGTTGGTCGGGCGGCTCCAGGCTCTGGGTGCGACGCCCGCCCACGTGGGCCAGGGCGAAGTGCCGTGGACGGTCCTCGCCGACCCGGAGGGCAACGAGTTCTGCGTGCTGGAGCCTCGGGAGATCTACCGGGACACCGGGCCGATCGCCGCGGTGGTGGTCGACTGCGCGGATCCGCGGGCCATGGCCCGGTTCTGGGGCGAGGCGATGGACTGGACCCTGCACGAGGTGACTGACGATCATGCAGTGTTGCGCTCCGCCAAGGGTGTCGGCCCGTATCTCGAGTTCCTCCGCACTCCCGGCGGGAAGGCCGTGCCAGACCGCGTTCATATTGACCTGCTGCCGTACCCCGGTGACGATCAAGAGGCGGAGGTGGCCCGGCTGCGGGCCCTCGGCGCCACCGACATCGACCTCGGCCAGGGCGACGTCCCGTGGAGGTGCCTGGCCGACCCGGAGGGCCACGAGTTCTGCGTCCTCGCCCCGTCCTGACGCGGAGCCTTAACGACACCCCGACACGTGAGCCTTGTGTGCTCATGCGCCATGACCCCGGGTGGGCTGGGCTGCGGCGTCTCGGTCGATTCGGGCGGCGAGAGCTTGCGTGTAGGGGGCGAGATCAGCTCGCTCGCCGACCACAACACTCAACTCGCCAACTGAAGCGCTCCTTACCTTGTTGGCGGGTTGATTCCGGTCCTTCGTACGATCGGGAGACCCAGGGGCCTGGGTGTGGCTGAAAGCGCTCATGCCGTACGTGTGGCTTTGACTGATAGGCCGCCCAGCGCCCCGCGACGACACGGCCACTCATTGGGACGAGCGAACAGAGATCGCTTCGTAAGGACACGTCGGCGTGGCGGCATCCGCCTGGCCCCCGCGCACGGCTGCCTTTCGCCCAGGCGCGTGCCTGGGCCCTGTTCCTCCAGTACGGGGCACTGCTCACCGGCGCGAGCATGATCCTCAGCTACGCCTGAACGGGAGAGGGCACGGCGCGACCCGCGCGGCGAGCGGCTCCCGGCCGGTGCAGTGCGTCAGTGCCGGACCGTCACCACGATCTTGCCGGTGTGGGCGTTGGACTCCATCAGCCGGTGGGCGTCCGCCATCCGTTCCAGGCCGTCGAACGTCGCGCCCACCACCGGGGCGAACGCATCGCTGCGCAGGCCCGACGCGATGAAGTGTGCGGCCCGGTGCCTGCCGCCCGGGTCGCTTGTGAGGGCGATGTTGTTGTAACCGATCACGGTCAGCGGCCAGTTGGTCGGCAGCTCGGCGGGACGGGCGTCGAGCCAGCCGTACACGATGATCGTGCCGTCGGGCGCGGCAGCCTCGCCCAGCGTGGCGAGTCCCGGGCCGCCGATCGCATCGAAGATGATCGCGGCCCCCGTTCCGCCCGTGATCCGGCCGACCTCCTTGACGACGTCCTCGTCGTCCGTCGTGATCACATGGGCGGCGCCCGCGTCGAGGAGTTGCTGCTTCTTGGCGGCGGTACGGGTGGTGGCGATCGGAATCGCACCGATCCGGTTCGCCACCTGGAGGGCCGCGGTCCCGACGCCGCTGGATGCGCCGGTGATCAGGACATGGTCGCCGGGCCGCAGGCCGCCCTTCTCGAGCAGGGCGCCGTAGGCGGTGGAGTACGTCAGCCAGGCAGCGGCGGCAGTCACCGCCGCCACTCCCTCGGGGCGGTGCAGGACGGTCGTGGCGGGGAGCACCACGCGCTCGGCGTAGATGCCGTGGGTGCTGAGGTGGAGGCTGCCCGACGTCGCCAGCACCGGGTCGCCGGGTGCGAAGCCGGTCACGGCCGAGCCGACGGCCTCGACCACTCCTGCTGCCTCGTAGCCGTTGCGGGAGGCGGGCAGCGTCGGCCGGTAGAAGTAGGTGCCCGCGCGGAAGAGTGCCTCGGCGCGGTTGAGGCCGATGGCCTCCACGCGGAGGAGCAGCTCATCGGGGCCGGGTGCGGCGAGCGGCACTTCTTCGACGCTGAGGACGTCGGGGCTGCCCGGCTCGTGGAAGAGCACGGCGTTGGTGGTCGTGGGGGTGGAAACATGTGTATTGGTCATGGGGTCAACCGTAGGAAGGGGTGGTGAGACGATCCATGTCTCAGAAGCGCCCGTTCATGTCAGATCGTCTCCCGGCACCGAAGGACTGGATACGGTGGCGTCATGGATGTCCTCAGTGACGTGATCGCCGCCATGCGCGCCGGCAGGCCGCACTCCTCGCGCCGCCGCACGTACGCACCCTGGGGCATGCGCTTCGCCGCCTCGGAAGGCGCCGGATTCCACGTGGTGCTCCAGGGATCGGCCTGGCTGATCCCGCCCGGTGACGCCGCTCCCGTACACCTCGGTGTCGGCGACGTCGTGTTCTTGGCGCACGGTCGCGGGCACGCCCTTGCCGACGATCCCGCGACGCCCCTGACCGATGTCGCGCCCGGCCCGGACGGCACCTGGCCCACCGCCGCGGACCCGCCGTCCGACGGCGGGTCCGCAGTGTCCGCTCAACTCCTCTGTGGTGCCTACCAGTTGAACCGCGCCCGGGCGCATCCGCTCCTCACCGGGCTGCCCGACGTGGTTCATCTGCCGGCCCAGGTCGGCAGCCATCCGTCGCTGCGCGCCGCCATCGATCTGCTCGGCGCCGAACTCCAGCACCCCCAGCCCGGATCCGATGCCATCGTGCCCGCGCTTCTCGACACGTTGCTGCTGTACATCCTGCGCACGTGGTGGCTCGACACGCACGCCGCCGGGCAGTCGACGGGGTGGTCGGCGGCGCTCTCCGACCCGGCGGTCTCGGTGGCCCTGAGCGCCATCCATGACGACCCGTCCCACCCGTGGAACGTCGAGGAACTGGGCGCGGCGGCCGGCCTGTCCCGCGCCGCCTTCGCCCGCCGGTTCACCGCGCTCGTCGGTGAGCCGCCGCTCGCCTACCTCACCTGGTGGCGGATGACGACGGCGGGCCGCCTGCTGCGTTCCGACGACTCGACCCTGCGCTCGGTCGCCGAACGGTGTGGCTACACCTCGGAGTTCGCCTTCGCCAAGGCGTTCAAACGGCAGTACGGGGTGGCCCCCGGCCAGTACCGCCGGCGCGCCGGTGCCAACGCGTCCCAGGGCCGCTAGGCCCTGTCGCGGTCGGTCGCAGCGGCCGCCGCGGTCCGCAGCGCGTCGAGCAGTGCGCGCAGTGCGGGCTGTCCGGCCGGTGCCGACTCCCTTACCGCCGCATAGATCGACCTGACCGGCTCCGGGGCACGGACCTTGCGTACGGCCACGGCGGGGTGGCGGTTGCCGAGCCCCAGTTCCGGGATCAGGGCGATGCCGAGCCCGGCGGCGACGAACGCCTGCGCCGTGGCATGGTCCTCGCTCTCCACCACGAAACCAGGGCTGAAGCCGGCCGAGGCGCAGGCATCGAGCACGGGGTCCAGGCAGGGGCCCGGCCGATCGCTGCTGATCCACGCCTCGTCGGCGAGGTCGGTCAGCTCGATCTCCGGTTTCGCGGCGAGCCGGTGTCCCTCGGGCAGTACGGCGAGATACCTGTCGTCGAGCAGGGGCACGAACCGGATGCCGTCGACGGACAGTTGGTCCCGCGGCCGGACCACCAGGGCCATGTCGGCCCGGCCTTCCTTCACTTCCGGCAGCGGGTCCTCGGGATCGCTCATCCTCAGGTCGACCTGTACGCCGGGCTGTTCGCGGCGGAGCCGCGCCAGCGCCGGGGCCACCAGGGTGGCCCCGGCCGTGGCGAAGTAGCGGACCACGACCCGCCCCGTGCGCCCGGCCCGCAGGTCGGCCAGTGCGGTCTCCGCCTCGGCGACGTGATTGCCGATGACGGTCGCGTACTCGTTGAGCAGCCGCCCGGCATCCGTCGGCCGCACGCCCCGTCCGGTCCGTTCGAGGAGGGTGATCCCGGCCTCCTTCTCCAGCGTCGCCATCTGCTGGCTGACCGCCGAGGGCGTGTACCCGAGGTTCCGTGCCGCAGCGGTGACCGACCCGCTGGTGATCACCGCTCGCAGGATCTGCATGCGCCGCATATCAAGCATGTAGAACAGCTTAATGCTGCATGCAAACTTTTTCGCTTGTCTTACGGCGGGCACCCAGGCACTGTACAAATCCGGACCCCCCGTCAGGAGGCGAACAGTGCTCAGTGGCCAACGAGGCGCCCTCATCCGCATGGCTCTCCTCGCCCTGCTGTGGGGATCGGGCTTTCTCTGGATCAAGATCGCCCTGAACGGCGGCCTGCCCCCGCTCCACATCACAGTCATCCGCTGCGCGCTCGGCGCGGCCGTCCTTCTGGTGCTCGCCTGCTCGGCCCGTCAGCGATTCCCGCGCGACCGCAGGACATGGGGCCACCTCGTCGTGGCGGCGTTCCTCTGCAATGCCCTGCCGTTCTTTCTCTTCAGCGTCGGCGAGCAGACCGTCGATTCCGGCGTAGCCGGCGTTCTCAACGCGACAACTCCCCTGTGGTCCCTGGGCATTGGTCTCGTACTCGGTACGGAGCGTGGCTGGCGCCCGGTCCGCCTGGCCGGCCTCCTCCTCGGCTTCGCAGGAGTGCTGCTCATCTTCGCCCCCTGGCAGCAGAGCGGTCTGACCAGCTGGGGCGCACTGCTCCTCCTTGCCGCTGCCCTGAGTTACGCCGTCGCCTTCGCCTATATGGCCCGCCACCTCATCGGGCGGGAAACCGGCCCGCTCGCCCTCTCGGCGGCCCAGCTCATGGCCGCGACGGGCCTGACCACACTCGCTCTTCCCGCAGGCCCCCCGGTTCCGGCGGACACGACGCTCACCGCGGTGATCGCCGTCGCCGTGCTGGGCATCCTCGGCACGGGTGTCACGTTCCACCTGAACTCCCGGCTCATCGCCGAGGAGGGCCCCACCGCCGCCGCCACCGTCGGCTATCTGCTGCCGGTCGTCTCGGTGGTCCTGGGGGCCGTCGTCCTCGGCGAGCAGCTGAGCGCCCGCGTCATCACGGGCTTGGCCGTTGTGCTCATCGGCGTCGGTCTGACCCGCAGCCACAAGCCCGCAGACCCGGCCGGCGGAGCCGAGGCCGCCGCACCGCGAAGCATCGGATCAAGCACCGGATGAACGGATCATGAAACCCAACTCCCCCTGGCGGATCTCCGACTTCCGAGCACTGTTCGCCGCGACCTCGTTCGGCCAGCTCGGGACCAACATCGGTTACGTCGCGGTACCGCTCATCGCGGTGTCCGCTCTCGACGCGAGTCCCGGCCAGGTCGGGGCACTTGCCACGCTGAGCACCGTCGCCTTCCTCCTCATCGGTCTGCCCGCCGGGGCATGGATGGACCGGATGCGTCAGCGCCGGGTGCTGATCGCCGCGGATCTGGCGCGAGCGGGGCTGTTCGCCTCCATCCCGCTGGCCTGGTGGCTCGACGCGCTCACGCTTCAGCAGCTGTACATGGTCGTCCTGCTGCACGGCTGCGCCACCGTTTTCGCCGACGTCGGCGCGCAGAGCGTGCTGCCGCAACTGGTCGGCCGCGCCGACCTCGTCCAGGCGAATGCCGCCGTGAATACGCTCATCGCCGCCGGCACCGTGGTCGGACGCGGTGCGGGCGGCGGGCTCGTCCAGCTGCTGACGGCACCGGTTGCCGTGGCGTCCACAGCCGTGAGCTATCTGATCTCGGCTGTTCGGCTCACCGCCATCCATCGCACCGCGCCCCCGCCCCCACCCGCGCCCGGGCAGGCCGCCAGGCTGGGGCCGCAGATCGCCGAGGGGCTGCGGCACGTCTTCGGCAACAAGGAGCTACGGGCCCTCGCGCTCACCTCGGCCTGCGCCAACCTCGGCTCCCAGATCCTCAACACCATGCTCCCGGTGCTGTTCGTCCGCGAACTCGGCTTTCCGGAGGGTGTACTGGGCCTGTTCTGGGCAGCGGGAGGCGTCGGCCTTCTCCTGGGTGCCCGCTGCGCCGGCTTCTTCGCCAGGCACCTCGGCTACGGCCGTGCCCTCGGCCTCGTCGGTCTGTACATGGCTCCCGCGGGACTGCTCGTACCGCTCGTCGACCGCGGCCCCTGGCTTTGGGTGGCAGGGGCCGGCTGGCTGCTGACCATGTTCAAGACGGGTATGACCAATGTGCTCGGCGTGAGCCTGCGCCAGCGGATGACACCCACCGCGCTCCTCGGACGCATGAACGCCACCTTCCGCTTCCTGCTCACCGGCGCACTCGCCGTCGGCGCCGCCGTGGCCGGTGTGACCGGCGAACTGGCGGGCGTGCACACGACACTCTGGGTGGGAGGCGCCTTCCTGGCCACGGCCTTCCTGCCGGTCCTTCTCTCCCCGGTCCGTAAGCGGCGCGAACTGCCGCAGCAGCAAGAAGGGCCGGCCGTCAGGATTCCGGCAGCGGAGTCCGAGGTCTAGGGCCTGTCCGGCCCGGCCGCCGCGCCGCGTGCCAGCCGGGTCGTCGCCAGAGTGGTCAGGGTGAGCAGTACCAGGCAGATCACCAGGGTCGTCCGCAGACCGGCCTCGAATCCGTCCGCGATCAGCGCGCCGAACGCCGCCACGCCCAGCCCGCCCGATACCTGGCGGGCGGCGTTCAGCACCCCGGCGGCGATTCCCGCCCGCTCCGTCGGCACGGCCTCCATCATGGCCGCGGTCAGCGGCGGCAGGGCCAGACCCGAACCCAGCGCCAGCGGCGCCAGTAGTACGGAGGCCAGCCACAGCGGCGTCTCCGCGTCGATCAGCAGGAGCAGCAACAGTCCGCCCACCGACACCAGTTGGCCGATGAGCATGGGCAGCCGCGGCCCGTACCGGTTCGCCAGCCTGCCCGACAGGACGTTCACGACCACGAGCAGCCCGGTCATCGGGAGGAACATCAGGCCCGCCGCGAGCGCCGACTGGTCGCGCACCTGCTGGAAGTAGAGACCGAAGACGAAGAGCAGTCCGTAGAAGGCGACGCTGATCGCCGACCCGGAGGCCACCGCAACCGCCACCGTCCGGTTGCGGAACAGCTTCATCGGTACGACCGGATGGGCATGCCGCGCCTCGATGCGTACGAACGCGGCCAGCCCCACGACCGCGACGCCCAGCGCCACCAGGGCGACCGGTCCGTCCTCGATCACTGCGAACGCCAGCGCGGACAGGGCGAGTACGGCGGTCAGCTGGCCCGGCAGATCCAGCGGTGCGGGACGGCGGGCCGAACGCGGGACGCGGAACGTCAGCGCCAGGGCGACGAGTCCCAGCGGCAGGTTGATGAAGAAGACGGCCCGCCAGTCCCAGACCGTCGTCAACGCCCCGCCCGCGACCGGACCCAGCGCCACCGCCGTCGTACCGCCCGCCGCCCACAGGGACACCGCACGGGCGCGGTCGGCGGGATCGGTGTACGCCTGCCGCACCAGCGCCAGCGTCGTCGGCAGCACCACGGCGGCCGCGATGCCCTGCACCACCCGGAACCCGATCAGCGCCGGGAGGTTCGGGGCCAGTCCGCACGCCATGGATGCCGCGGTGAACAGGGCGATCCCCACGGCGTACGCCCGGGTCGCACCGATCCGGTCCGAGAACGCCCCCGTCGACAGCAGCAGCGCGGCGAAGGCGATCGTGTACGCGTCGACGACCCACTGCATCCCCGACATGCCACCGCCGAGGGCGGATGCCATCGACGGAAGCGCCACGTTCACCACCGACACGTCCAGGGTGATCAGCGCGAAGCCGAGCAATGAGGCGACGAGTGCCGGGGTGGGGGAGGGCGCGGAGGCGGAAGGACTGTCCCGGACCGGGAGCAACGGTGCGGCGGGACCGGGTGCTTGGGTGATGTCCTGTCGTGGCATGCCCCCAGCCTGGCTGTCGATCCCGGCTTACAGTAGTGGCCTGAATGCCATAGCTCCGGAGGTTCCGGCCATGTTCCGTGCGCACCGTGTGGCTGTGATCGCGACGCCGCCCGTGTCGATGTTCAACATCGCCATCCCCGAGATGCTGTTCAGCAAGGTCGAGGTGGACGGCGCACCGGGATACGAGACCGTCATCTGCACGATGGATCCGGGCCCCGTCCGTACCACCGGCGGCCTCGATGTGCACGTACCCCTGGGTCTGGAAGCCGTCGGGACCGCCGACACCGTGGTCGTCGCGGGGGCGGGTTCCCGCGAGGAACCCGACCCGCGCATTCTCACCGCCCTGCGCCGGGCCGCCGACGAAGGCAAGCGCCTTGCCTCCATCTGCACCGGCTCCTTCACCCTCGCCGAAGCCGGTCTGCTCGAAGGCCGGGCCGCCACCACGTACTGGACGTACACCGGGGAACTCGGCGACCGCTTCCCCGCCGTCGAGCTCCAGAAGGACGTCCTGTTCGTCCAGGACGGCCCGGTCCTCACCTCGTCCGGATACGCGGCAGGCATCGACATGTGCCTCCACATCATCCGTACCGACTACGGCGCCGCCGTCGCCAACACCGTGGCCCGTCTCGCCCTCGTCGCACCCGTGCGCCCCGGCGGACAGACCCAGTTCACCGACACCCCGCTGCCGGCCGAACGCGGCGTCTCCCTCGCCTGCACCCGCGCCTGGGTGATGCAGCACCTCGACGAACCGCTCACCCTCACCGACCTCGCCCGCAACGCGGGCGTCTCCGTGCGAACCCTCTCCCGCCGCTTCCATGCCGAGACCGGACGCAGCCCGCTCCAGTGGCTCCTCCACCAGCGAACCGAACGGGCCCGCGAGCTCCTGGAGACCACCGCCCTTCCCATGGACCAGGTCGCCCGCGCCAGCGGCCTCGGCACCGCCGACTCCCTGCGCCAGCACATCCAGCGCCGCCTCGGCCTCACCCCGAGTGCCTACCGGGCCTCGTTCAGCAGGCTGCCCACCGCGGCAACCGCGAACTGAAACGGGGCGTCCCTTCCACCATGATCAGAACCGCCACGCCGGCCGACCTCGACGCCATCGTCCGACTGCACACCGAGGCCCGTGCGACGTACTACCGCGACCACCTTCCCGCCGAGGAGTACGAGGGGGCGGCCGAGGTCGGCCGTAGCCGGGACGGCTGGGCGCGTGCCATCGGACGTTCCGATGTCACCGTTCTCTGCGCCGAGCAGGGCGGAACACTCGCCGGCATAGCGGCCTTCGCCGTGCGCGACGGAGTCATGGACCTCACCCAGCTCCATGTCTCGCCCTCCCACTGGCGTACGGGAATCGGCACCGCCCTCCATACCGCCTGCACCGACGCCTGGCAGCGCGCCGGTGTCCGCACCGCGCGGCTGGAGGTCTTCGTGCACAACACCCGCGCCCAGGCGTTCTACGCCCGCCAGGGCTGGACCCCCGATCCGGACGGGCCGCGCGCCGGCAGCCATCTGGTGCTCTGCTTCGACGTGGGGAATAGGCCGGGAATCAGCCAGAGCCGTTGAACGTTGAACGGGGATAGCGGAGGGTACCTCCGTGGTGCACATCCGTAGTGCCGAGATCCTGGAGAGAAGAAGAGTCATGCGCGTCGAGATCTGGAGCGACATCGCCTGCCCGTGGTGCTACATCGGGAAGGCCCGCTTCGAGAAGGGCCTGGCCGAGTTCGCGCACCGCGACGAGGTCGAGGTGGTGCACCGTTCCTTCGAGCTCGACCCGGGGCGGGCCAAGGGTGACACCGCGCAGGTGATCGACATGCTGGCCCAGAAGTACGGGCGTACCCGTGAAGAGGCGCAGGCCATGGAGGCCAACGTCGCGGCCAACGCGCAGGCCGAGGGGCTGGGCTACCGCACCGAGGGGCGCGACCACGGCAACACCTTCGACATCCACCGGCTGCTCCACCTGGCCAAGGCGCGCGGCCGCCAGGACGAGCTGCTGAGCCTCGCCTACCGGGCGAACTTCGCCGAGGAGCGCTCGGTGTTCGACGCCGACGTACTCGTGGAGCTCGCCGTCGAGGCGGGGCTCGACCAGGACGAGGTCCGCGCGGTGCTCGCCGACGCCGGCGCGTACGCGGACGAGGTCAGGGCCGACGAGCGCGAGGCGTCCGAGCTGGGTGCCAACGGTGTGCCGTTCTTCGTGCTCGACCGGCGGTACGGGATCTCCGGCGGCCAGCCGTCCGAGGTGTTCCTCCAGGCGCTGGAGCAGGCGTGGAAGGACCGCCCCGTCTCCGCGCTCACCACGATCGGCGACGACGCGGCGGCCTGCGACGCGGACGGTTCCTGTGAGGTCCCGCAGCCCGGAGTCTCCGCCTGAGCGTCCCGCTCGATGGCGGCATACATAAGCAGTCCTTGGGTGCACCCCTTAACTATTGGTAATTGACTATGAGTTGAGGGGCACCCAGGCTGGACGTATGCAGACGACCACGCTCAGCCAAGCGGCAGCCGCCGAGTTCGCGCCGGAGACCACCTACCTCAACACGTCCAGTTGCGGGCTGCTGCCCCGCCGTACGGTGGAGGCCGTCAAGGTCCTCGCCGACGAGAACGCCGCAGGTACGCGCGGCGGAGCCGGCAGCTTCGACGCGGTGGACGCGGCGCGGGCCGGTTTCGCCCGGCTCGCCGGGGTCGGCCCCGACCGGGTCGCCACCGGCGGTTCGGTCACCGTCCATGTCGGACTGGTCGCGGCCTCCCTGAAGCCCGGGGCCGAAGTCCTCGCGCCCGAGGGTGAGTTCAGCTCCGTGGTCAGCCCGTTCGCGCTCCGCGGCGACCTGCGGATGCGGTACGTCCCGCTGGACGGGCTGGCCGACGCGGTGGGGCCGGAGACCGGCCTCGTCGCCTTCTCCGGCGTCCAGTCCGCCGACGGCCGCGTCGCCGACCTCGACGCCATCCGGTCGGCGGCCGCCGCGCACGGCGCCCGGACCCTGCTCGACGCGTCCCAGTCGGCGGGCTGGTTCCCGCTGGACGCCGGGGCCTACGACTACACCGTCACCGGCGGCTTCAAGTTCCTCCTCTGCCCCCGGGGCGCGTCCTTCCTCACCGTGACCGAGGAGGCGCAGGCGACTCTGCCGCCGCTCTTCGCGGGCTGGGTCTCCGCCGAGGACCGGTGGAACAGCACGTACGGCCCGGTCGAGCGGCTCGCCTCCACCGCCCGTGCCTTCGACGAACCGCCCGCGTTCCTCGCGTTCCACGGGGCCGAGCACTCCCTCGCGCTGCTGGCGGAGATCGGCACGGATGCCCTGTACGCCCACGCCACAGGGCTCGCCGCCCGCTTCCGCAGTGGCCTCGTGGCGCTCGGCCACGAGCCCGTGCCCGGCACATCGGCGATCGTCGCCGTGCCCCGACTCGGCGCACGTACACCGGAGTTGGCGAAGGCCGGGATCATGGTCTCGGACCGGGCCGGGAATCTGCGGGCGGCCTTCCACCTCTACAACACCGAGGCGGATGTGGACCGGGCGCTGGATGTCCTGGGCGGCTGAGGAGGGAGAGGGCCCCCCGGACAGGCCCTAGGGCCTGTCCGCCGTGGCCCGGGCCATGATCCGCTGGGCAGGCCCTAAGAGCGCTCGGGGCAGTTGGCGGTCTCCTGGCAGAGGTTCTCCTCGACCTTGCCAAGCAGCCGGGCCAGCTCCGTGCGCTCGGCAGGGTCCAGTCCCACGAGCGTGTGCTCCTCCAGGCTCGCCCATGCGGCCCGTACGTTCGAGAGCAGGGTGCAGCTGCCGTCCGTCGCCTCGACCAGGACGGCCCGGCGGTCGTCCGGGTCGGGGCGGCGGCGGACGTGCCCCGTCTGTTCCAGACGCTGGAGCATCTTCGTGACCGTCGACGGGTCGAGGTCCATGGCCCTGATCAGGTCCGACTGGCGTACGGCCCCGGAGTCCCACAGGTGCATCATCAGATGCTCCTGGCCCGGGTAGAGGCCGAGCCCCTTGAGCAGCTTGCCCGCCGCGATCCGGTGCAGCCGTGCGACCCGTGAGAGGGCATGGCTGACCGGGCCGCCGCGGGCGGCCTCGGGCAGCAGGCCCTCCGTACAGGCGGGGTCTGCGGCGGCTGCGGAATCGGCCTTCATCGGGACTCCTCGGGGGTGGTGCTCGGGGTGCTGCCCGGCCGGTCCGTGTCGTTCCCGGCCACTTACCGGAAACTTTACCTTGGTCGACCAAGCATTGCGCTACAGTGGCGGCAGAGCGATTACTTGGCCGACCTAATATTGGTCGGCCACATATTCCTGGGAGCTTTTATGACCACCGTGTTCGACCCCATCGACCTCGCCGGTACGCAGCTCGCCAACCGGATCGCCATGGCGCCGATGACCCGCAGCCGGGCCGGCGAAGGCGGCACGGCCACCGATCTCGTCAACGAGTACTACACGCAGCGCGCCTCGGCCGGGCTCATCATCACCGAGGGCATCCAGCCCTCGGTCGTGGGCCAGGGCTACCCCTCCACCCCGGGTCTGCACAGCGCCGAGCAGGTCGCCTCCTGGCGCAAGGTCACCGACTCCGTGCACGCGGCGGGCGGCCGGATTTTCGCCCAGATCATGCACGCGGGCCGGATCGGCCACCCGGTGCTGCTGTCGGACGGGCTGGTGCCGGTGGGGCCGTCCCCGGTCGCCGCCCCCGGCCAGGTCTACACCCACGAGGGTCCGAAGGACTTCGTGGAGCCCCATGAGCTGACCGATGCCGAAGTACGTGCCACGATCGCGGACTTCGCCACCGCCGCGCGCAACGCGGTGGAGGCCGGTTTCGACGGCGTCGAACTGCACGGGGCCAACGGCTATCTGATCCACCAGTTCCTCGCGCCCAACACCAACCTGCGCGAGGACGCCTGGGGCGGCTCCGAGGAGGCCCGCATCCGCTTCGCCGTCGAGGTGGTCAAGGCCGTCGCCGCCGAGATCGGCGCGGAGCGGACCGCGCTGCGCATCTCGCCCTCCAACCCGTACAACGGCATCGAGGAGCCCGCGCCGGACGCCGTCTACACCGCGCTGGTCCGTGAGATCGAGCCGCTCGGGCTCGCCTATCTGCACGTGCTGGAGGGTGTGGAGATCCGCGAACTGACGCTCGCGCTGCGCAAGCAGTTCACCGGCACCTTCGTCCTCAACGCGCTGACCGAGGGTCCGACCGGTCCCGAGGACCACACGGTGATCGACGACGGAATCGCGGACATCATTTCTTACGGTGCGCTGTTCCTCGCCAACCCGGACCTGCCGGCCCGGCTGAAGGCCGGTGGCCCCTTCAACACCCCGGACGTCGCCACCTTCTTCGGCGGGGACGCGAAGGGCTACACGGACTACGCGCCGCTGGGCGCGTAACCCGTGCAGCCCGTGTAAGGCCCAGGTCCTACGCCGATTCGCGCCGCACCAGTTCCGTGGGGAGTATCACCGCCGCCGGGTCCTCCCCGCCGATCTGGGCCAGCAGCACCCGTACCATCTCGGCGCTGATCCGGTCCCACGGCTGCCGGATCGTCGTCAGCGCAGGGCGGGAGGCGAGCGCCGCGGGGGAGTCGTCGAAGCCGCCGACTGCGACATCCTCCGGCACCCGCCGCCCCGCCTTCTCCATCGCCGCGAGCACCCCCTGAGCCATCAGGTCGGACGCCACGAACACCGCGTCCACATCGGGGGCGCGCTCCAGGAGCAGCGAGGCGGCGGCCTGACCGCCCGCCCGGCTGTAGTCGCCCGGGACGATCAGCGAGTCGTCGGCCGGCAGTCCGCAGTCGGCGATCATCTCCCGGTAGCCCGCGAGCCGTTCCACCCCGCCCGGGGTGTCCAGGGGGCCGCTCACCGTACCGATGCGGCGGCGCCCCGACTCGTACAGGAACCGCACCATGTCGCGGGCGCCGTCGCGGTCGGCCGCCGCCACATAGCTGACCTTCGAGCCGTGCCCGAGCGGCTTCCCGCAGGCCACCAGCGGGACCCCCGCCTCGTGCAACTGGGCGGAGACCGGGTCCCCGGAGTGGCTGGAGACCAGCAGGACGCCGTCCACATGACCCGCGATGTACCGCATGTTCCTGCGGCGCTCCGCGTCCGTGCCCGCGATCATCAGGAGCAGCGGAATGTCGTGCGCGGCCAGCGCGGTGGTGCAGCCGCGCAGCAGCACATTGAAATTGGGGTCCTCGAAGAACCGCTCCTGGGGCTCGGTCAGCAGGAACGCCACCGAGTCGGACCGGCCGGTGATGAGCGAGCGGGCATGCCGGTTCACGGTGTACCCGGTCTTGCGGATCGCGGCGTTGACCGCGTCCAGGGCGGTAGGGCTGACGTTGTGACCGCCGTTGAGTACCCGCGAGACCGTGCCCCGGGACAGGCCGGCCTCACGTGCCACGTCGTGGATCGTCGGCGGCCGGCGGCGTCCCGTACCGGACTGTCCGGAGTGGCTGGACTGTCCGGAGTGGCTGGGCTGACCGGGCTGTTCTGAGCGGCTCATGGTGCATGATCTTTCATCAAATGAAGCCCTGGTGAGGAGCTGTCAGGACTTTACGGCGCCGGAGAGCAGATCGAGACTCCAGAAGCGCTGAATGACCAGGAACAGGGCGATCAGCGGGATGATCGCCAGCAGCGCGCCCGTGATCACCAGCGTATAGAGCGCCGGGGTGTTCGATCCCTGCTGGAGCAGCGTGAAGAGACCCAGCGTCACCGGGAACTTCTCGTCGTCGCCGAGCATGATGTACGGCAGCAGGAAGTTGTTCCAGACGGCGACGAACTGGAACAGGAAGACGGTCACCAGGCCCGGCAGCATCATCGGCAGCGCGATGGTCCGGAAGATCCGCCATTCGCTGCCGCCGTCCATGCGCCCGGCCTCGATCACATCGGCCGGCACCGCGGCGCTGGCGTAGATGCGGGCCAGATAGACGCCGTACGGGGAGAGGATCACCGGCAGCAGGACCGAGAGGTACGAGTCGGTCATGTCGGCCTTCGCCATCAGCAGGTACTGCGGCACGGCGAGGATCACCGGAGGCATCAGCACCCCGGCCATCAGGACGTTGAAGATGCTCTCGCGTCCCCGGAAGCGGTACACGGCCAGGGCGTAGCCGGTGATCGCGGACACGGCCGTGGACAGCAGGGCGCCGACACCGGCGTAGAAGGCCGAGTTGGCCATCCACTTCCAGTACACGCCGTCCCGGTAGGCCGACAGATCGGCGACGTTGTCGGCGAGACCGGTGCCCGGCAGGAAGGTGAACGTGGAGAAGAGCTCGCTGCCGGACTTCGTGGAGGCGACGAGAATCCAGGCGACGGGCAGCAGGCAGTAGGCGGCTCCGATCAGCAGTACGGCGGTCGGGACGAGGGCGGGACGACGACGGACCGGCGGGCCCTGGGGTGTACCGGGGGTGGTTCCGGCGGCGGGCGCCGCCTTGCGGAGGCGCGGGGTGGCCAGGTCACTCATCGGGAATCTCCCTGCTTCGTACGGGAGTTGGCTGCGCGGAGGAAGCCGAAGGACAGGGCCAGGGTGGCGGCGGCGATGATGACCGCCTGCGCCGCGGCCGCGTAGATGTCGTTGTTGACGAAGGCGTCCTGGTAGACCTTCATCAGCGGACTCCACGTGGTGGAGAGCGAGTTGGTCAGCGGCTTCAGGGTCGTCGGTTCGCTGAACACCTGAAGCGTGGCGATGATCGAGAAGAAGAACGTCAGCACCAGCGAGGGCGCCACCATCGGGATCTTGATCCGGAGCGCGATCTGCAGCTGCGAGCAGCCGTCGAGCCGCGCCGCCTCGAACACCTCGACCGGGATCGCCCGCAGCGAGGTGTAGATCACGATCATGTTGAAGCCGGTGCCGCCCCAGACCGCGATATTGGCCAGGGCGAGATACAGCGGCCCGCCGTCGAGCAGATCGGGCTGCGGCAGCCCCGCCCTGTCCAGCAGGTAGTAGAACGGGCTGACGTCCGGCAGATACAGGAAGCCCCACATCAGCGCGGCGACGACGCCCGGAATCGCGTACGGGAGGAAGATCGCCAGCCGGGTGAAGCCGCGCAGCCGGACCCGGTCGGTGTCCAGGAGCAGCGCGAACAGCAGGGCGAGACCGAGCATCACGGGGACGACGATCACGCCGTACCCGAGGATGCGCAGCGCTCCGTGCAGCAGCTCGGAGTCGGTGAGCGCGTCGGTGTAGTTGGCGAGGCCCGCCCAGATCTCGGTGCGTGCGCCCTTGCCCAGACCGAGGCCGGAGACCTCGGTCCTGCGGAAGCTGAGGTAGAGCGCGTAGCCGATGGGCAGGGCGAAGAAGAGCAGGAAGAGCAGGGTGGCGGGGATCAGGAACGCGTACGGGGCGCTCTTGACCCCGTACGACGTCCTGCGGCGTGCGCGTGTCACTCGGAGACTCCGAAGCCCTGCTTCTTGAGGTCGGCGACGGTCGCGTCCTGCATCGCGGTCAGGGCGGGCCCGAAGCCGGACTTGTTCTTGGCGGCCTGGGCGAAGTTGTCCTTGAAGGCGCTGTACGCGACGTTCACGTTCGGGCCCCAGGCGGCGGGGGCGGTGCCCTTGGCGATCTCGGCGGCCGTGTCGTAGAAGTCCGGCTGGTTCGAGAAGAAGACGGGGGCCTGTGCGAGCGCGCCGCCGGTCTGCGCGGCCGTGGCGGCAGGGTAGATGCCGCCTTCCTTCACCAGGGCGGTGAGCGCGGTGGTGTCCGTGTTCAGCCACTTCGCGAAGGTCGCGGCGGCTTCCTTGTGCTTGGAGTCGTTGGTGACGGCGGTGGAGGAGCCGCCCCAGCTGCCCGTGGCGCTCTCCCCCGCGTTCCACTGGGGGAGCGGCGCCATGGCCCACTTGCCCCTGGTGTCGGGGGCCGCCGTGGTCAGGGTGCCGGGCGCCCAGACCGCGCTGACCCAGGCGACCTGCTTGCCGGTGTTGAGCGCCTTGTTCCAGGCAGGGGTGTACATCGGCTGGTTGTCGATGGCGCCCTCCTTGACCAGGCCGCCCCAGAAGTCGGCGACCTTCTGCGTGGCCGGGTCGTCGATCGCGACCTTCCACTTGTCGTCGCCGGTGGTCCACCACTGGGCACCGGCCTGCTGGGCGAGACCGGCGAAGAGACCGGAGTCGTTGGACGAGAACGTGGTGAGGTCCTTGTCCGGCGCCTTCTTCTTCAGCGCGCGGGCCGTCTCGGCGAACTCGTCCCAGGTGGTCGGCACGGTCAGGCCGTACTGCTTGAACAGATCCTGGCGGTAGTAGAACATCAGCGGGCCCGAGTCCTGTGGCATCGCGTACAGAGCGTCCGAGCCCAGCGTCGCCTGCTGCCAGATGCCCGCGGCGAACTCGTCCTCGGCGTCACCGGCCTCCTTGGATATGTCGGCCAGGACATCGTTGGAGACGAGCGTGGGGAGCGCCTGGTACTCGGCCTGGACCAGGTCGGGGGCCTTGTGGGCCTTGGCGGCGGTGATGATCTTGGTAACCAGGTCGTCGCCCGAAGCCTGCTTCTTCACCGTGACCTTGATGCCGGCCTTCTTGCCCTCGCCCGCGTTCCAGATGTCCGCGACCTTGTCCAGACCGGGAGCCCAGGCCCAGTAGGTGAGCTCGACCGGGCCGGAGGTGTTCGGGGTCCTGTTGTCCTCGTCCGACGAGCCGCAGCCCGAGAGCAGAGCGGTGGCGGCGAGCACGGTGGCCGTGGACGCCGCGGCGATGCGGTACTTCATGGATTTCTCCCCTGGCGAGAAAGCGGGCTGCAGCGACGACGTGCGCTGTGAGCGTTCACAGTAGAGAAACGAAACCGACACTTGTCAATGGTTGTTGCTGTGCGGTTATGTTGGCTCTGCGCCACCGAGAGTGTGTGTGCACGTTCCCAGAAGTTGTACCAAAGAGCCCAGGAGACACCCATGCCGCATCCCGCCAGCGCGAGCGCCCCGCTCGGCCTGCACAAGCTGGCCTTCGGCGGTGACTACAACCCCGAGCAGTGGCCCGAGGAGGTCTGGCAGGAGGACGTGCGCCTGATGCGGGAGGCCGGCGTGACGATGGCCAGCGTCGGGATCTTCTCCTGGGCCCTCCTGGAACCCGAACCGGGTGTCTACGACTTCGGCTGGCTCGACCGGCTCCTGGACCTGCTGCACGCCAACGGCGTCCGTGCCGACCTCGGTACCCCCACCGTCGTCCCGCCCGCCTGGTTCTACCGCGCCCACCCCGACGCGCTGCCCGTCAGCCGCGACGGCGTGCGGTACGCCTTCGGATCACGCGGCGCGATCTGCCACAGCTCGCCCGCCTACCGGGCGGCGGCGGCGAACATCACCGAGCAGCTCGCCCGCCGGTACGCGGACCACCCCGCCCTCGCGATGTGGCACGTCCACAACGAGTACGGCGTCCCGGTCAGCGCCTGCTACTGCGACCAGTGCGCGGCCCACTTCCGCCGCTGGCTCGCCGAACGGCACGGCTCCGTCGAGGCCGTGAACGAAGCCTGGGGCACCGCCTTCTGGGGGCAGCGCTACCGCGGCCTCGACGAGATCGACCCGCCCCGCACCACCCCGACGGTCGGCAACCCGGCCCAGCAGCTGGACTACGCCCGCTTCGCCGACGCCACCATGCGCGAGAACTTCTGCGCCGAGCGCGACATCATCCACCGCCTCGCCCCCGGCGCCCCCGTCACCACCAACTTCATGACCGCGCTCAGCCAGTGCGACTCCGTCGACTACTGGGCCTGGGGCCGCGAGGTCGACCTCGTCAGCAACGACCACTACCTGATCACCGACGGCCGCCGCACCCATGTGAACCTCGCCATGGCAGCGGACCTCACCCGCTCGGTGGCGGGCGGTGCCCCCTGGCTGCTGCTGGAACACTCCACGAGCGGCGTCAACTGGCAGCCCCGCAACCCCGCCAAGCGGCCCGGCGAAATGGCCCGCAACAGCCTCGCGCACGTCGCCCGCGGCTCCGAGGGCGCGATGTTCTTCCAGTGGCGCCAGTCCCGCCGCGGCGCGGAGAAGTTCCACTCGGCGATGGTCCCGCACGCCGGCACGGACTCCCGGATCTGGCGCGAGGTCATCTCGCTCGGCGCCGACCTCGGCCTGCTGGAAGGCATCCGCGGCACCCGGACCGTCGCCGACGCCGCGATGCTGTGGGACTGGCAGTCCTGGTGGGCGCAGTCCCTGGAGTGGCGCCCCAGCGAGGAGCACGACGCCCGCGAGCGCGCCGACGCGTTCTACGCCTCGCTCTACGACCGGCACCTGACCGTCGACTTCGCCCACCCCGAGGCCGACCTCTCCGCCTACCCGCTGATCGTCGTCCCCGCGCTCTACCTCGCCACCGAGGAGACCGGCCGCAATCTGCGCCGTTACGTCGAGGGCGGGGGCACCCTCGTCGTCTCGTACTTCTCGGGCATCGTCGACACCAACGACGCCGTGCACCCCGGGCCGTACCCGGGCGTCCTGCGGGACGTCCTGGGCCTCCATGTCGAGGAGTTCTCCCCGCTCGGCGAGGGCGGCACGGTGCGGCTCATCACCCCCGAGGGCGCGCCCGAGGGACCCGGCCTGACCGGTGACCTCTGGTCGGACGTCGTGATCCCGCGCGGCGCCGAGACCGTCTGGTCGTACGCCGACGGCATCCCCGCGGGCCGCCCCGCCGTCACCCGCAACCGGCTGGGCGAGGGCACCGCCTGGTACGTCTCCACCCGGCTCTCCGGCCCCCACCTGGACGCCGTCCTGGACCGGGCCTGCGAGGACGCCGGGATCGCCCCCCGCGCCGGCCTGCCGCACGACGTCGAGGTCGTACGCCGCACCGGCGAGAGCGGCACGTACCTCTTCGTGATCAACCACACCGAGGGCGACACCGAAGTGCCGCTGGACGCCCCCGGCACCGAACTCCTCACCGGAGAGCCCGCCAAGGACCACCTCGCCGTTCCGGCGGGCGCGGTCCGCGTCGTACAGCTCGACGGCTGAGGCCCCACCGCACACCCACCGCACACCCCCGCACCGCACAACTGTCGAAGGGACATCGACGATGTACGGAACGTCGCACGGAAAGATCAGAGCCGCAGCAGCGGCAGCCCTCGGAGGGCTGCTGTTCGCCGCACTCCCCGCCCAGACCGCCCACGCGGCCACCACCCCCGCCAACCCGGGCTTCGAGTCCGGCGCCACCGGCTGGTCCACCTACTCGGCGGGCGGCCAGAACACCGCCTCCTTCACCGAGGCGGGCGGACACAGCGGCAGTACCCGGCTCAGCCACTGGGCCTCGTCGGCCTACAAGGTGGAGACCTACCAGTACCTCTCCGGTCTCACCGACGGTACGTACACCCTGAGCGCCTGGGTCCGTTCCAGCGGCGGTCAGAACTCCGCGTACCTCGCCCTGCGCAACTGCGGCAGCGCCGAGCAGCGAACCGACCTGCCGCCGACCGCCGACGGCGCGTGGATACGCCTGGTCACCTCCGTCAAGGTGACCGGCGGCGCCTGCACGATCAGCCTCAACTCCGATGCGCACGCGGGGGAGTGGGCCAACTTCGACGACGTCACCTTCACGGCGGGGACGACCGGGCTCGCCGTCAGGGGCGGTGACCTCTCCACCCTGCCGAAGAACGAGGCGTACGGCGCGACGTACCGCAACGCCAGCGGTGCGACCGGCGACGCCATGAGCATCCTGAAGAGCTCCGGGATGAACTACGTACGCCTCAAGGTGTGGGTGAATCCGGCGGACGGTTACAACGACAAGGCGCACGTCCTGGCCATGGCCAAGCGCGCCAAGGCGCTCGGCATGAAGGTGCTCGTCGACTTCCACTACTCCGACGCCTGGGCCGACCCGGGCAAGCAGATCAAGCCCGCGGCCTGGGCCGGTCACAGCTACACCCAGCTGAAGACGGACGTCTACAACCACACGTACGACGTGCTGAACGCCCTCAAGGCGCAGGGCACCACGGCCGACATGGTGCAGATCGGCAACGAGACCAACGCCGGGATGCTCTGGCCCGAGGGCTCCACCGACAACTGGTCCCAGCTGGCCGGCCTGCTCACCTCAGGGGCCAACGCGGCGAAGGCGGTCTCCTCGGGTACGAAGGTGGCCCTGCACCTCGCCAAGGGCGGCGACAACGCGGGCACCCGCTGGTGGTTCGACAACGCGGTGTCGCGCGGCGTGCCGTTCGACGTCATCGCGCTCTCGTACTACGGGTACTGGCACGGCTCCCTGTCCGAGCTCCAGACCAACCTGGACGACGCCGCCACGCGGTACGGGAAGCCCGTCCTGGTCGCGGAGACCGCCTACGCCCACACCCTCGCCGATGACGACGGCCTGGAGAACAACGTCGCCACGGCCGACCAGTTGGTCACCGGCTACCCGGCGACCCCGGCCGGCCAGGCCGCCAACCTGCGGGACGTCATGAACGTCGTCGAGGCCGTGCCGAACGGCCGGGGCATGGGCGCCGTCTACTGGGAGCCCTCCTGGACCGCCGTCACCGGCAGCGGCTGGGACCCGGCCGACCCGTCCTCAGGCAACGCGTGGGAGAACCAGGCGGTGTTCGACTACGACGGGAAGGTGCTCCCGGCAGCGAGCTGGTTCTCCCACCGGTAGCAGAACTCAGCCGAGCGGCGCACCGTGCCACTTCCACGAGGTGACACGGTCGCGGCCCGGCAGATCGGCGCGGCCGGTGGACCAGAGCAGGACGGTCCACCGGTCCTCGTCGGCCGGGGCGTCGGGGAAGAGCCGGGCCAGCACCCGGTCGCAGAGGTCCCGGGGCGGGGCCCAGGAGAGCGACAGCCCGGCGGCGACGTCGTAGGTGTGTACGAGGGTCTCCACGATGCCCATCGCGGCGAAGCCCTCCGGGTCGGAGACGCCGTACGAGTGGTAGGAGCGGACAGCGGGAGAAGCCGTCCGCACCATCGCGGCCAGGAGCGCGCCGCTCGCCTCCAGCGTCTGGAGCAGCCCGGCGGTTCCCGCCTCCGGGTCGGCGAAGATCGCGTTCCAGGGGCCGCCTTCGCGCTCCGGGGCCCAACGGTAGGGAACCTCGCTCTCCACCGACGGCTTGCGCGGACCGAGCTGGACGGCGTACGCGAAGAGGTCGTCGCTCAGATGCTCCACGGTCTCCCAGCAGTCCCAGTCCAACGACCCTGCCGGGATACGCCAGTTGTCCGCCGGGGACTTCGCGAGGGTGTCGACAGCGAGCCGCACCGCCAGCGTCACGTCGTCCGCGGTGACCGGCAGCCGGGACCCGGTCAGCCGGGCCCGTTCGGCGGCGCCGCACTCCACACAGAACTCGTTGCCCTCCGGGTCGGCCAGGGTCGCCCAGCCGCGCCCGTTCGGCTTGCGGTGATCGCCGGACATCGTGGCGCCGAGCGCCAGAAGCCGCTCCACCTCCTCGTCCCGCGTGCGGTCGTCGGGCTGGATGTCGAGGTGGAGACGGTTCTTGGTGCTCTTCGGCTCGGGCACGGAGATGAACAGCAGGGCGGCGCCCGGGGCTTCGACGAGCGCCTCGGGATCACCGGGCACGTCCTCGTCGGACACCGGGGCGCCCAGCACCTCGGCCCAGAACGTCGCCAGCTTGTAGGCGTCGGCGCAGTCGATGGTGATGTGGCGTACATGGGAAGTCATGGGCGCTACTGTCGCCCGTCGGGGGCCACGGGTCCAGTCGGTTTGGGGGGGGGGGGGCGCCCCCCCCCCCAAACCAGGCGGGGGCTCACAAAAACCGCCGGGAGTGGCCCCCCCCCCATAAAAACCCGC
>NZ_JBHUUV010000063.1:0-28495 GCF_042670885.1 Streptomyces sp. NPDC057136
GCGCTTCCCTTCGTTCTTGCGTTTCCGACTCTATCAGACTCTTTCGTGTCCGATTCCCGGTCGAAGCGGGCCCCCTGCAGAGCAGGAGAATTTTTGCTTCGCTTT
Organism: Streptomyces sp. NPDC057136; assembly: GCF_042670885.1. Classification (NCBI taxonomy): domain Bacteria; kingdom Bacillati; phylum Actinomycetota; class Actinomycetes; order Kitasatosporales; family Streptomycetaceae; genus Streptomyces; species Streptomyces sp. NPDC057136. The sequence continues at coordinate 106 of NZ_JBHUUV010000063.1, forward strand.
CCAGTTCTTCGCTTTCGCGTTTCCCTTTCCAGCGGTTCCAACCTTACCAGATTCATTTCGTTCCGTTTCCGGTCCGAATTTGATTCCGGCGGCCTGTTGAATGGCCTTTGCCTTTCGGCGTGTCCACTACGTTAGCCGATTTCCTTGGTGGCTCATAATCGAACCGATGGGACGAATTACGGCATGCCGAATTCGCACCCGCCAGGGTGACTCGTAGGTAGTGGTTGGCCGCTTCGAGAAGCACGGGTCCGGTTCGATGAACCGTCCCGGCAACAGCTTTCGTTCAAGCGGCTCGGACTACATTAGGGGCCGCCCGGGGGCGAGTCAAGTCGCGCGGCGGCGCGGCGCGTGGGCCCGGTACTGGCTCACGGTCGGGTCGCCGTCGATCCAGAATCGCCAGAGCTGGTGCGCGCCGCCGCCGCCCACTCCGGTGCGCGGACCACTGCGTACCTGGTCGCGGGGTGGCGGGGTGCCGTGCAGTACATAGAGGGGTGCCAACGGGCCCGCGACGACGTCGTCGCCGTTGAGCGTGCGGTCGATACCGAGGGCCGTGGCCAGGCGCGCGGGGCCTTTGGCCAGTTCCTTGTCGTTGCGGGCCGAGAGTCGACGCTTGCGGGCCCACTCCGCGCCGGCTTCGATCGCGCCTGCCCGGAGCAGGACACCGCTCGCCATGCCTTCCGGGCCGCACACCAGGTTGAGGCAGTGCCACATGCCGTACGTGAAGTAGACGTAGGCGTGACCGGGCGGGCCGAACATGGCGTGGTTGCGGCGGGTGCGGCCCCGGAAGGCGTGGGAGCCCGGGTCGATCTCACCCGCGTACGCCTCCACCTCGGTGAGCCGTACCTCGATGGGCCCGTCCTGCGTGGTGCGGACGAGCGTGCGGCCCAGCAGGTCGGGTGCCACTTCCAGTACGGACCGGTCGAAAAAGTCCCGCGTCAGCGGCGTGCGTTCGATGCCGTCGGTCATGGCGTCCGAGGGTACTGGGACCGCGCGTCCGGGAACCGGCTACGGTCGTGGCGCGTATGTAGGGGTCAGGACCAACAAGGAGAAAACATGGGCTTCAAGAGGCTTCTCGCGAGCATGGGTGCCGGTGGCGCTTCGGTGGAGACCGAGCTGACCGAGCTGAACGTCGTCCCCGGTGGGGTCGTGCAGGGCGAGGTGCGTATTCAGGGCGGGTCCGTGGACCAGCAGGTCGAGGCGCTCTCCGTCGGACTGCAGGCACGGGTCGAGGTCGAGGGCCAGGACCAGGAGACGAAGCAGGACATCGAGTTCACCAAGCTGCGTCTGGGCGGGGCCTTCGAGGTGAAGGCCGGTGCCGTCCACGTCGTTCCGTTCGGGCTCGAAATCCCGTGGGAGACGCCGATCACGATGTTCGGCGGACAGCACCTGCGCGGCATGAACATCGGTGTGACAACCGAGCTGGAGATCGCCCGCGCGGTGGACTCCGGGGACCTCGACCCGATCAATGTGCACCCGCTGCCGGCGCAGCAGGCGATTCTGGATGCCTTCGGGCAGCTCGGTTTCGGCTTCCGCACCGCGGACATGGAGCGTGGTCACATCCGCGGTACGCGTCAGCGTCTGCCGTTCTACCAGGAGATCGAGTTCGTACCGCCGCAGCAGTACCGCGGGCTGAACCAGGTCGAGCTGACGTTCGTCGCGGACGACCGCGAGATGGACGTCGTACTGGAGATGGACAAGAAGCCGGGGCTCTTCAGCGAGGGCAGCGACTCGTACCGGACGTTCAAGGTCGGTCACAACGACTTCCAGGGCACCGACTGGGTGGCGTACCTCAACCAGTGGCTCGCACAGGTCGGTGGACAGCGCAACTGGCTCTAGGGTCGGTGGGAGACCCGCTGACAGCAGATAGAGCCGACTCAGGAGAGGTGCTGACGTGACCCAGTCGAAGAGGGCGCCGCTGCCGCACGACTTCCATCCCGTGGTTCCCTCGTTCACCGTGGTGAGCGAGGACCTGGAGCCGGGGGGTGTGCTTGCGGACGCGCAGGTGCTCGCGGAAGGGAACACCTCTCCGCAGCTGCGGTGGGAAGGCTTCCCCGCGGAGACCAGGAGCTTCGCCGTGACGTGCTTCGATCCGGATGCGCCTACAGGCAGCGGATTCTGGCACTGGGTGCTCTTCGACATCCCGGCGTCGGTCACGGAACTGCCAGCCGGTGCGGGCAGCGGGAAGTTCGACGGACTGCCCGCCGGTGCCGTCCATGTCCGTAACGACTACGGGTCGAAGGACTTCGGCGGAGCTGCGCCGCCGGCCGGGGAGAACCACCGCTATGTGTTCACCGTGTACGCGGTGGACAGCGAGAAGCTCGGTGCCGACGGTGGCGTGTCGCCGGCGGTCGTCGGTTTCAACCTGCGGTTCCACACGCTGGGCCGTGCTCAGCTCGTCGGTGAGTACGAGGCTCCGGCGAGCTGAAAAGTTCCTCCGCTGTTTGCCCTGCCCTGGTCTTGGAGAGATCAGGGCAGGGCATTTTTTAATTGCGTTGTCCATCACGGCCCGCCCAGCCAGAGTTGATCCGGGCCTGCCAGGGGGCGGGCGGCACACGGGAGGTGGGCGAGATGCGGGACACGCTGGTACTGAATGCGAGCTTCGAGCCGCTGTCGACGGTGACTCTCAACCGTGCGGTGGTGCTGATCCTGACGGACAAGGCTGTGGTCGAGCAGTCGCATCCCGACCTCCGTATGCGCGGTGCCGAAGTCGATATTCCGGTGCCCCGGGTGATCAGGCTCTGCCGGTACGTACGGGTGCCCTTCCGAAGACAGGCCCCGTGGTCCAGAAGGGGTGTGCTCATAAGGGACCAACACCGGTGCGCGTACTGCGGGCGCAGGGCGAGCACCGTCGACCACGTGGTGCCGCGTGCGCAGGGGGGTCAGGACGCGTGGCTGAACACGGTGGCGTCGTGCGCCGAGGACAACCACCGCAAGGCGGCCCGGACGCCGGAGCAGGCGGGGATGCCGTTGCTGCGGCAGCCGTTCGTCCCGTCGCCCGCCGAGGCGATGCTGCTGGCGCTGGGGGCCGGTGACCGGTCGGCGCTGCCGGAGTGGCTGGACCGGTCCGCGGCGTAGTCCGGGCAGGCCCATTGACGTACCGGAAGCCCGTCTCCGTGGGGAGACGGGCTTCCGTGTGTCAGCGGAGCACCAGTTGGACGATGGCGGCCGTGCCGACCACAACGATGAAGGCGCGCAGGACGGCGGGGCTGAGGCGTCGGCCCACCTTTGCGCCGATCTGGCCGCCGATGGCGGAGCCGACGGCGATGAGGACGACGGCCGTCCAGTCGAAGTCGGCGACGAAGAGGAAGAAGAGCGCGGCGACGCTGTTGACGACGGCGGCCAGGACGTTCTTGACGGCGTTCAGGCGCTGCATGGTGTCGTCGAGCAGCATGCCCATCAGGGAGAGATAGATGATGCCCTGGGCTGCGGTGAAGTAGCCCCCGTAGACGCTGGCGAGGGTCAGGCCTGTGTAGAGGGCCGGCCCTCCGTCGGGGTGGGGGCGGGTGCCGTTGCGCTCCCGGCGGCGCTGGACCGCTCTGCTGATGCGGGGTTGCAGGATGACCAGCACGAGGGCGAGGGCGACGAGGACCGGGACGATCGTCTCGAACGCCGTGGAGGGCAGGGCCAGGAGGAGCGTGGCGCCGGTGAGGCCGCCGATGGCGGCGCCGACACTGAGTTTCAGTACGCGGCGCCGCTGTCCCGCGAGTTCCTTGCGGTAGCCGATCGCGCCGCTGATGGAGCCGGGGATCAGACCGAGGGCGTTGGAGACGGTGGCGGTCACGGGTGGCAGGCCGGTGGCGAGCAGGACGGGGAAGGTGATCAGCGTGCCCGAGCCGACGATCGTGTTGATCGTGCCCGCGCCGACACCCGCCGCGAAGATCGCGAGGATTTCCCAGATGGACAAGGCCATCTCCTTCGATGGTCAGTGATGCCTCCCCGCCATGAAGGTCGAGGGGCCGCACTGATCATGCACGAAGTTGGATCTCCGTCAGCCGACGGGGGGTTCCTCGCGGCGTTCCTTGCCGGTGTTGCCGGTGTTGAAGCCCGGGGCGCCGCTGCCGAGGTTGCCGAAGGCCCCGCTGAGGCCCTTGAGGGCGTCGCCGATCTCGCTGGGCACGATCCAGAGCTTGTTGGCGTCGCCCTCGGCGATCTTCGGGAGCATCTGGAGGTACTGGTACGAGAGGAGCTTCTGGTCCGGGTCTCCGGCGTGGATGGCCTCGAACACCGTACGGATGGCCTGGGACTCGCCCTCGGCGCGCAAGGCGGATGCCTTGGCCTCACCCTCGGCGCGCAGGATCGCGGACTGCTTCTCGCCTTCGGCGGTGAGGATCGCGGACTGCCTGATGCCCTCGGCGGTGAGGATCGCGGCGCGCTTGTCGCGGTCGGCGCGCATCTGCTTCTCCATCGAGTCCTGGATGGAGGTGGGCGGTTCGATGGCCTTGAGCTCGACGCGGTTGACGCGGATGCCCCACTTGCCGGTGGCCTCGTCGAGGACGCCGCGCAGGGCCGCGTTGATCTCCTCGCGGGAGGTGAGGGTCCGCTCCAGGTCCATGCCGCCGATGATGTTGCGGAGGGTGGTTACGGTGAGCTGTTCGATCGCCTGGATATAGCTCGCGACCTCGTAGGTCGCGGCGCGAGCGTCGGTCACCTGGTAATAGATGACGGTGTCGATGTTGACGACCAGGTTGTCCTGGGTGATCACCGGCTGGGGCGGGAAGGGCACGACCTGTTCGCGGAGGTCGATCCGGTTACGGATGGAGTCGATGAACGGGACGACGATGTTCAGCCCGGCGTTGAGGGTGCGCGTGTAGCGGCCGAAGCGCTCGACGATGGCGGCACTGGCCTGCGGGATGACCTGGATCGTCTTGATCAGGGCGATGAAGACGAGCACCACCAGAATGATCAGGACGATGATGATCGGTTGCATCGTGTGCCTCGTGCCCTTCGGTTGCCGACGGATCGCGGTGATCTTGGTCGAGATCTCATGACTGTCGAATTCTCATGATGATCGACATCGAGTTTGTCAGAACTCCGGCTGCCGTGCGCGCAGTTCGCTCACATGACGACGGCTGTCGCTCCGTCGATGTCGACAACATCGACCTGTTGGCCGGGTTCGAAGCTCTGGTCGCTGTCGAGCGTACGGGCGGACCAGATCTCGCCGGCCAGCTTGATGCGGCCGCCGCTGCCGTCGACCCGTTCCAGCACGACGGCCTGACGGCCTTTCAGGGCGTCGATGCCCGTCGCGTGCGGAGGGCGGTCGCCGCGGTGTCGGGCGGCGATCGGGCGTACTACGGCGATCAGAGCCACGGACACCGCGACGAAGACCAGCACCTGGGCCACGATGCCGCCGCCGAGGGCCGCGACGATCGCCGCGGAGACGGCTCCCGCGGCGAACATTCCGAATTCGGGCATCGCTGTGAGGACGAGCGGGATGCCCAGTCCCACCGCTCCGATCAGCCACCACACCCACGCATCGATTTCCACATCGTCATCGTAGGACCGCGAGTGCCCCCGCCAACAGGGCGCGGGCGGGCGGCTGTTCCGGCGACGTGTCAGGAGAGCGGCAGTCCGTGGGCCGTGTAGCGGTCGCCGGTGTGCTCGACGACGAGCGGCAGGCCGAAGCAGAGGGAGAGGTTGCGGGAGCTGAGCTCGGTCTCCATGGGTCCCGCGGCGAGGACCTTGCCCTGACGGATCATCAGGACGTGCGTGAAGCCGGGTGCGATCTCCTCGACGTGGTGGGTGACCATGATCATGGAGGGCGCGAACGGGTCGCGGGCGAGCCGGCCGAGGCGGCGGACCAGGTCTTCGCGGCCGCCGAGGTCGAGGCCCGCGGCGGGCTCGTCGAGGAGGAGCAGCTCGGGGTCCGTCATCATCGCGCGGGCGATCAGCGTGCGCTTGCGCTCTCCCTCGGAGAGGGTGCCGAACTTGCGCTCCAGGAACTCGGTCATGCCGAGCCGGTCGAGGAAGGCGCGGGCGCGGTCCTCGTCGACGGCGTCGTAGTTCTCGTGCCAGGTGGCGGTCATGCCGTACGCGGCGGTGAGGACCGTCTGCAGCACGGTCTGGCGCTTGGGCAGCTTCTCGGCCATGGCCACGCCCGCGATGCCGATGCGGGGGCGGAGGTCGAACACGTCGGTGCCGACGCCGCCGAGCTGCTCGCCGAGGATCTTGGCTGTGCCGGTGCTGGGGAAGAGGTAGCTGGAAGCGATGTTGAGGAGGGTGGTCTTGCCGGCGCCGTTCGGTCCGAGGATGACCCAGCGCTCACCCTCCTTGACCGACCAGGAGACGTCTTCCACCAGAGCGCGTCCGTCGCGGACCACGGATACGTCCACCAGCTCCAGTACATCGCTCATGAGCGCGTTGTCTCCCCATGCAGTCTCGAGATCGTCGCGTGCCTGAAGGCACAGCTCCCAGGGGAAAACCTACGCCACCCCAGGAGTGCTTCAGCCGCTGGGCCGGTGTGATGACGGGGCCGCCGCGCATTCCCTAGGCTGTCGCCATGCTTTCGGAACCACGCTCAGGGCTCTTCGCTGCCTGGGGAAACGCGCTTGTGGCGGGACTCGTATCACCGGACGATGCGGCGCTCGCGATTGTCGGGGAGGACGCGGTGCACCGCGTGGAGGGGGTGCCAGGGGAGGCGGGGCCGGTCGGACTGACGCTGGCGCTCGGGCGGCTGCGGGCGCTGGGGGCGACCGGTTTCCGGGTCGCGCTGCCGGTGTCCGGGCATCCGCTGGGGCTCAGCGGGCCGCCGGAGTTCAACGCGCGGGCGCTGGAGGCGGAGGAGGCCGTGGTGGCTTCCGGAGTGCCGTACGGGCTCGTGCCGGAGGTACGTGAGGTGGGGCCCGCGGGGGATCTGCACGTCGAGGTGGTGTGGCGCTGTCTGCCGGTACGGGAGGCGCCGCCCGCCGATGTGCCGTCGCTGAGCGAGGCCGAGCGGGAGCTGGCGGAGGCGTTGCGGGATGCGACGGCGGTGCTGGCGCGGCTGGATGTGGCCGGGTCGGGGCCGGTGGCCGAGGCTGCCGTGGATGCGTACCGGGCGCGGGCGGAGCGGGGGCGCGAGGTGCTGGCGCCGGGGTATCCGCCGCGGGCGGTGCGGGTGCTGGAGCTGGCTCAGCGGGTCGGGCTGCTGGTCTCGGTGGCGTACGAGAACGGGCCGGGCGGTGCGGTGACCGCTGCGGAGATCTCGGCGCGGGGGGAAGCGCTGAGGCCGGTGGAGCGGGTGGCTCGGCGGGCGCAGGTGGCGGCGTACAACGCGTATGTGGAGGAGGGGGAGCGGGGGCGGCGGTAGCGGTGGCGTGAGCGGGGGGGCAGGGCGTAGGCGGTGCCGGATGCGTCCGGGTGCCGCTTTGTCCTCAATCGCCGGACGGGCTTGAGTTGGTGGCGCCGGTCCTGTGCGCGAGGGTTCCGTCCTCAAGCGCCGGACGGGCTGAAATTGGTGGTGCCGGGCGGGCCTGGGGAACAGGGCCCGCCCGGCGGTCCGGCCGACGGGGTCGGTCAGTAGTTCACACCGGTGTTGCCGAAGGCCGGGTTGAGCAGGCCGATCACGTTGACCGTGTTGCCCACAACGTTGACGGGGACGTGCACCGGGACCTGGACGACGTTGCCCGAGCCGACACCCGGGGAGTTGACGGCCGTGCCGTGGGCGCCCGCGCCGTGACCGGTGGCGGAGGCAGCACCGGCACCGGCGGCGATGATTCCACCGGCGATCATGGTGACGGCAGCGGCCTTCTTGAGGTTCTTCACTTCTTGCTCCTCCTGGAAACGCTGCGGCCAGCCGCCGCAGCATGCCATGAAGAACGCCCCGGAGCCCCACAGGATGCGCCGTGTGGGTGACATACACCCGACGGTATGAATCTCGGTGCTTGAGCACCCTCAGCCGGCCGCCCCGTGTCTGACGGCCCACAAGGCCGCCTGGGTGCGGTCGGCGAGGTCCAGCTTCATCAGAATGTTCGACACGTGCGTCTTGACCGTCTTCTCCGAAAGGACCAGCGCACGGGCGATCTCCCGGTTGGAGCGGCCGTCCGCGATCAGCCCGAGCACCTCGCGCTCCCGTTCGGTGAGGGTGCTCCCCCGCCCCGTACCGCTGCCCACGTCGTCCTGGGCGAGGAGTGCCCCTGCGACCTCCGGCTGGAGCAGCACATGGCCGGCGTGGACGGAGCGGATGGCTCCGGCCAGGGCATCCGGGTCGACGTCCTTGTACACGTAACCGGAGGCTCCGGCACGCAGCGCGGGGACGACCGTGCGCTGTTCGGTGAAGCTGGTGACGATCAGGACCTTGGCCGGGTTGGCCAGTTCACGGAGCTTGCGCAGGGCGTCGATGCCGTCCGTGCCGGGCATCTTGATGTCCATCAGGACGACATCGGGGCGGAGCTCCTCGGTGCGGGCGACGCCCTCGGCGCCGTCCGCGGCCTCTCCGACGACCTCTATGTCGTCCTGGACCTCCAGGAACGTACGCAGTCCTCGGCGGACCACCTGGTGGTCGTCCACCAGCAGCACCTTGATGGTCTTGTCAGCCACAGGGCACCTCCATCTTGATCGTGGTGCCCTTTCCGGGCGCCGATTCGACGGTGAGCTTCCCGCCGACGCTGCCGGCGCGGTGGCGCATGGACACGAGGCCCAGGTGACGGCCCGCGTGCCGGACGGCCGCGGTGTCGAAGCCGCTGCCGTCGTCGGTGATCCGCAGGACGGCGGCGGTGCCGTGGCGGACCAGGGAGACGGCGACGTGCGCGGCGCCGGAGTGGCGCAGGGCGTTGTGCAGGGCTTCCTGGGAGATCCGGAGCAGTGCTTCCTCCTGGGTGGCGGGCAGGGCCCGTACCCCCGCGCTCTCGAAGGTGACCCGGGCGGTGTGGGCGCGGTCCAGGACCTGGATCTGTGTCCGGAGCGTGGCGACCAGGCCGTCCTCGTCGAGCGCGGCGGGGCGCAGCTCGACGACGGCCGCGCGCAGTTCGTCCACGGCTTCCGCGGCAAGGGCGGCGACCTGCTGGAGCTCGTCCTTGGCGCGGGCGGGGTCCCGGTCGACGAGTGCGGCGGCGGCCTGGGCGGTGAGCCGGAGCGAGAAGAGCTTCTGGCTGACGGCGTCGTGGAGCTCGTGGGCCAGCCGCGACCGCTCTTCCGCGATGGTGAGCTCGCGGCTTCGTTCGTAGAGCCGGGCGTTGGTGAGGGCGATCGCCGCGTGCTGCGCGAGGATCGCCAGGAGCTCCTCGTCCTCGGCGGTGAAGCCGCAGCTGCCCTCCGGCTTGGGGCAGCGCTTGTTGGCGAGGAAGAGGGCGCCGATGATCTCGTCGCCGTCCTGGATGGGCAGGCCGAGGAAGTCGGACATGTCGGGGTGGGCGTCCGGCCAGCCCTCGAAGCGGGGGTCCTTGCGGACGTCCGCGAGCCGCTCAGGCTTCGCCTCGTGGAGCATCGCGGCGAGGATGCCGTGCTGCCTGGGCAGCGGGCCGATGGCCTTCCACTGCTCGTCGCTGACTCCGTCGACGACGAACTGGGCGAAGCCGCCGTGGTCGTCGGGGACGCCCAGGGCGGCGTATTCGGCGTCGAGCAGTTCACGGGCCGAGGCGACGATCGTCTTGAGGACGTCACGCATTTCGAGATGCCGGCTCATGGCGAGCAGCGCGGCACTCACCGCGGCGAGGCCCGACGGTGGGCGATGACTCATGGGCTCACCGTACCGGCGGGGTGCGACAGCCGTATCGGGCTGTGGACAGCGGTGACCGGGGCGCAGGAACTAGGACTTTTGGCGGGGAGCGGGGCGTGGTCCTAGGACCGATCAGGACTAGGCCGAAGTGCGGGGTGCGGGTGCGGCTCCCGGACGAGGCGCGGCGTACGGGGCTGTTCCTACGTTGGTTTCACCGGGGGTCGCCCGGTGAAGGCCGACGTTTCGAGGGGACGGTTGTCATGCCGATCGCGTTGATCACGGGTGCTTCGAGGGGGCTGGGGCGCGCGCTGGGAGCGGCGCTCGCACAGCAGGGCTGGGATCTGGTGCTGGATGCCAGGACGGCCGGTGCGCTGAAGGAGACGGCTCAGGAGCTGGGCAGCCGGTACGGAGGCCGGGTGGTGGCCGTGCCCGGGGATGTCACGGACACGGCGCACCGTGGGGCTCTGGTGGCTGCCGCCGGGGAGCTGGGCGGGCTGGATCTGGTGGTGAGCAATGCGAGCGCGCTGGGTGCCGAGCCGCTCGTACGTCTGGAGGCGCTCCCCCTGGACGGGCTGCGGCTGGCCCTGGAGACCAATGTGGTGGCGGCGCTGGGTCTGGTGCAGGAGTCGCTGCCGTTGCTGAGGGCGTCGGCGGCGGGTGCCGTGGTGATGGTGAGCTCGGACGCGGCGGCGGAGCCGTACGAGACCTGGGGCGGTTACGGGGCGTCGAAGGCGGCGCTCGACCAGCTGGCGGCGGTGCTGGGAGAGGAGGAGCCGGGGCTGCGGGTGTGGGCGGTGGACCCCGGGGACATGCGGACGGAGCTCTATGCGGCGGCGGTGCCCGGGGACGACGGCCCGAGGCCGCTTCCGGAGAGTGTGGCTCCGGCGTTCGTCCGGCTGCTGGAGGAGCGGCCGGCGAGCGGCCGGTATGCGGCGGTGTCGCTGCTGGACCCTTCCGGGGCCGGGCGATGACCGCGCTGGAGGCCCTGCGGGTGCCCGAGGAGCTGTCGGCGCGGGTCCCGGCCGAGCAGCGGGGTGCGGGGCGTGACGACGTACGGCTGCTGGTCTCCCGGGGGCGTGCGGTCTCGCACCACGCGTTCGGGGAGCTGCCCGGGCAGTTGCGGGCCGGGGACGTGCTGGTGGTCAATACGTCGGCGACGCTGCCGGCCGCGGTGAACGGGCGGGTGGGCGGTGAGCGGGTCGTGGTGCATTTCTCGACCCGGGGTGAGGACGGGCGGTGGTCCGTGGAGCTGCGGCGGCCTGACGGTGCGGGGGCGACGCGTCCGCGGCACGGTGGGCCGCGGGGGGCGCAGGTACAGCTGCCGGGCGGGCACGGGCTCGTACTGGAGGAGCCGCTGGGGTCACCGGAGGCGGCCCGGCTGTGGTGGGCGCGGGTGCCCTTCGACGTACCGGAGCTGCTGCGGCGGTACGGGCGTCCGATCCGGTACGGGTACACGGAGCGGGATCAGCCGCTGTCCGCGTATCAGACGGTGTTCGCGGTGCCCTCGCCGGACGGGAGAGGTTCGGCGGAGATGCCGAGCGCCGCGCGGCCGTTCACGGAGCCCCTGGTTGCCTCGCTGGTGAGGCGTGGGGTGCAGTTCGCCCCGCTGTCACTGCATACGGGGGTGGCTTCGGCGGAGGCACACGAGCCCCCGTACCCGGAGTGGTTCTCGGTGCCGGGTTCGACGGCGTGGCTGGTGAACGCGGCGCGGGCGGGCGGCGGGCGGGTCATCGCGGTCGGGACGACGGCGGTGCGGGCGCTGGAGTCGTCGGTGGGGCCGGACGGGGTCGTACGGGCGGCCGAGGGCTGGACCGGTCTCGTGGTGACGCCGCAGCGGGGTGTGCGGGCGGTGGACGGCCTGCTGACCGGGCTGCACGAGCCGGAAGCCTCGCATCTGCTGATGCTGGAGGCGATCGCGGGCCGGGAGGCGTTGCGGCGGGGGTACACGGAGGCGCTGCGGCGGTCGTATCTCTGGCACGAGTTCGGGGATATCCACCTCCTGCTGCCGTAGGAGCCCCAAGCGCCTCACGCTCCGCATTGCTGAAGCAACATCTGGTGAGTTCGCAACGTGCCCCGTGTGAGCCCGCGCATAGGACCCACGTCACTTACGAAGCCCACTAGTGGATACAAAAGGGGCAACAAGGCGGGCATGAGTGCGGGCAAGCCGGGCAGAGCGGACACCTGATCCACTACCCGGCTTCGTACGTCACACCTTTGCCACAGCATTTTGCTGGAGCTAAGAATTGCGGCTGTCCCCGACGGAGATGCGCAACGCGGCGCTTCCGTCTTCGTCCTCCGTGAGGACACCTGCTATTCGAAGAGGTACGTCTGTATGTTCGCGTCCAGCACCCCCGGCCGTAGCCGTCGCCTGAACAAGACCCAGAAGCTCTCCGTCGCCGGAGTCTCCGCACTTGGTGCGGCTGCCCTCGCGTTCTCCCTTGTTCCCTCCGAGGCGGGAGCCGAAACCAGCACCCAGGCCCTGTCCGCCGCTCCGGTCGTCTTCGCCTCCGCGGCGGGCGCACCGCAGGCCAAGACCGTGCAGGCCAGCATCATCGAGCAGCACTCCACCGCCGAAAGCCTGGTGAAGGCCGCCGACGCCGCCCGGGCCAAGGCCGCCGCCGCCAAGGCCAAGACCGCCGCGCAGGCGAAGGCGAAGGCCGAAGCCGCCGCTGACGCCAAGGCGAAGGCCGCTGCCGCCGCGAAGGCCAAGGCCGACGCCAAGAAGCGTTCCGCCGAGGCCGCCAGCCGCAGCGCCGCCCGTAAGCCCGTCTACGCCAACAACCTGGACGGCTGGATCAAGGAGTCCCTCGCGATCATGAAGGACAAGGGCATCCCCGGCACGTACGACGGGCTGCACCGCAACATCATGCGCGAGTCCAGCGGCAACCCGCGCGCCATCAACAACTGGGACATCAACGCGATCAACGGTGTTCCGTCCAAGGGCCTGCTGCAGGTCATCAAGCCGACGTTCGACTTCTACCACGTCGACGGCACGCCCAAGGACCAGTACGACCCGGTCGCCAACATCACGGCCGCGGCCAACTACGCCGCGGACAAGTACGGCTCGATCGACAACGTCAACAGCGCGTACTGACCGACACCTGGTCGGACCGGACATGCGCCGGAGGGCGGCACCCCGTGCGGGGTGCCGCCCTCCGGCGTCCGTGCGTGCGGCGGGTGCGCTACTTGCGCATGACCTCCGGCTCGTGGCGGCGCAGCAGTCGCGCGACCGCGAAGCCGCAGACAATGCCGATGAACAGCAGCACCGAGATGTTCATGCCCCACTGGCCGGCCGTGCTCTCCCACAGCGGGTCCAGGTTCGTGGGGTCCTTCTGGTCCCACGGCGGCATGAGGTGGGCCAGGTCGAGCGTCGAGCCCGCGGCTGCGATGGCCCAGCGCGAGGGCATGAGCCAGGCGAACTGCTCCAGACCGGGCGAGCCGTAGACCTGGAAGAGGATGCCGGTGAAGACGACCTGGACGATCGCGAACATGACGAGCAGCGGCATGGTCTTCTCGGAGGTCTTCACCAGCGAGGAGATGACCAGGCCGAACATCATCGAGGTGAAGCCGAGCGCGATGATCGTGACGCAGAGCTCGACGGCCGGCGGCATGATCAGGCCCTCGGCAGGCAGGTCACGGGTGGCGAAGCCGATGCCGCAGATGATGACGCCCTGGATGGCCGTGATCACTCCGAGGACGATCACCTTGGACATCAGGTAGGCGGAGCGGGAGAGGCCGGTGGCCCGCTCGCGCTCGTAGATGACCCGTTCCTTGATCAGTTCTCGTACGGAGTTGGCCGCGCCCGAGAAGCACATGCCGACCGCGAGGATCAGCATGATCGTTCCCGCGTCACCGTTGAACCGGGACGGCGGTGTGGGCGGTGCCAGGCCGAAGTCGGCCGGGATGACCACGCTGACGATGCCGAGCACCGCGGGCAGGATCACCATCAGGCCCATGAAGCCCTTGTCGGACGCGATCACCGAGGTGTAGCGGCGGATCAGCGTCCACAGCTGCGTCCCCCAGCCCTGCGGCTTCGGCGGGCGCATCTGCTGCGGGGGCGGCATGTGTACGGACTGTGCGGCGACCGCGTCGATGTCCGCCGCGTACATCTGGTAGTGCTGCGAGCCCCGCCAGCGTCCCGCCCAGTCGTAGTCGCGGTAGTTCTCGAAGGCGGAGAAGACGTCGGCCCAGGTGGTGTAGCCGAAGAAGTTGAGCGCTTCCTCCGGCGGACCGAAGTAGGCCACCGAGCCGCCGGGCGCCATCACCAGGAGCTTGTCGCAGATGGCCAGCTCGGCCACGGAGTGCGTGACGACGAGGACCGTACGGCCGTCGTCGGCGAGGCCGCGCAGCAGCTGCATGACATCGCGGTCCATGCCCGGGTCGAGACCGGAGGTCGGCTCGTCCAGGAAGATCAGCGAGGGCTTGGTGAGCAGCTCCAGGGCCACGGAGACGCGCTTGCGCTGGCCACCGGAGAGCGAGGTGACCTTCTTGTCCTTGTGGATGTCGAGCTTGAGCTCGGCGAGGACCTCGAGGATGCGGGCCTGGCGCTCGGCCTCGGTGGTGTCCGCGGGGAAGCGGAGCTTGGCCGCGTACTTCAGGGCGCGGGTGACGGTGAGTTCCTTGTGCAGGATGTCGTCCTGCGGGACCAGACCGATGCGCTGGCGCAGCTCGGCGAACTGCTTGTACAGGTTCCGGTTGTCGTAGAGGACGTCGCCCTGGTTGGCGGGCCGGTAGCCGGTGAGCGCCTTGAGCAGGGTGGACTTTCCGGAGCCGGACGGGCCGATGACGCCGATCAGCGACTTCTCCGGGACGCCGAACGAGACGTCCTGGAGGATCTGCTTTCCGCCGTCGACCGTGACCGTGAGGTGACGGGCGGCGAAGGAGACCTCACCGGTGTCGACGAACTCTTCGAGCCGGTCGCCGACCAGCCGGAAGGTCGAGTGACCGACGCCGACGATGTCGTTCGGGCCGATGAGCGCGGACCCGGACTTGTTGAGTGGCTGGCCGTTGACGTACGTGCCGTTGTGCGATCCGAGGTCACGGATCTCGAAGCGGCCGTCGGGCGTCGCGTGGAAGTCGGCGTGGTGGCGGGAGACTTGGAGGTCGGAGACGACCAGCTCGTTCTCCAGCGCACGGCCGATACGCATCACCCGGCCGAGGTCCAGCTGGTGGAACGTCGTGGGGCTGCGGTCTCCGTAGACCGGCTGGGCCCCCGGGACGCCGCCGGGGCCACCCGCTCCGGGCGTCTTCTGGATGCCCTGCTGATGCGGGACCTGCGGCTGGGCGTATCCCTGCTGGGGCTGTTGCTGGGGCTGCTGCTGCCAGGCCTGCTGCTGGTGCTGGGCCGGGTCGGGCCCGGTCGGTCCGCCCTGCTGCGGGTGGACGGGGGCCTGCTGGGCGCCCGCGGCCTGGCCGCTGTAGAGGTCGGCGGCGGCACCGCTGAGGCTGAGCCGCGGTCCGTCGGTGGCGTTGCCCAGGTGTACCGCCGAGCCGGGCCCGATCTCCATCTGGTGGATCCGTTGGCCCTGCACGTAGGTGCCGTTGGTGCTGCCGTGGTCCTCGATGAACCAACTGCGGCCCCCCCAGCTGATCGTGGCATGCCGCCACGACACCCTGGCGTCGTCGACCATGAGATCGCCCTGCGGATCACGTCCGAGGGTGTACGACCTGGACGGATCGAGCGTCCAGGTCCTGCCATTCAATTCCAGTACGAGTTCCGGCACTCCGCGCCCCACTAGTTGTCCCCCGAGAGACTCCCGTCACAGGGAGTCTAGGGATGCTGAACATCGTGGGGAACTATTCCAGGAGCAGTCGCCGATCGGAAAGCCGGGCGGAGTGAAGACCGCGCAGAGACCTGTGCTGCCGCACCGTTGACTCGGGCGAAACGGGCTCGGACAGTGGTAACCACGCATGAGTGCGCACGGATCATGAGCGAATGGGTCAACTCAGGGCATCTCGTAGCAGATTGGGGGGTCCCGTATGACTGCGGACACGAGAGCGGGCGCGGGGGCGGGCGCGGGGGCGGGCTCGTACCGGGGGACTGCGGGCCGGGGTGTCCCCTGGGTGGACGTGGCGCTCGCCTCGGTCGCCTCGGTGAGCTGGGCACTGGCCGCGATGGCGGGGGCGGCGGCCCTGGGGCTGCATCTGCTCGGCGCCGATTCCGTGGGTGAACTGGGCCCGATGACCGCGGCCGTGGTGGTGCTGGGGGTCGGCGGCACGGTCTCCCCGTCCGGTGATGTGTCGGCCTTCGGGCTCGACGGAGCCGGGGCTACGGCTGTCGATGTCACCCCGTTGGGGGTCGGCCTGGTCGGCGCGCTCGTCCTCTCCTTCTTCTTTCTGCGCTCGCTGCGCGGTGCCGGCGCGGATCTTTCCTGGGGTGAGCTCGGTGCGCGTACGGGGGCGGCGGTGGCCCTGTTCGTGGCGATGGTGGGGGGACTTGCCTGGGCAGGTCACGATGTCGTGACGATCGACGGTGGCCGGCTGCCGGTGGGCGGTGGCGGTGGTGTTGACGGAGGCGGTGGCGGTGGCGGTGGCGGTGTGATCGATGGGCTGGGGGATCTGGGCGGGCTGTTACCGGACCGGCTCGCCGATCTCGCGCGGGCCGAGGCGCACGTGGGGTTCGCCGTCGACACCGCGGCCTCGCTGGTGGGTGGGGGGTGCTGGGTGCTCGGGGTGCTCGTGATCGCCCTGCTCGCCTCCCGTACGCCGTTGCCGGGGCCCGCCGGGCGGTTCCACCGGATGGTGGGGCCGGCCGTTTCGGCGCTGGTCTCGGTGCTGCTTGTCGCGGTGCTGGCCGGGTGCGCGGCCGCGGCGTACGCGGCGATCGGCGACGCCCATCCGAAGCGGATCGCGGGAGCCGCGCTGCTCGGGGCGCCGAACGGGGCGTGGCTCGGGGTTCCGCTCGGGCTGTTCGTGCCGTGGGACGGCGAGGCCACGGGTGAGCTGTCCGGGCTGCTTCCCGATCCGTTGGACGAGTTGTTACGAGGCTCCGCGGGGCAGCCGGTGACGATCGGGAGGCTCGCCGAACTGGACGGCAGGGTCTGGCTGTTGGCCGTCGCCGCAGGGGTGACGATGCTGTACGCGGGGGTGCTGGCGGCGGCCCGCACGCCACGTGCGCCGGGGGTGTCCGCCGCCGGGTTCGCGGGGCGGTGTGCGCTGCGGCTCGGGGGCGTGACGGCGATCGCGCTGCCGTTGCTGGTGTGGCTGACCCAGGTATCCGCGGACGCCTCGCTGTCGGTACTGGGCTTCGACGCCTTCGGGGCCGGGATCGAGCTGCGGGGGCGGGCGGGTGTGGCGGCGGCGCTGGGCGCGGCGTGGGGGGCCGGTGCGGGAGCGGCGGGGGCGGGGCTTGCGTGGGCGGTGGGGGCGGTGCCGGTGGTGGGCGGTGGGTATCCGGGTGCGGAGGTTGCCGGGCCGTACCGTCCTTCGCGGCCGCACCGGGCGTCCAACGACGACACGAATCCGTATCTGCGGACGCCGGAGGGAATGCATGGGGCGCCGACGGTGGTGGGGCGGATCGGGCCGCCGGTTCCGCCGCCGCCGGGTCCTGGGCCGGGGGCGCCGCCGCCTCCGCCTCCGGAGGAGTCACCCGGACACGGGTGAGCGTGGTGTCCTCATAGCCGCAAGGGCATGGGAAGGACCCCCTCGACGGGCTTGATTAGGTTGCACGTGCTTGTCCGGGTGGCGGGACAGGAGGTCGGAGCGTGGGGTGGGACCGATACGGTGGGAGCACCATGAGCGCATCTCAGCCACCTCAGTCTCCTCCGTCTCCTGAGCTCCCTGAGTCCCGTCAGGGCATCGACGAACCCACCCTTCTCGTGAAGATCTTCGGGAAGGACCGTCCCGGTATCACCGCCGGGCTCTTCGACACACTCGCCGCGTACTCCGTCGACGTCGTGGACATCGAGCAGGTCGTCACCCGGGGCCGCATCGTCCTGTGCGCCCTGGTCACCGCCCCGACCTCGGGCGGTACCACCGAGGGCGACCTGCGGGCGACCGTGCACAGCTGGGCCGATTCGCTGAAGTTGCAGGCCGAGATCATCTCCGGCACGGGCGACAACCGGCCCCGTGGCTACGGCCGTTCCCATGTGACCGTGCTGGGCCACCCGCTCACCGCCGAGTCGACCGCCGCCATAGCGGCCAGGATCACGTCGACCGGCGGCAACATCGACCGGATCTTCCGGCTGGCGAAGTACCCGGTCACCGCCGTCGAAATCGCCGTCTCCGGCACGGGCACCGAGGAGCTGCGGACCGCGCTGGCGACGGAGGCCGCGGAGATCGGTGTCGACGTCGCCGTCGTATCGGCCGGGCTGAGCCGCCGGGCGCAGCGTCTGGTCGTCATGGACGTGGACTCCACGCTCATCCAGGACGAGGTGATCGAGCTCTTCGCGGCCCACGCGGGCTGTGAGGACGAGGTCGCCGCCGTGACCGAGCAGGCGATGCGGGGCGAGCTCGACTTCGAGCAGTCGCTGCACGCGCGGGTCGCGCTGCTCGCGGGGCTCGATGTGTCGGTGGTGGACAAGGTGCGGGCCGAGGTGCGGCTGACGCCCGGCGCCCGCACCCTGATCCGTACGCTGAAGCGCCTCGGCTACCAAGTGGGCGTCGTCTCCGGCGGATTCACCCAGGTCACGGACGACCTGAAGGAACGTCTCGGCCTCGACTTCGCCTCCGCCAACACGCTGGAGGTCGTCGACGGGAAGCTCACGGGCCGGGTCGTCGGCGAGGTGGTGGACCGGGCCGGCAAGGCGCGGCTGCTGCGGAGCTTCGCCGAGCAGGCAGGGGTGCCGCTGGCCCAGACCGTGGCGATCGGTGACGGTGCCAACGACCTGGACATGCTGAACACGGCCGGGCTCGGTGTGGCGTTCAACGCCAAGCCGGTCGTGCGCGAGGCCGCGCACACGGCGGTGAACGTCCCGTTCCTGGACACGGTGCTGTATCTGCTCGGCATCACGCGCGAAGAGGTCGAGGCCGCCGACGGCCTGATCGACTGAGCGGGGACGACACAGGGAAGGGCCCCGGCGCAGCATCCGCGCCGGGGCCCTTCCCTCGTCGTCTCGCACTCAGTCGTTCGGCGTCCAGTATGCGACCAGCTTGCCCACACCGTGCTCCAGCGACTTCCAGGTGCCGGAGAACTCGACGACGCCATAGGCGGCGGTCGGGAACCCGTCCCGGGCCACCCTCGCCAGCGCGTCTCCGGTCGCCGAGCCCGAGAGGGCGTCCACGGCGGCGTGCATGCCGGGGTTGTGGCCGATGACCAGGAGGTTGCGCACCTCGTCCGGAGTCTCGTTGAATGCGGCAATCAGTTCGCCGAGGGAGGCGTCGTACAGCCTCTCCTCGTACACGGTCCTGGGACGGTGCGGGAACTCGTGCACCGCGAGCTTCCAGGTCTCGCGAGTCCTGACGGCGGTCGAGCACAGGGCCAGATCGAAGTCGATGCCGGAATCGGCGAGCTTGCGGCCCGCGACGGGCGCATCTTTGCGGCCGCGTTCCGCCAAGGGCCGCTCGTGGTCGGATTCCTGCGACCATTCCGCTTTTGCATGCCTGAGAAGGACGATCCTGCGAGGTGTATCGACGCTCATACACCTCAGCTTCGCACGAAATGTGCCTCCTGGCGCAGGGTGTTGACCTGCTCCCCCGGTCCGGGTGAATCACTCGACCGGCCCACCGGGCGGGCGTCAGCGGGAGAGCAGGTCCATGATCTGCGCGAGCAGTCGGCCGAGCGCCGGATCGCCGGTGGAGGCACGTGCCTCGCCCGGACCCGCGATCAGCAGCAGGAGGGCGGCGAACGCAAGCGCGGGCAGCGCGACGGCCCACCACGGCAGCCGGACCTCGACGCTGTCCGACGCGTGCGTGATGGACCGGGTGTGCGTACGGACCGGCATGTCGCCTCCGTGGGTCTTCGGTTCGATACTCAGAACCTACGGACCCGGCGGCGCCGGTCCCATCCGGTGATCCACCCACTTCACCCTGACCCTGTCCCCCTAGGGGATGGTGGAGCTAGCCCCACCCCCGGAACGTCAGGGGGAGGCGATGGAAGCGATCACACCGATGATCACCGTGATGAGCAGCATCGCCCCGAAGACGAGGAGAAGCTTCTTCTGGCCGTTCTGGGGGTTCGGATCGAGCACAGGAGACATGGCTTCAGTCTCGCATCTCAGCATTCGTCCTCGATCGTCCGGTCCCGTCCGGCGAGTACGCCCGCCACCATCTGCGGCAGTATGAGCGCCGCCATCAGGCCGATCGGCAGCCCCCAGCCGCCGCTGTGCTGGTAGAGCACGCCGACGAGCAGCGGACCCGGGATCGAGATCAGATAGCCGGTGGACTGGGCGAAGGCCGACAGCCTGACCACGCCCGCGCCGGTGCGCGAGCGCATGCCGATCATCGTGAGCGCGAGCGGGAAGGCGCAGTTGGCGATGCCGAGCAGCAGCGCCCAGACCCAGGCGCCGTCCGCGGGTGCGAGGTACAGGCCCGCGTAGCCGATGAGGCCGCAGATGCCCAGGAAGACGGCGATCGGACCCTGGTTCCGCATGCGGGAGGCGACGCGGGGGATGACGAAGGCGAGCGGCACTCCCATCGCCATGGTCACCGCGAGGAGGACGCCCGCGGTGCCTGCCGAGACCCCGGCGTCGCGGAAGATCTGCGGCATCCACCCCATGGTGATGTACGCGGCGGTGGCCTGGAGGCCGAAGAAGGAGGCGAGGGCCCAGCCGGTCCTGCTGCGGGTGATCCGGAGGGCAGGGGCGTTCTGCTGCTGGTGGGCGGAGGGCTGTCCCGGTGCGTTGCCCCGGTCCCGTACGAGAAGAATCCACGGCAGGACCGCGGCGGCGGCGAGCACGGCCCAGATCGCCAGCCCGGCCTTCCAACTGCCGCCGAGCGCATCCGTCATGGGCACGGTGATCGCCGCGGCGAGCGCGGTGCCCAGGGCCAGGGCCATGGAGTAGAGGCCGGTCATGGTGCCGACTCGGTCCGGGAACCAGCGCTTGACGATCACCGGCATCAGGATGTTGCTGACGGCGATGCCCATGAGGGCGAGGGCGCTGGCCGCGAGGAAGCCGGCCGTGCCGCCGATGAAGGGGCGGATCGCCAGGCCCGCGGCGATGGCCACCATGCCCGCGCAGACGACCGCGCCGGCCCCGAAGCGGCGGGCGAGCCGGGGCGCCATGATGCCGAAGAGCGCGAAGCAGAGCGGCGGTACGGAGGTGAGGACACCGGCGACGCTGCCGCTCATGCCGAGCCCGTCCCGTACCTCTTCGAGGAGGGCGCCGAGGCTGGTGATGGCGGGGCGGAGGTTGAGCGCGGCGAGGACGAGGCCGACCATGACCAGCCGCAGCAGCCACGGGGCCGGGCCTGCGGGGGCCGCCAGGGGCAGCGGGTCGGGGCGGCTTGTTTTCGGGCTCAGGGTCCGTGTCTCGTCGTCGGGCATGTCGCCCATCATAGAATCATGGGATGATTGGTTGTCCAATCACGAACAAGGAGCACCATGGCGCTGACGTCTCCGCGGCGTTCGGCACTCGCCGATCAGGTGATTGCCCAGCTGAGGAATCAGATCACTTCGGGCGAGTGGCCCGTGGGTTCGCGGATTCCCACCGAACCCGAGCTGGTCGAACAGCTGGGGGTGGCCCGCAACACCGTCCGCGAGGCGGTGCGCGCACTCGCGCACAACGGTCTGCTGGACATCCGGCAGGGTTCCGGTACGTATGTCGTCGCCACCAGTGAGCTGGCCGGGGTGATGCACCGGCGCTTCGCCTCCGCCGATCCGCGTCACGTCGCCGAACTGCGCTCGACGCTGGAGTCGTCGGCGGCCCGGCTGGCCGCCGTCCGGCGTACGGACCGGGATCTGCGGCAGCTCGACGCGCTGATGGCGCGGCGTGAGGAGGCCTGGGCGGCGGGGGACGCGGAGGCGTTCGTCGCGGCCGACGCGACGCTGCACCTCGCCGTGGTCGCCGCCTCGCACAACGACGTACTGACGGAACTCTACGCGGATCTGGGCGATCTGCTCCGCGACTACCTCCGCGACGACATCGGCCCGGAGCTGCGGCCGGAGAAACACATGGACCACGCGCGGCTGGTCGAGGCGATCCGGGCGGGCGACGCCGAAACGGCCGCGGCGGAGGCCGCGAGCCATGCGCTGAGCTGCCTGGTGGAACGGGCCTGAGCGGCGCCAGGGCCTTCCGAACGAGAGGCCTAGCCCGGGTGGTGGCTGACCCAGGCCGAGGTGACCTCTTTCCAGCAGCGGTCGTCGAGCCGTACGGTCCGGCCGGGCTCCACCGCGACCGCCTTGCCGTCCGCGTCGACGTCCCACCAGCGGTCGCACTCGGTGTGGAGCCGCACCAGGTCGACGGAGGGGTACGGGTTGTGGCAGTACGCGATGACGCGGGAGCCATCGACCGTCGTACGGCATTCCGAGCCCGAGGGCTCCGGGGTGGGGGCGAGGGGGGCGGCGGCCCCGGAGCCGGCCCGGTTCGCCGCGTACACGCCGACCGGGGTGACGAGACCGGCGACGGCGGCCGAGACGGCCAGCAGGGCCGAGGTTCGGCGACGTGTGGGGCGCACAGCAGTCTCCTCCCCGCAGCCTGACCAAAAGTCCGGTTCCTCCACAGTCTGCGGCGGATCGACCATCTTTTCGACTTGAGGCGGCGGGCCCGGAGACTACGGCGCCCGCGCCCCGGACGCACGACGGCCGCGTACCGCCGCCGGGAAGTCCGGGGAAGCGGTACGCGGCCGTTAGGCGCGCGAAGGGTCAGGCGCCCATCATGTGCACGCCACCGTCGACGTGGATGATCTCGCCCGTCGTCTTCGGGAAGAAGTCCGAGAGCAGCGCGACGACACCGCGGCCGGCCGGCTCCGGGTCGGACATGTCCCATGCCAGCGGGGAGCGGTGGTTCCAGACGTCCGCGAGCTCCGAGAAGCCCGGGATGGACTTGGCGGCCATGGAGCCGATCGGTCCGGCGGAGATCAGGTTGCAGCGCAGGCCGTCCTTGCCCAGGTCACGGGCGAGGTAACGGGAGGTGGCCTCCAGCGCGGCCTTGGCCGGGCCCATCCAGTCGTACTGCGGCCAGGCGTACTGCGCGTCGAAGGTGAGACCGACGATCGAGCCGCCCTCACTCATCAGCGGCTTGCAGGCCATGGCGAGCGACTTCAGCGAGAACGCCGAGACGTGCATCGCCGTGGCGACCGACTCGAACGGGGTGTTGAGGAAGTTGCCGCCGAGTGCGTCCTGCGGAGCGAAGCCGATGGAGTGCACGACACCGTCGAGCGAACCGAGCTCGTCACGGACCAGGCCTGCGAGGCGGTCCAGGTGCTCGTCGTTGGTCACGTCCAGCTCGATGACCTTCGCCGGCTTGGGCAGCTTCTTGGCGATGCGTTCGGTCAGCGTGGGCCGGGGGAAGGCGGTCAGAATGACCTCGGCACCCTGCTCCTGGGCCACCTTCGCGGTGTGGAAAGCGATGGACGACTCCATCAGCACACCCGAGATGAGGATGCGCTTGCCGTCGAGAATTCCGCTCATGGTGATCAGTGACCCATGCCCAATCCGCCGTCAACGGGGATGACGGCTCCAGTGATGTACGACGCGTCGTCGGAGGCGAGGAAGCGCACGGCTGCGGCGATCTCCCCGGGCTGCGCATAGCGGCCGAGCGGCACCTGGGCGACGATGCCCTTGCGCTGCTCCTCGGTGAGCACCTGGGTCATGTCGGTGTCGACAAACCCGGGCGCGACGACGTTGAAAGTGATGTTCCGCGAGCCGAGCTCGCGGGCCAGCGACCGGGCGAAGCCGACAAGGCCCGCCTTGGAAGCGGCGTAGTTCGCCTGCCCCGCCGAGCCGAGGAGGCCCACGACGGAGGAGATCAGGACGACGCGGCCCTTCTTGGCGCGCAGCATGCCGCGGTTGGCGCGCTTGACGACCCGGAAGGTGCCGGTGAGGTTGGTGTCGAGTACCGACGTGAAGTCGTCCTCGGACATCCGCATCAGCAACTGGTCCTTGGTGATACCGGCGTTGGCGACCAGTACCTCGACAGGACCGTGCTTCTCCTCGATCTCCTTGTAGGCCTGCTCCACCTGCTCGGTGTCCGTGATGTCGCAACGGACGGCCAGGCAGCCCGCCTCGGTGAGTTCCTTCGGCGGCTCGCCGGAGCGGTAGGTGATCGCGACCTTGTCGCCGTTGTCGGCGAAAGCGCGGGCGATGGCGAGGCCGATGCCCCGGTTTCCTCCGGTGACGAGAACCGAGCGGCTCAACGGATCACCCTTTCCTTGGCGGTCTGGTACATCGAAAACCTATCGGTACCGTGCCGCGTACGGAGAATCGCCCTCTGACAGCGCCGCCGGGCGACCTCTGTGGGATTCCTACAGAATGGCGCGGGGCACGGAAACCGGACAGCGAAATGCGAAGGCCCCGAGCGGCCGTACCCACCATGATTCACTGCGGAGACATTGCAGAGGTGGAGAAGGGGAGGCCCACGTGGCCCACGAGGTAGATCAGTCATTCCTGGCGCTGCCGCTGCGTGCCCTCGCCGACGCGGCGCTCGCACGCGCCCGCGCGCTCGGTGCGGTGCATGCGGATTTCCGGTTCGAGCGGGTACGGAGCGCGAGCTGGCGGCTCCGTGACGCCCGGCCCTCCGGGTCGTCGGACACCACCGACCTGGGGTACGCGGTACGGGTCGTGCACGGCGGGGCCTGGGGGTTCGCGTCCGGGGTGGATCTGACCATGGACGCCGCGGCGAAGGTGGCCTCGCAGGCCGTGGCCATGGCCAAGCTGTCGGCGAAGGTGATCGCCGCCGCGGGTTCCGACGAGCGGGTGGAGCTGGCCGACGAGCCCTCGCACGGTGAGCGGACCTGGGTCTCGGCGTACGAGACCGACCCGTTCTCCGTACCGGACGAGGAGAAGGCGGGGCTGCTCGCCGAGTGGAGCAGCCGGCTCCTGGGCGCCGAGGGCGTTGCGCATGTGGACGCCTCGCTGATGACCGTCCACGAGAACAAGTTCTACGCGGACACCGCCGGCACCGTCACTACGCAGCAGCGGGTGCGGCTGCATCCGCAGTTCACGGCGGTCGCCGTGGACGGGACGACCGGTGAGTTCGACTCGATGCGGACCATTGCCCCTCCGGTGGGGCGTGGGTGGGAGTACCTCACCGGGACCGGCTGGGACTGGGACGCCGAGCTGGAGCGGATTCCGGGGCTGCTCGCCGAGAAGATGCGGGCGCCGAGCGTCGAGGCGGGGACGTACGACCTGGTCGTCGACCCGTCCAATCTCTGGCTGACCATCCACGAGTCGATCGGCCACGCCACCGAGCTCGACCGCGCGCTGGGGTACGAGGCGGCGTACGCGGGGACCTCGTTCGCCACCTTCGACCAGCTGGGCAAGCTGGCGTACGGCTCCCCCGTCATGAATGTGACGGGCGACCGCACCGCCGAGCACGGGCTCGCGACCATCGGGTACGACGACGAGGGCGTCGAGGCGCAGTCGTGGGACCTGGTGAAGGACGGGACGCTGGTCGGCTACCAGCTGGACCGCCGGATCGCGAAGCTGACGGGCCTGGGCCGGTCCAACGGGTGCGCGTACGCGGACTCGCCCGGCCATGTGCCCGTACAGCGCATGGCGAACGTGTCGCTGGCGCCCGATCCCGGCGGGCTGTCCACCGAGGATCTGATCGGTGGCGTGGAGCGCGGGATCTATGTGGTCGGCGACCGGTCGTGGTCGATCGACATGCAGCGCTACAACTTCCAGTTCACCGGGCAGCGTTTCTTCCGGATCGAGAACGGCAAGCTGGCCGGTCAGCTCCGCGATGTCGCCTATCAGGCGACGACGACCGACTTCTGGGGCTCGATGGAGAAGGTCGGCGGCCCGCAGACGTATGTCCTGGGTGGCGCGTTCAACTGCGGCAAGGCCCAGCCGGGCCAGGTCGCCGCCGTCTCGCACGGCTGCCCCTCCGCCCTTTTCCGAGGCGTGAACATCCTCAACACCACGCAGGAGGCCGGACGATGAGCCGGGTCAGCAAGCCGTACGAGATCGTCGAGCGGGCCCTCGGACTGTCCACCGCCGACGGCTGCGTCGTCATCGCCGACGAGAACTCCTCCGCCAATCTGCGCTGGGCCGGCAACGCGCTCACCACGAACGGGGTGACCCGGGGGCGGACGCTCACCGTCATCGCCACGGTCGACGGCGCCGAGGGCACGGCGTCCGGAGTGGTGTCCCGCTCGGCCGTCACCGCCGACGACCTGGAACCGCTCGTCCGCGCCGCCGAGGCCGCCGCGCGCGGGGCAGGTCCTGCCGAGGACGCCCAGCCGCTGGTCTCCGGGGTGCCGGCCTCCCCCGACTTCACGGACGCGCCGGCCGAGACGGGCGCCGATGTGTTCGCCGACTTCGCCCCGTCGCTCGGTGACGCCTTCGCCCGCGCCAGGGCGGGGGGCCGTGAGCTGTACGGCTTCGCCAACCACGAGGTGACCTCGACGTACATCGGTACGTCGACGGGGCTGCGGCTGCGGCACGACCAGCCGAACGGCACCCTGGAGCTGAACGCCAAGTCCCCCGACCGTTCGCGTTCGGCCTGGGCGGGCCGCTCCACCCGGGACTTCAAGGATGTCGACCCGGCGGCGCTGGACGCGGAGCTCGCGCAGCGGCTCCGCTGGGCGGAGCGCCGTATCGAACTGCCCGCCGGGCGGTACGAGACGCTGCTGCCGCCTACGGCCGTCGCTGATCTGCTGATCTACCAGCTGTGGTCGTCGACCGCCCGGGATGCCGCCGAGGGCCGGACGGTCTTCTCCAAGCCGGGCGGGGGTACGCGGATCGGCGAGACGCTTTCCGGGCTGCCGCTGAGGCTGCGCAGCGACCCGCACGCACCGGGTCTCGAGTCCGCGCCGTTCGTGATCGCCCACGCCTCCGGGGACGGTGGTTCCGTCTTCGACAACGGTCTGCCGCTCGCGCCGACGGACTGGATCAAGGACGGCAGGCTGGAGCGGCTGACCACGACGCGGCACTCGGCGGGCCTGACGGGACTGCCCGTCGCCCCGGCCATCGACAATCTGCTGCTCGACGCCGGTGGTGAGCGGTCCCTGGAGGAGATGGTCGCCGCGACGACCGGCCGCGCCCTGCTGCTGACCTGCATGTGGTACATCCGGGAGGTCGATCCGGCGACGCTGCTGCTGACCGGGCTGACCCGCGACGGGGTGTATCTCGTCGAGGACGGCGAGGTCGTCGGCGAGGTGAACAACTTCCGGTTCAACGAGTCGCCCGTCGATCTGCTGTCGCGGGCCACGGAAGCGGGCCGTACGGAGAAGACGCTGCCGCGGGAGTGGGGCGACTGGTTCACCCGGGCCGCCATGCCGGCACTGCGGATTCCTGATTTCAATATGAGCTCGGTGAGCCTCGGCGTATGACCGCCATAGACTGACCGTTGCCATTCGATACACGTAGAGGAGACACGGAACCGTGACGGACATCGTCGACGAGCTGAAGTGGCGCGGGCTGTTCGCCCAGTCCACTGACGAGGACGCCCTGCGCAAGGCTCTCGCGGACGGTCCGGTCACGTTCTATTGCGGCTACGACCCCACCGCGGCCAGTCTCCACGTCGGGCACCTGGTGCAGGTCCTCACCATGCGCCGGCTCCAGCAGGCCGGGCTCCGTCCGCTCGCCCTGGTGGGCGGGGCCACGGGTCAGATCGGTGACCCGCGCCCGACCGCCGAGCGCACGCTGAACGACCCGGAGACGGTCGCCGCCTGGGTGTCGCGGCTGCGGTCCCAGATCGAGCCGTTCCTCTCCTTCGAGGGCGACAACGCGGCGGTCATGGTGAACAACCTGGACTGGACCGCCGGCATGTCCGCGATCGAGTTCCTGCGGGACATCGGCAAGCACTTCCGGGTCAACAAGATGCTCACGAAGGACTCCATCGCCCGGCGACTGGAGTCCGACGAGGGCATCAGCTACACCGAGTTCAGCTACCAACTGCTCCAGAGCATGGACTTCCTGGAGCTGTACCGGCGCTACGGCTGCACCTTGCAGCAGGGTGGCAGCGACCAGTGGGGCAACCTCACGGCGGGCCTCGACCTGATCCACCGCCTGGAGCCGGGTGCCGCGGTGCACGCGCTGGCGACGCCGCTGATGGTGAAGGCGGACGGGACGAAGTTCGGCAAGTCCGAGAGCGGCGCCGTCTGGCTCGACGCCGAGATGACGACTCCGTACGCGTTCTACCAGTTCTGGCTGAACGCGGACGACCGGGACATCTCGCGGTACATGCGCATCCTCAGCTTCAAGAGCCCCGAGGAGCTCGAAGAGCTGGAGAAGCTGACCGAGGAGCGTCCGCAGGCCCGTTCGGCGCAGCGTGCGCTGGCCGAGGAGCTGACCACGCTGGTGCACGGCGGCGAGCAGTGCGCCGCGGTCATCGCCGCGTCGAAAGCCCTCTTCGGTCAGGGTGATCTGGCCGAGCTGGACGAGGCGACGCTGAGCGCCGCGCTCTCCGAGGTGCCCCACGCGCGGGTCACCGAGCTCGGCCCGCTGGTCGATCTGCTGGTCGAGGTCGGTCTGGCACCGAGCAAGTCGGGTGCCCGCCGGACGGTGAAGGAGGGCGGGGCCTACGTGAACAACGTGAAGGTCGCGGACGGCGAGAGCGCTCCGGCCCGCGAGGAGCTGCTGCACGGCCGCTGGCTGGTCCTGCGCCGGGGCAAGAAGAATCTGGCGGCGATCGAGGTCACGGCCGGCTGACACCGGACGGACCGCGTCCGCTCCCTCGGACGCGCGCAGCACAGCGGCCGGACACGCACCTCGTGTCC
>NZ_JBHUUV010000064.1:0-27696 GCF_042670885.1 Streptomyces sp. NPDC057136
GTTGCAGACTTCGGCCCCCGGGATTCGTCCCGGGGGCCGAAGTCGTGCGGAGACCTTGCCCCGTAGAGTCGCAGGCGCGGCCGAAGCCAGTTGCGTTGGCTTCGGCCGCCCCTGGTCAGGCCAGGCGGCTCCGCAGCCACCAGATGCTGAAGCCGGCCAGCAGCCCAGTGAGGACGAGGAAGAGCCCGGTCTCGATCCACTGGAAGGTCCAGTAGCGGTCGGAGGGCTGGTAGGCCACTTCCATGTGCAGGTCGGACTTGGTGAGGCACGGCATGAGGTCGTCGGGACCGCTGTTCGGGCAGACCTGGCTCCCGGTGGCGACCTTGCCCGCCGAGTCGAGCACCGGGCTTTCGTCGGAGACGACCCAGGCGCCGGAATTGGAAACGGTCATCGTCAGCTGGGTGTCGGCACCGGAACCCTTCATCCGGAACAACCCCGCCTGCCAGCCGGATGCCGGGGCGCCCGGCTCGCCGTCGGGCCCGACCCGCGACACGGCCAGTGAACTGAGCGCGATGTCGGTGCGCTCCGGGGACATGAGGTGCGGGCGGATCGCGAAGGGCATGAGGACCTGGACCGCGACGAAGACGACGAGGGTGGCGGCCATGGCGGGCACGGTCCTGCGGATGAGCAGGCCGGCGCAGGCCCCGACGGTGAAGGCGAACGCGGCGTAGCCGAGGGGCACGATGCCGCGCGCGTCGAACAGCAGCGGAGTGAACCGGTCCACGTTGATCTTGTCGAGCGGGCCGGCCGCCCAGGTCACCAGGAGGCTGAGCAACCCGGTGATGGCTACGGCGGTCAGGCCGACCGCGGCGAGCTTGACCACGAACCAGCGGGTGCGGCTGATGGACTGGTTCCAGACGAGCCGGTGGGTACCGGTCTCCAGTTCGCGGGCGATCAGCGGCGCGCCCCAGAAGATCCCGATGATGCCGGGAACGGCGATCAGCAGCCCCGCGACGAAGTAGAACAGGACGTTGTACTCGGAGCGGATCACGTCCTTGGCCGACTCGCAGGCGCTCTGGCAGGTGGCGACGGTGCTGTCGTAGGAGTCGTGCAACTGGACGCCGATGACCACCAGGACGGCGGCGATCACGGCCAGGGCGGCGAGGGCCACCAGCGTCTGTACGCGGTATTGGCGCCAGGTCAGCCAGATCATCGCTGTGTCTCCAGTACGGGTCGGCGGACGGGCTCGGCCGCGGCCTGGGCCATGTAGGTGAGGACCAGGTCCTCCAGGTTGAGCGGTTCCAGGGCCCAGGCGGGGTCGTGGATCGCGGTGGCGGCGCGCACGATGAAGGTGCTCTGCCGGTCGGTGTGGGTGGCCTGGATGACCTGCATCCCGTCGGGCAGGCTGTCGGCTTCACGCCGCGCCGTGGTGAGCCGGAAGTGGGTGGCGAGCAGGTCGTCGACCTCGCCCGAGACCTGGACGCGGGAGGCGACGAGCGAGATCAGGTAGTCGCAGACCCGCTCCAGGTCGGATACCAGGTGCGAGGAGAGGATGACCGTCGCGCCGTGATCGGCCACGAACTCCATCAGGCTCTGCAGGAACTCGCGCCGGGCCAGGGGGTCCAGAGCGGCGACCGGCTCGTCGAGGATCAGCAGGTCGGGCCGTTTGGCCACCGCGAGGGTCAGGGCCACCTGGGCGCGCTGACCGCCGGACAGCTTGCCTGCCCGCTGGGCGGGGTCCAGGCCCAGCTTCGCGATCCGGCTCTCCGCCAACTGCGCGTCCCAGCCCGGGTTGAGCCGGGCGCCGAGGCGCAGGTGGTCGGCGATGGAAAGGCCCGTGTACGTGGGTGTGTCCTGGGCGACGAAGCCGACCTTGGCCAGCTGCTCCGGTCCGGAGGCGGGGCGCCCGCCGAGGACCTCGATGGTGCCCGAGGTCGGGGTGAGCAGGCCGCAGGCCAACTGCAACAGGGTTGATTTACCGGCCCCGTTGGGGCCGACCAGGCCGACTACCCGCCCGGTCGGCACGCTCAAGGTGCAGTCGGTAAGCGCCTGGTGGCGGCCGTACCGCTTGCCGAGCCCTTTGGCTTCCAGAGTGGCGGTCATTTCTCCTCTTCGGGGTGCTGAGGCGTACGAAAGGTGCTCAGGAACAGGGCCTCGATGCTCTCCTCGTTGAGCCCGGCACTCCGGGCCTTGTCCAGCCAGCGCAGCAGCTCCTGCCGCAGCGGCTCGTGCTCGGAGAGCGAGGCATCGCTGAGGGTTCCGGACACGAACGTGCCCACGCCGGGCTTCTTCGCGACCAGGCCCTCGTATTCGAGCTCCCGGTAGGCCTTGAGCACGGTGTTGGGGTTGATCGCCACCTTGGTCGCGACGTCTTTGACCGTGGGCAGCCGATCCCCTTCGGACAGCAGGCCGAGCCGCAAGGCCTGACGTACCTGGTGGATCAGCTGCATGTACGGCGCGACACCGGACCGGGCATCGAGGTGAAACTCGATCACTGTCCATCTCTATTCATCTAGGCTCCTAGCACTATAGGACTCTAGATGTGGCGAGGGTGTCAAGGAGAAGGCCTGTCGCCTGCCGGCCTCGCCGCGTCCCGTGAGGAGCAGGGGGATCGTCAGGATCGGAAGGAACCAGATCAGGACGATGAGCCGCTGACCGGCCAGCATGTCGAGGTTGGGGTGCCCGGCCTGGTTGAGTACGCCGCCCACGGCGGTGGCGGCGGCGAGCACGCCGATGTGCGTGGGGCGCCGGAGCGTGGAGCAGGCCGCCAGGGCCAGGGTGATCAGGAGTAAGGGCTCCTTCAACTGGTGGTCCGCCCAGGCCGACCAGAACGTCCCTTCCTCGGCGAGGAACCTGGGCCAGGGGTCGGGCACGTCCGGACGCAGGTAATGGTGGGTCAGGAGGTCCTGGGCACTGTCGTATCCGGACGGCCAGCCCAGTACGTACGTGGTCAACTGCATCGCGACGGCCAGGGCGCCGCACAGCGCGAACAGGCGGAGTGCGGAGTGCGGCGACCGGCCGTGGCGCTTGCGGTACCAGGCGAGTCCGCCGAAGGCTGCGGCGAGGCCGACGGCCAGCAGGAGCGCCTGCGAGTAGCGCGCCAGAAAGGCGACGGCAAGACCACCGGTGACGAGGGCGGCCCCGGCCGTCCCCCGCTCCCCCCTCAAGGCCGGCGTGCAGCCGAGTGCCACCGCCGCCGTGCAGGCCAGGGTGAGCCCGTCGGCCATGGGAAGCATCGCGATCGCGCCGGTGGGCAGCGTCAGGTAGAGGATCTGTCCGCACAGCGCGGCCGCCCAGTTGGCACCGGCGGCGCGCAGCGTGGCCAGGACGAAGAGGCTGCCCGCCAGAGCGACGGTCACACCGGCCAGCCAGACGCCCAGGGCCAGGCCGAACACGGCGATGAACGGCACGAGCAGCAGCGGATATCCGGGGCGCGCTTCATAGATCGCCATGAAGCGGGAGTTGAAGAACGGCCCCGTCATGCCGGTGGTATTGCCGTGCCGCGTCCAGTACGCGGTCGATTTCGTCAGCTTGCGCACACATTCCCGCACCAAGGGTTCGCCGGCCTCGTCGGCGCACGTGTACTCGATGGCCTGAGCGGTGGCCGACGCGCGGCTCTCGCCGCTCAGCCGGAGGGCGTAGGAGAGGTAGTTCTTGGAATCGGGGGAATCCCGCCCGGTCAGTGACGTCAGCTGGAACCCGACGAACACGGCCATGATGAGCACCGAGCAGATGATTCCGGTGCGGGCCATCGTGATGCGTCGGCGCATGTCGCGTCCTCAGAAGGGGAAGATCGGTCGACACGGCCAACGACGGAAACCACGACAGGTGTTGGCCGTACGCAATTGTCCACTGCATGACGGTTCGCGTTCATGAGGGGTCCGGGCTCGCCGAACAGTGCCCGCCCGGATCCGGGTTCAGGTTCCTTGCAGAAGGCATGCCTCAGCGGATGGCTGTTTTGCCTGGTCAGAGGTGTCGTGGTGTCCCGTTCGGCCTAGCATTCCGCGCCGTGCGGCGCCGCCGATCCTAGGGTCGGGTCGAGGCCATCCGGCCCAAGGAGGCTCCAACATGAACCGTCGTACCGCTGTGGCTGGCATAGCGCTTGCTGTCTCTTCTGTCGTTCCTCTCTCCGGCGTCGCGTTCGCGCAGGATCTCGACTGCGCGGACTTCGTCTTCCAGGAAGATGCGCAGGCCGAGTTCAACAGAGACCCGAGTGACCCGAACCGCCTCGACGAGGATCGGGGCGTGGACGACCGCATCGCCTGCGAGTGGCTGCCCACACGAGGCAGCACCACTACCTCCCAGCCCGTAAGTCCCACCGCTACCCCCCAGCTGGTGAGCCCCACCTCCAGACCCCAGTCGGCAAGTCCCACCACGACGCCGACGCGCGGAGCCCAGGGTGGCCTCGGCGGCGCCTCGGGCCCGACCGGCCAGGAAACCGGTATCGGCCTCGCCCTCGCAGCCGGCGCAGCAGCCGGTGCCGTCGGCTACACGATCATCCGACGTCGCCGCCGTACCTGACGGTTCCTGAGACACAGGAGCGGCCCCGGGAAGGAGTGAGCCCGGGGTCGATGGGCTGCACGGTCATCGGTAGGTCCTCTCCGACCGGGGGACCACTGCGGCCCGGACGCTGCTCATGCGGCCCCGCACCCCGGGGGCCTGCACGGCGCCGGGCGGGCCGAAGTGTGCGTCGGGCTCGGTGCCCCGGCAGAGTGCGCACCGGCCACCGAGGAGTGCTTCCGGGCTGCCCGGGGCGCGGCACTCGCTGCATTCCAGGGTGCGCAGGACGGTTCGGTGGACCGGAGCGACTCGTTCGGGTGGCATCTTGTCCCGCAGGCGCCTGCGGACGAGCGACGTGGCGTGGTGGACCGGGGTGGGCAGTCCTGCGGTCAGGGCATGGAGGAGTTCCGCTTCCGTGGCACCCCGCTCGAACCACTCGCTGACCTGCGGTTCCAGGTCCACGCAGTCCGCCGAGGAGAGCGTCAGAGTGGGCGCGGCCCGGCCGAGCGAGGCCAGCAGGATGAACGCCCTTGAGCGGGTGGGCCGTTGCTGCTCCTTGGGTACGTCGCCCTGGGCGAACGCCGCCCACCAGGCATCGTCGCGTGCGGTTCGCGAGAAGAACGTCCGGGTCACCCAGAGCAGGACGTGCTCGGTGGCCACGCACTCGCTGCCCCGGCGCAGATGCCCGGCCTCCTGGAGGCGGTTGAGCGTGGTCCGTACGGCGCACTGCCCGTACGGAAGCACCTTGGCCAGCGCCTTTACGGAGATGTCGGAGCCGTCCGGAAGGCGGTCGACGTAGGCGGCGATGGCGGCGTCGCGGGGGAGCAGGTGCGCGAAGTCGCGGTCGGAGCGGGGGCGTTCGTACGGAGCCGAGCGCTTTCCGTAACCCGGGTTGGCCATCGGGTGCGGGGCTGCGGGTGGAGTCGCGGGCAGGGATACGTGCGGGGTGCAGGGGGCAGCACTAAGCTGTGCGTCAGCCATGGGGTATCGGCGATCCGATCCTTGTGGTCAGACCCCTGTCAGGTGTTCCAGCACCGGCGGGGGTCGATTTTTTTGTTGTCTCGGACGCACGCTAGAGCGTGATGACCATGTGTGGCAAGTCGGTCACGAAAAGTCAACTCTCCGGACAGGGTGGGTGGGTGGGACAACTGATCCATCCACCCAATCCTTGTTAAGAGCGCTCGAAGCTCGCCCCTTGAGCCCCGGGAGGGGGCGAGGGCCTGCGCTCGATTTCCCGCCAGACTGTTCGTCAGTATCCGGCGGTGAAGCGGGTGCGGTGGTGCTTGGGGTGTTCGACCTCGTCGAGGAGGGCCACCGCCAAGTCCTCCATGGAGATCGCCGAGTTGCCCTCGGCGTCGACCAGGAGCTCGTCGGTGCCGAGCCTGAAGGTGCCGGTGCGGTGGCCCGGCTCCAGGAGGGCGGACGGGCTCAGGTAGGCCCAGTCGACCTCGGTCGTGGCCGTACGGATGGCGTCGTACTGGGCGTTGGAGGCCAGCGCGATGTGCCGCCAGGCGGTGGGAACGTAGGCCGGGTCGTCGCTCGCGAGGACGCCCCGAGTGCCGGGCACTGTCAGGCTGCCGGCGCCGCCGACGACGATCAGGCGTACGCCGGTGCGGGCGAGGCCGGACAGTAACGCCAGGCTGATGGCGGCGTGTTCGTCCTCGTGTCCGGGGGCGGGCCGGGTGGCGTTGACCACGAGGTCCTGCCCGGCGCTCAACTCGGCTACGTGCGCGGGGATTCCGGCATCTCCGGTGCGATGGGTGGCGGCGGGGTGCAGTGTGGCGAAGCGGGCGGCGTCGCGGACGACGGCGGTGACCTCGTGGCCGCGGGTGAGGGCCTCGGTGACGACGCGGCTGCCTACGTTTCCGGCTGCTCCGAAGACGGTGATGCGCATGGGATCGGCTCCTTGGGTGTGAGTGGTTCGGTGGTGGGTGGGTTCAGGTGGACGGGGTCGCGCGTCGCCGGGTGGCCGGGCGGAGGTTCTGGCCGAGGGCGACGCTGCCGATCACCAGGGCCAGACCGCCGATCTGCCAGGCGGTGAGGGTCTGCCCCAGGAACACCAGTCCGGCGAGCGTGGCGACGACCGGGTTCGTCAGGCCGAGGAAGGACACGGAGGAGGCCGGGAGGCGTTCGATGCCGCGGAACCACAGGGCGTACGCGACTGCTGTGCCGATCACGCCGAGGTAGGCGTACCCGGCGATGTTCGCGCCGGTGAGGTGGTCGGGCAGGCCCTCGGCGGTGAGGGCGATGGGTGCCAGCACCAGGCCGCCGACGGTCAGCTGCCAGCCGGTGAGGGCGAGCAGCGAGACGCCTTCCGGACGCCCCCACCGCTTGCTCAGGACGACGGCGAGGGCCATCAGCACGGTGGCCGCCAGCATCGCCACTATCCCCGCGAGGTCGACCTCGGCGTTCCCGCGCAGGACGAGCAGCCCGACGCCCGCGACCCCGACGAGTCCGGCGATCAGCGTACGGCGCGTGGGCCGGATCTTGAGCACACCGGCCCCGAAGCCGGCCACCAGCAGCGGCGTGACCGCGCTGACCGTCGAGGCGACGCCGCCGGGCAGATGGTAGGCGCCGAAGAACAGCAGCGGGAAGAACGCGCCGAAGTTGAGCATCCCGAGCACGGTTGCCTTCCACCACCAGTCGCCGCGCGGCAGGCGCCGGGTGAGGGCGAGCAGGATGAGCCCGGCTGGCAGCGCGCGCAGGGCTGCGGCGAGCAACGGGCGGTCGGCGGGCAGGAGTTCGGTGGTCGTGACGTAGGTGGTGCCCCAGGTGGCGGGCCCGATGGCGGCGAGCGCGGCGATGCCCAGGGCGGCCTTGGTGGAGGTGCGGGGCGTTTGGGGGGTCGGGCGTCGGGCGTTGTGGGCCCTGTGGCTGGTGGGTGTGGTGGTGGCGGACTTGGCGGCGGTGCTGGTGATGGACATGGCGCTCCCCCTCGATTTCTCCTCAACGCTGTTATTCTCAACGTTGAGATAAGTGTGAGTCCAAGGTCTGCGAACGTCAAGTATCTGAACGTTGAGAGATCTGGCTCGGGTGAGGGAGGAGTGCGGGAATGAGTGAGCGTGAGGCGGAGCGGCAGTCGGGGACGGATGCCGATGCCATCGACGAACTGCGCGCCCAGTGGCGCCGCGAGCGCCCGGACATGAGCCTCGCGGGACTGGACGCGATGGCCCTGGTGGGCCGTATCAAGCGGGCCGATCACCTGTTGAGCAAGGGCATGAAGCCGATCTTCGCCGAACACGGTCTGGAGTTCGCCGAGTTCGACGTACTCGCCACCCTGCGCCGGGTCGGCGCCCCGCACGAACTCACCGCGGGCGGCCTCCTGAAGTCCGCGATGGTGACCTCCGGCGCGATCACCAACCGCCTCGACAAACTGGAACGCAAGGGCCTGATCGAACGCCACCCCGACCCCGCGGACCGCCGGGCCATCCGCGTCCGCCTGACCGACGCGGGCCTGGACCTCGTCGACCGGGCCGTGGTCGATCACGTGGCGAACGAGGAACGGATGCTGGGGGGCCTGACGGCCGAGGAGCGCCGGGCGCTAGACGGGGCGCTGCGGCGGCTGTTGATGTCACTGGGGGACACGCATCTGGGTCAGTGAGCTGAGTCAGAGGTTCTTGAGGGCAACGGCCGCAGTCGGGCCTGTCCGCGCCATGTGCTTCAACGTCCATCCCCCTCAACTGGCGGGCCAGATGCCGATGTTGAACCGCTATTGATCGCGGAGCGTGCCGAGGCCGCGGCGGCCTCCTCTGCCCGAACGAACGCTCTCGCTCGTTCAAGCACCGCCTGTGACCAGCCCTGCGGATCGGCATCGTAGAGAGCGCACTGTTCCTGCCAGTGGGCGAATCTGCCGATGATGTCATCGAGCGAAGCAACCCACTCGCCCTCACCCAATGTGCCGTGCCGGACGATATGGGGACGGCCTGGATCTCGGCAGAGGTCGAACCCGTGCAGGTACTGCAGACCTGTGAGGACCAACGGTTCCTCGAAGTCGGTGAATGCGCCCTCGCCCTCCACCCATGGAAACGCCCACGCATGTACGGCCTCACGGGTCACCTCACCCGAGGCCAGCGCACTCCATCGAGCAGCCACTTCCGCGCGGCCGGGCAGGAGTGGCGTCGCGTTCGGATCGCTCATGGACCTACCATCCCAGCCCAGGCGAGCCGGGGTCACATCAATGTGTCTCGTGATCGGCAGGACAGTGGCTGGAGCCTCGATCCGCCGGACCTCTATTACCCGACAGGTAATCGACCCCGGTGCGCCGGAATGCCAAGCTCGACGTACGGAGATCGACCGACCGATCAACCGGCCAACCGGAAGGACACCATGCCCGCCTACGTCATCGCCAACCTGCAGGACGCCGCTCCGAACGCGGAGATCGCGGAGTACATGGAGCGCATCCCCGGTACCTTCGAGCCGTACGGAGGACGCTTCCTCGTGCATGTCACGCAGCACGAGGTGAAGGAAGGCAGCTGGTCCGGGAGCGTCGTGATGATCGGCTTCCCCGGGATCGCCGAGGCGCGGGCCTGGTGGGACTCGCCCGCGTACCAGGAGATCGCCCCGCTGCGCTCACGGCACATCAAGGGCGACATCATCATGATCGAAGGTGTCCCCGAGGGGTACGACGCGACAGCCACCGGAATGGCGCTGCGAGAGGCCCTGGCTGACGAGCAGGGCTGAGGGTGTAGGGGGCAAAGGGAGTACCCACCTCTTGCCACTTTCAACTTATAGCGCACAGGGGGGCTTGCGGCAAGGCCCGGGTGATAGCGCACAATCGCTCGCTGAGGCCCGAACCTGCGGAAATGGGAGATTCACTAAGTGCGTTGTTTGTTGTCGGTTTATGGGTCGTGCGATGGAGTCGAGCCAGTGGGGCCCGTGGAACCAGTGGTGGGGCGCTCGACGCCGGACTTCGCGGGTGCGACCTCGGATCGGAGCTTCTGACATGAACCCACTGACCACCAGCGCGTTCGACCTTCCCGACCGCCTTGCCCCCAAGGCCGACTCGACGCTGATCGCCGGCGACGAGAAGCACTTCGCGGCCATCGCGGAGTGCCTGGAGCAGTCGATCGCCGAGCTGTCCGACCGCCTCGCCGCCGCGCGCAGGGCGCCCGGCGGCGTGGGCCAGCAGGCGATGGACCGGGACCTGGAGATCCACCGGCTGACCGCTCGCCTGCGCGCCCTGCGTCGCTTCGGTCTCGACCTGTGCCTCGGACACATGGTCGGCGCGGACGACCCCGAGCCCGTGTACGTCGGACGGCTCGGCCTTACGGACAGTACGGGCCGTCGGCTGCTGCTCGACTGGCGTTCGCCCGCCGCCGAGCCGTTTTTCGGAGCCACCCACGCCAACCCGATGGGTCTGGCGAGCCGCCGAAGGTACCGCTGGACGCGCGGCCGGATCAGCGACTACTGGGACGAGGTCTTCACCCCGGACGGCATGGCCGGGCGCGCCGCGCTCGACGACCAGTCCGCCTTCATCGCCAGCCTGGGCAACAACCGGTCCGCCCGGATGCGAGACGTGCTCGGCACCATCCAGGCCGACCAGGACGCCATCATCCGCGCGGGATCACGCGGCGCTCTGGTCGTCGACGGCGGTCCGGGTACAGGGAAGACCGTCGTCGCCCTGCACCGCTCCGCCTACCTCCTCTACTCCGACCCCCGTCTCGGTCACCGCCGGGGCGGCGTGCTGTTCGTCGGTCCCCACCAGCCGTACCTGGGTTACGTCGCCGACGTCCTCCCCAGCCTCGGGGAGGAGGGCGTACAGACCTGCACCCTGCGGGACCTTGTCCCGGAGGGAGCCAAGGCAGCGGTCGAGACCGACCCGGACGTGGCCCGCCTGAAGTCGTCCGCGGACCTCGTGAAGGCGGTCGAGGCGGCCGCCAGGTTCTACGAGGAGCCGCCCACCAAGGGCATGACGGTCACGACCCACTGGTCCGACATCCGGCTGAGCGCCGCCGACTGGGCCGTGGCGTTCGATGCGGCACCCGGCATCCCGCACAACGAGGCACGCGACCAGATCTGGGAGGAGCTGCTCACGATCCTGGTGGACAAGCACGACGACGAGGACACGGCCGTGCCGCTGCGCAAGTCGCTCCACCAGAACAGGGAGCTGCTCGCGGTCTTCGACAACGCGTGGCCGCTGCTCGAAGCGGCCGACCTGGTCGGGGACCTGTGGTCGGTACCCGCCTATCTGCGCAAGTGCGCCCCCTGGCTCGGCCGCGACGACGTGATGCGGCTCCAGCGAGAGGACGCCCAGGCCTGGACGGTGTCCGACCTGCCGATCCTGGACGCGGCACGGCAGCGGCTCGGCGACCCGGACGCGTCGCGGCGTACGCGCAGGCACAAGGCCTCGGTCGCCGCCGAACGCGAGCAGATGACCAAGGTCATCGACGTCCTGATCGAGACCGACCAAGACGGCGAAGGCGCGCTGACGATGCTGCGCGGCCAGGACCTGAAGGACACCGTGTTCGACGGGGCGGCATCGCTCGACATCGAACGGGATCTGCTCGCCGGTCCGTTCGCGCACATCGTCGTGGACGAGGCCCAGGAACTGACCGACGCGGAGTGGCAGATGCTGCTGGTCCGCTGCCCGTCCCGCAGCTTCACCATCGTCGGGGACCGCGCCCAGGCCAGGCACGGGTTCACGGAGTCGTGGCAGGAACGGCTGAAGCGGGTCGGGCTCGACCGGGTCAACCTGGCCTCCCTGAGCATCAACTACCGGACGCCGGCGGAAATCATGGCGGAAGCGGAGCCGGTCATCCGGGCCGTGCTCCCTGACGCCAACGTGCCGACCTCCATCCGCAGCGGCGACCTCCCCGTCGTGCACGGATCCGCCGCGGATCTGCACGAGGTCCTCGACACGTGGCTCGACGCCCATGAC
This sequence comes from Streptomyces sp. NPDC057136, assembly GCF_042670885.1. Lineage (NCBI taxonomy): Bacteria > Bacillati > Actinomycetota > Actinomycetes > Kitasatosporales > Streptomycetaceae > Streptomyces > Streptomyces sp. NPDC057136. The sequence continues at coordinate 11,318 of NZ_JBHUUV010000064.1, forward strand.
GACGGGATCGCCTGCGTCATCGGCGACCCCACCTTCCGGCCGACGTCCCGCGTACGGTCGCTGACTCCGTCGCTGTCGAAGGGGCTGGAGTTCGACCTCGTCGTCCTCGTCGACCCGGAGTCGTTCGGCACGGGCATCGAGGGAGCGGTCGACCGCTATGTCGCGATGACCCGGGCGACCCAGCAGCTCGTCATCCTCACGAGCCGCTGACGCGGGGCTGTCGGCAGGGGCTGCGACCCCCTGGCTAGGATTCCCGCCCATGGACACCAGGGGCGGGGATCTTTCACCAGAGGGCACAGACCGGGGCACGGCTGTGGAGTTCGTCTACCGGCCGACAGCCGCGGACTTCGAGGAGGCGCTCCGCGCCCGAGCCCGCCGCACACCGGCGGGCCGGGCCGAGGCGCTGTTGGTACCACTGGCGGCGGCAGCCGCCGCGGTCGTCGTCGCGGTGCTGCGTGAAGCGACGCCGATCGGGTGGATCATCTCGTTGGTGGTCTCCCTGGGCATCGGGGCCTGGGGCACCGTATGGGCGCTGCGCATCATGGCCCGGCGGATGTTCAGCATCGTGGAGCCGTACGGGGAGTGCCGGATGGTGGCCGATGACAACGGTGCCGTCAGCACCGGCGAGCGGGTGTCCTTCACCGTGGACTGGTCGGTGTTCCGGGAGTATCTGGAGACGCCCGGACTCTTCGTGCTGCTGGGCGGCGACCGCGCGGCCGGGGTCGCGGTACTGCCCAAGCGCGGGGCCCAGGACCCTGCGGACGTGGACCGGCTCCGGGCGATCCTGGACCGGAACCTGAAGCGGCGCTAGGGCCTTTCGTTACGGAAGATCCGTGCTCGGCCGACGACGCCAGTCCCAGAGCGGATATCGGTCCATCAGAGTCAGGAACTCGGTCGCCGGCAGGATCTCGAAGTGGTTGGTGTCGACAAGCCCGTCGAAGCCGGCCAGGACCTGTCGTAGGAAAGCCCGGGCCGCGTCCATGGAATTGCAGGACACATAGACTCCATACGGCTCGCCGATCCGGGTTCTTAGGTGATCGAGCTCGTCCGGTTCGAAGTCGGTCAGGATCCCGCCCGACAGGTCGAGGTAGTACGAGTGCCCCTGCCAGTGCAGCTTTTCGCCGCCCGTCACCGCATCCGGCACGAGCTCGAAGCAGCGGATGCGCGCTTCGAGCGACGGGCGCTGCTCTGCGGGAGCAAGGATGACCAGTGACGGCCAGGACATGCCGTTCCCCTTCGGGCGAGTGACGGACACAGGGCGGGGGACGCCGCCCTGTGTCCCTCGGTCTCCTCGACGGTCAGCCCCGCTTGAGGCCGCTCACGAACGTCGTCCAGGCCTCGGTCCGGAACACGAGCGCCGGGCCGTCGGTCACCTTGGAGTCCCGGACGGGGATGGCCTCGGGTACGCCGTCGAGGACTTCGAGGCAGTCGCCGCCGTCGCCGGCGCTGTAGGTGGACTTCCGCCAGGTCGCGACTTCGAGGCAGTTGCCCCCATCGCCGCCGCTGTACGAGGACTTGTGCCAGATCGCCGTCGACAGGTCGTAATCAGAGCTGCTGAGCTTCATGGTCGTAATCCTCCGCCACCGATTCGATCAAGGCCAGAGACGCTGCCGGTGAGGCCGCGCTGGCCACCACTAGATCGTAGGTGAGTTCGTAATGGCGGACCGAGGCCGGATCGTCCTGCAACTGGCCGATGCCCAGGCCGTCCACGTACGCGAGTGGCGGTGCGTCCGGGAAGGTCATGAGCTTCAGTGGGCCCGTGAGCGCTGCGTGGGCGCCCTCGTCGAACGGCAGCACCTGCGCGATGATCCGATGCTGTCGGATGAGCGCAGCGATGTGGCGCAGGACTGCTGCCATGCACGCAGGTCCGCCCACTTTCCGGCGTAACACCGCTTCGTCCAGCACCACCCACAACACCGGTTTGGTTGGATCGGCGAGGAGTTGCGCGCGCTCGAGCCGTCCTGCCACCAGCTCGTCGATGATGCTGTCCGTGGCCGTCGGCTGGTAGTCGCGGCAGACCACTCGCGCGTACAACTCTGTCTGCAACAGGCCCGGGACAAGCTGGGGCGCGTACTCCCTGATGGCCTCCGCCCGCGCCTCCGCCTCGGCCGCTTCCGCGAAGTGCTCCGGGTATTTGGACTTCTTCAGCGCCGCACAGTTGCGTACGAAGAAGCCCTCCGCGCCCAGCACTTCGTCGAGCTTCTCCGCCTGGTCCGGCTGCATCCGCCGTACCCCTATCTCCAACTGCCCGATGAACGATCCGCTGACGAAGAGCGGGGCACCGAGATCGTCCTGCGAGAGGCCCGCTCGCTCCCGTCGGTGGCGGAGCTCCGCGCCGAGGAGTGCGCGGGGTGAGGAGGAGGGGTCGAGCTTCCGGGGACCTGGCATGGCAACTCCCTGTGACACACGTGCGGTTGTTGGAACAGCGCCTCTTCCAGGCTAGCCGCGCGTTGGACACTCTGGGTATGCATTCCCATTACTCAGCGTGGAAGGTGGAACGGCATGACAGCGACGGAACGGCGCCGGGCGGCGGCGGGCAGGGTGCGGGTGGCGGAGGATGCTGTGGAGCGGTTGAGGGACGGTCTTGCGCGGGTGGGTGTGAAGCTGCCGTCGCTGCGGATCGACCCCGTGTCGTGTGCGGGGAACGAGCCGTCGCCGCTGGTCGACCTCGGGTGCTGCAACCTTGATACGGCGCAGCGGCTGAGCGAGGTCCTGGAGGAGAACGCGGCCGACCATGACCGGTGAGGTGCTTGAGCCGTGGACGCCGGAGCCGGGGTCGTTCGCCGTGGATGCCCGGGACGGGCGGGTGGGGCGCGTGATGGGGCGCGTCGGACCGTACGTACAACTGCGTCCCCCGGATGGGGGCGTCGAGTGGGACTGCCCGCCGGACCTCGTCCGGTCGGCGCCGCCCGGGGTGGTGTTGCGGGCCCGGGTGACGGAGATCAACCGGGAGGGGCAGTTGCCGAGATGAGGGGCCGGGGCGGGGGCTGCGGAGCGCTCAGGAACCGAGTGTGACGGAGCCGAGTGTGACGGGCCCGAGGCCGGGCGGCAGGTGACGCACGGCGGCCGCCACCGCCTCCTGGGCGGTGGCTGCTCGGGCGAGGACGTCCTCGCCCATGAAGTCCGCGCTGACCGTGTACCGGTCGACGTCATGCCCGATCACGCACGGTCCGACGCTGGACAGGTGTGGGCGGGTGGTCGCCGAGAAGCGCAGCACCCAGTGGCTGGTGAAGGGGTAGAGACCCCGGAGTGCCGGCTCGGCGTGTGCTGCCTCGACCAGTGCCCGATAGGCCGACCCGGCCTGTCCTAGAGGACCCGCTTCGGTGCGTAGATGCTGCCACTCGGATGCGGTCAGGCGTACGGGGTCGTTGTCGGGCACCTCGAAGCGGCCGGTCAGTTGCACGAATGGCGCGGCCCGGGGGATGTCGCTCAAAGCCACCCCGTCGTGCCAGGCCCGCACTGCTCTGGCCACCTGCGCGAGATTGTCGGTGGTGCCTTCGACCAGCGCCATGTCCTGGAAGGACTCGGTGCCCCGGATCGACCAGACGCGCTCGAACACCCTCGCGTTGACGTGCAGGGGCAGGCGATGCGGCAGCGTGCTCTCGGCGACGGCGTGGTCCAGCGAGTCGGAGGCCGAGGCTATGAGCGGCAAGGAGAAGCCTTCCTCCTCCGCCACGGCTCGGAGCGCCGCGCCGAGGTTGCCTCGGGCTGCGACGTCGGGATAGAGAACGGCCGGATCAGGGCGTGTCACCATGATCGGGATTGTGCCGGATCCGAGCCGCCGTAGGGGGCGTACCCTCGTTCCGCTCTCCGACCGGCGCTCCAACTCGCTCGACGGACAGCGTCCGGCGTGGCACTCTGCGGGCATGACCTATGGAATCGAGTCCCACCCCGCCCGGTGAGCGCCCCGGAAGAGCGCGACGCGCTCGTTCGCCCGCTTGCCCACCTGCTCCCCCTTCACGGCCGTGCCCTGGCCCTCCTGCGTGAGGCCCCTGGCGGCGTCCCCCCACGGCGTGGTTTCAGGCTCTCGGCGGGGTCCCCGCCGGACAAGGCCCCGCTGCCGAGGGCTGAGTTGGCCGCAGCCGTCCAGGATGCGCTGAACCCCCTGCCCTGCGACTCCGCCACCGTGCACCGCCGCCTCGAACGGCTCGGTGTCCGGGACCGGAACGTGCACGTGATCCGGTCCGCCGTCTCCTCCGTGCCGCTGCCGGACGAGCGGCGGGAGGCGGCCCGTTCGCTGGCACGGGAGCTGACCCGGAGCGGCACCACCGTGCCCGCCGTCACCGTCGGCCTCTATCTGCTCGTCCGCCTCGGTGAACCCGAGGACATCCCGTATCTCTCGGTCCTCGGGCTGTGCAGCGAGCTGGCGGGCCCGGCCATGGAGGCGCTGAACCGGCTCGATGTCCGGGCGGCGGCGCTCACGTGGCTCGTCTACCGCACCGCGTACCAGGAACTGCTGCCGCTCGTCCGGGCCTTGTGGTCGGAGGATCGGGATGCCATTTGTACGGAGCTGGTCGCGTGTCCCGACGCGCCCCGCGTGCTCTGCACCAGCTCGGCCCGCCGGATCGCGGAGGCCGCCGGTCTTGCCGATCTGCTGGACCGGTATCCGACCGATCCGGCTCTCTTGGCGCGGGCCGCCAGGGTGCTGGCCCGGATGGGGTGCTCGAACGACGATCCGACCGAACTCCTCGCGTACGGCGACGCGATCGCCGTCTACGAGCGTGTCGTCGGTCGGGTCGGCCTGGTGCCGCCGACGCTTGCGCACCACGCCTCCCTGCTCTCGCTCGCCTTCGATCTGAGCAGTGGTGCCGGTGTGCTGCTGAGCTGGGCTCCGGGGCAGCGGGAGGAACTGTTGTCGTCGCTGGGGCGGTTGCTGGCCGAGCCCCGTTGGGTGTCCGTCGTGGACGCTGCCGGGGGCGACGCCGATCAGCGGCTGTGGACCGGGTGGATCCGGCGCATGGGGCGACAGCCCTTCGAGCCTCCGGCCGTTGCCGGGCGGCTGCGTATCGAGGTGGTGGCGGGCGATCCGGTGGACCGGGAGCCCGTCGAGACCCGCGTTCTGGTCGATGGGCGTCCGGTGGTCCCTGCGGTCTTCTCCCGGGGGCCGGCCGGTAGCCCCGAAGCCCTGCTGGACGAAGGGGCGTTGAGGGCGGAAGCCGAGCCGCGTGAGGTGAAGCTCGCGGAGGCCTACTGCTCCGACGAGTGCTGCGGCGCCCTCCACGTCACCATCCGGCGCGAGGGGGACGACGTGGTCTGGGACGGCTGGCGGCGGCCTCCGTACACGCCGGGTACGCGTGACGCGCCCGAGCTGCCCGCGTACCGCTTCGACGCCGCCGCCTACGACGCCGAGCTGGCCCGCGCTGAGGCCGACCGGTCGTGGTCCTGGCCGGCTCGCACCATCGCGCGGCTGATCAAGGCGGGGCTGACGGAACGGCCGGAGATCCTGCGCCGGTGGGACGCCCGCCGGGGCTGGACCGGCAGCGACTACGAGGAGCCTGACACCACGGTCGTGACGTTCTGGTACGCGCCGGGGCTCACCGCAGCGGACACGCTCAAGGACGCCCTCCAGTTCCGCTGGCGCCTGCCGGACGACGGCAGTCCGCCCGAGTCACAGGCCGCCGCCGCGCTGCGACGGCTGACCGAGGAGGACCCGAAGGCGTACGCGAAGGTGTGCGGCGGCAGTCCCGAGCGGGCGAAGGAGCTGGGCTTCCCGTGGCCGGGGTAGAGAGTGGGACGGAGGGCGCGGCAGCTGCAGTTCACCGAAGTCGCGATCCGGCTCGGGCCGGCCGGGTGCGCACAGCCGGACGGCGGGGCCGGCCCTTCTTCAGGGTCGGGCCCGCCGCCTCTCGGGGTGCGCGCCGGGTCACATGAGGCGGTAGCTGCCGTAGTAGCCGGCGATCTGCTCGTGATAGCCCGGGTCATCCGCATGCTTGTGCTTGTCGAACTCCGGGGAGTCCTTGATCTGGTCCTTCGTCAGGTCGACGAATACCTTCCGGGCCTCCGTGTCGATGCCCCGGACCGTGCCCGCAGGCAGCAGGACGTCCTTTCCGAAGATCCACACTCCGGTGTCGACGACCAGGTACGCCGAGCCGACCTCGTCGGAGTGCTTGTCGACCTTGCCGATGCTTCCGTCAGTTGCCTCGACCGAATATCCGGTCAGATCGGTTCCCTCGGTGTGACCGCTCGAAGGCTGGTAACCCCACAGGTGGTCGCTCATTTCTTGGCTCCTTTCCAGAAGGCGTAATTCGACATGTGGACCCCCACCGAAAGGGTGGTGAGAGCCGCTCGCACTATCGCGTGCCCGGATGTCGGGGCCTCACACCTGCTCGTCCTGTGCGTTCCTGCCGACCGGAACAGAAAGCGGGTGGGCCCGGACAGTGATGTCCGGGCCCACCCGCATCAGTTCTGGTGGATGACGTCTACCAGCGGTACCAGCGGCCACGCTTGCCGCCGCTCGCGGCCGGGCGGACGAGGAAACCTATCAGCCACACCGCCAGCACGATTATTGCGATCCACCAGAGTGCTTTGAGTGCGAACCCTGCACCGAAAAGGATCAGGGCGAGCAGGAGAACGAGAAGCAAGGGAACCATTGATATCAACCTCCAGGACTTCTGCTGCCCCCGAAGGAATTCCCTACACCTCCTGCATGCTATTGCACCGCAATTCCCTCCGGTGCCGGGGCCGGCGTCGTACCGGTCGGGCCGGTGGCCGCGATCTTCGAATGGGCCGGTTCCTGGGAGACGTTGAACTCCGTCAGGAGGTCCTTGCTGAAGCCGAAGAAATACGTCGCGACGAAGCCGGCGACGTAGCCGGCCACCAGGCCGCCCGCGTAGATCGCGATCGTCGAGCCCAGGCCGTGGTTGCCGTCCAGGAGGGGGAACAGGGCCCAGCCGGACGGGCCGATGGCCGTGGAGCCGACCGTGTCGCCGAGCTGGTTGAAGAGTCCGACGAAGCCGCCACCGAACGCGCCGCCGACGCACGCCGTGATGAACGGGCGGCCCAGCGGCAGCGAGACGCCGTAGATCAGAGGCTCGCCGACACCCAGCAGGCCTGCGGGGAGGGCGGACTTGATGGTGCGGCGGATCGACTCGTTGCGGGGGAGACGGAAGTAGACGGCCGCGGCCGCACCGACCTGGCCCGCGCCGGCCATCGCGAGGATCGGGAGCAGGACGGTGTAGCCCTGCTGCTCGATGAGCGTGGTGTGGATGGGGATGAGCGCCTGGTGCAGGCCCAGCATCACCAGCGGGAGGAAGAGCCCGCCCAGGACGAAGCCCGCGCCCGCGCCGCCGTTGGACAGCAGCCAGTCGGCGAACGTTCCGATCGCGGAGGAGATCTCCCCCGCCACGTACATCAGGCCGAAGATCGTCACCAGACCGGAGACCAGCACCGTGAGCGTCGGGGTGACCAGCACGTCCAGGGCCTCGGGGACCCAGCGGCGGCACCACTTCTCCACGTACACCGCGAGCACGGCCGCGCCCAGCGCGCCGAGTACACCGCCCTGGCCGGGGGAGAGCTGCTGGCCGAACGCATCGATGTTGGCGACGCCAGGGAAGACGATGATCGCGGCGACCGCACCGCCGAGGATCGGTGTACCGCCGAACTCCTTCGCCGTGTTGTAGCCGACGAAGACCGCGATCAGTGCCATGAAGCCGGAGGCCATCGCGGCGAGGGCGGGTGTGACGGCGGGCAGCCACTCCAGGTTGACCAGCAGGCCGTTGAGGCCGGCGATGATGCCGCAGCCGATGAGGGCCGGGATCAGCGGCACGAAGATGTTGGCGATCTTGCGCAGGAACAGCTTGAACGGGGTGGCGTTCTTCGCCTTCTGCTGCGCCTTGATCGCCGCGCCCTGCGCGGCCAGTTCCTCGGAGGTGTGGACGACGGGGGCGGCTGCCCGCTCCTCCTCGACCAGGCGCTCGAACTCCGGGGTGACCCGGGCGACCGTGCCGGGGCCGAGCACGATCTGGTACGTGTCGTCGTCGACCACGCCCATGACGGCGGGGATCGCCTTGAGCGCCTCGTCGTCGACCAGCGAACGGTCGTGCAGGCCGAGGCGGAGCCGGGTCATGCAATGGGCGATGGAGCTGACGTTCGCTGCGCCACCGACGAGCGGAAGGATCGCGGCGGCGGTGGCGCGGTTCTTGTCTTCAGTAGCCATGGAAGCGTGGTGCCTTGCTGTGCGGGGGGTACGGGCGTGGTGCGGGTGGGTCAGGTGGTGCGTACGGCCGCGAGGGCGGCGCGGAGGTGACCGTCCGACTCGCTGAGGAGCGTGGCGGCGGTGGGGCCGTCGACCTGGCCGAGGATGGTCAGGATCGCGTTCTTCACCTCGCCGTCGGTGGCGGCGAGCGCCGCCTCGATCTCCTGGTCGGAGGCGCCGGTGGCCAGCGAGACGATGCGGCGGGAGCGGGCCCGCAGCTTCTCGTTGGAGGCGCGGACGTCGACCATCAGATTCCCGTACGTCTTGCCGAGCCGGATCATCGTGATCGTCGAGAGCATGTTGAGGACGAGCTTCTGCGCCGTACCGGCCTTGAGGCGGGTGGAGCCGGTGAGGAGCTCCGGGCCGACGACGACTTCGAGGCCGTGCTCGGCGGCGGCGGCGAGCGCCGAGTCCGCGTTGCAGGACAGGCCGATGGTCAGCGCACCCCGGGCGCGGGCGTGCTCGACGGCGCCGATCGCGTACGGCGTGCGGCCGGAGGCGGAGATGCCGACGACGGTGTCGTTCTCCGTGAGGCCGAGTGCGTCGAGGTCGGCGGCGGCCAGCTCCTTGCTGTCCTCGGCACCCTCCACCGCCTTGACCATGGCGGTCGGGCCGCCCGCGATGAGGCCGACGACCTCTGACGGGTCGGTGTTGAAGGTGGGCGGGCACTCGCTGGCGTCGAGGACGCCGAGGCGGCCCGCGGTGCCCGCGCCCGCGTAGATCAGCCGGCCGCCGCGCGCCATGCGCTCGGCGGTGGCGTCGATCGCGGCGGAGATCTGCGGCAGCTCGGCGGCGACGGCGGCGGGGACGGTGCTGTCCTCGCCGTTCATGATCCGCGCGATCTCCTGTGTGGCCAGCCGGTCGATGTCGGCGAGCTCCGGGCGGAACGCCTCGGTGGTGAGCGTGGCGAGTTCGGCGCGCAGTTCCCCGTATCCGGCGGGGGTGGTGGATCCGGCGCCGGAGTTGGTGTCGGTGTCAGCGGATGAGGTCATGGAGAGCGGCTCTGCTTTCTCGATCTCGTACGTTCGGCGGTTCGGCGGTGCGGGGGTTCGGCGGGTGGTTCGGGGGGTGCGCGGTCCGGTGGTCAGCGGGTGCGCGGGTTGTGGCGGTGGGCGAGCGCTTCGTACGACGCGGCGAGGGCCGGGGCGGCCGTCTCGTACGTGCGCTGCGCGATGCCTATGAACAGGCAGTCCACAACGAGGAGTTGGCTCGTACGGCTCGACATGGCGGCGGGCCGCAGCTCGCTCTCGCGGGCCGTGGACGTGGTCAGGACGTGGTCGGCGTACTGCGAGACCGGGCCGTCGGGGCGGCCGGTGATCGCGACGGTCGTCGCGCCGTGGTCGAAGGCGACCCGCAGCGGCTCGATGACGTCGCTGGTGGAGCCGGAGTGCGTGATCGCGATGGCCACGTCACCGGAGCGGAGCTGCACGGCGTTGGTGACGGCGAGGTGCGGGTCGGCGTGGGCGTGCGCGATCAGGCCGATACGGAGCAGCTTCTGCGCCAGGTCCTGGCCGACGAGCGAGGAGGCCCCGGCGCCGTAGATGTCGATGCGGCGGGCGGTCGATGCGGCGACGACGGCGGCGCCGAGCTGAACGGTGTCGAGCCCGGACGCGGTGTCGGCGAGGGTCTGCTGCTCGTCGTAGGCGAGCTTCGCGACCACGTCGGCGATCGGGTCGTCGACCGTGATGTCGGCGGTGACGGCCGGTGCGCGGCCGGACAGCTGGTGGGCGGCGAGACCGGCGAGCGCGAGGCGCAGGTCGCGGTAGCCGGGGTAGCCGAGGAGACGGGCGGTGCGGACCACGGTGGCCTCGCTGGTGCCGGTGAGCTCGGCGAGACCGGTGACGGTGAGGGCGGCGCACCCGGCAGGGTCCCCCGCGACGGCTTCGGCGACCCGCTGCATGGAGCGGGTCATGGACGGTGCGAGGGTCCGGACCTTGGCCGCGAGAGCGGCGGGCGCGGGCGGGGAAGCAGCGCTGAAACTTTCCTTCACATCATTGGTCACCTTTGAAAGATATTTTCAAAGGTGACACCCGTCAACCCCCCCTTTGGTCCCTACCTCTGGTGGGCAAGATCCGTCCTTCGCGCCCTGTCCGCCGGGGGCCCACCGCCGGTGGAGGACAATGGCTGCATGGAGATGAACCCCTTGGAACAGGCGCTGCACACGGCCCGGGCACTCGTCATGGCCGATCTTGTCGCGGGCGACGTGGCCGAGGCCGAGATCGTCTCGCTGGTCGAGGACGCTGTGACGCACCGCCGGTGGTGGGTCGAGCAGTGGCCCGACGGCGCCGGCTTTGTCGTCGGTCTGATCGCCCAGGACGTACAGGACGCCCTGCTGGAGAAGTACGGCCGCTGGCCCCTGTGCCCGGTCTGTGTGGAGGAAGGTCCGCACGCGCTCGACGTCGAGCCCGAGCTCGGCCCCGACCCGCACTGGGTCTGCACGAAGGCGACTGTGCAGGTGGCCCCGGTGGGCGGGCTGAGCGGGGTGCTGCGACGTTGACGCTCTACATAGACCCGCCGGACTGGCCGGGGCACGGGCTGCTCTGGTCACACCTGGTGAGCGATGTGTCGTTCGACGAGCTGCACGTCTTCGCGGCCTCGATCGGCTGCCCGCCGCGCGCCTTCGAGCGCGACCACTACGACGTACCGGCGGCGCGTTACGCCGACGCGGTGCGCGCCGGGGCGCGGGAGATCGGTTCGAAGGAGCTGGTCAGGCGCCTTACGACCGCTGGTCTACGGAGACCGAAAGGGCGTCCCGCACCGGCGTAGCGGGGGCGAGGTCCGGTGCGTCCGCCGCGTTCGCCGTGGTCTTCGCCGAAGCGACCAGGCGGGACGGGGTGGCCGGTCCCCGGTGCAGCCGGAGCGAGAAGAACACCGCCACCAGCGCCAGCACAGTCATCGCCGCGCCCGCCCACGCCGTCGCCGCGAAGCCGAAGTCCGCGTCGATCACCGTGCCGCCGAGCCACGGGCCACTCGTGTTGCCCAGGTTGAACGCGGCCGTCGTCGTCGCGCCGGCCAGGGTCGGGGCCGCGCCCGCCACGTTGAACATCCGGGCGTTGAGCGCGGGCGCCGTGAAGAACGCAGAGAGGCCCAGCAGGAAGGCCAGCGCGACCACGGCGACCTGGCTGGAGGCGAACAGGGCCAGCGCCACCAGGAAGACCGTGGACGCCGTGATCCCGCTCAGCAGCACCCCGAAGAGGTGCGCGTCCGCGACCCGGCCGCCGATCATCGTGCCGATCAGCGCACCGACCCCGAACAGCCCGAGCACCCACGGCACCCAGCCCGAGCCCAGCCCCGCCACATCCGTCAGCAGCGGCGCGAGATAGCTGAACGCGCAGAAGACACCGCCCGCCGCGAGCGCCGTGATCACGACGGAGAGCCAGACCTGCCGGTCACGGTAGATCGACATCTCCCGCTTGAGCTGCGGCTTCTCGTCCGGGAGCGGGATACGTGGGATGAGCGTCGCCACCCCGGCCAGCGCCACGGCGGACGCCGCGCCCACCGCCCAGAACGCCGAACGCCAGCCCAGATGCTCACCGAGGAAGGCACCCAGCGGCACACCCAGCACATTGGCGATCGAGAGCCCGCCGATCATCACGGCCATCGCCCGCGCCCGCGCGTTCACCGGGACCATCGCGATGGCGACGGCCGCACCCACGGCCCAGAAACCGGCACAGGCGAAAGCGCTGACCACACGCGAAACGAAGAGCACCTCGTACGTCGGAGCCAGCGCACCCGCGATCTGACCGAGCCCGAAGACCGAGATCAGCGCGATGAGGGTGGTGCGGCGCGGCAGTCGCAGTGTGGCCACGGCCAGCAGCGGGGCGCCGATCACCATGCCGATCGCGAACGCCGATATGAGGAGTCCGGCCTGCGGAATGGACACATCCATGTCCTCGGCGATCGGTGGCAGCAGCCCGGACAGCATGAACTCGCTGGTACCGAGGGCGAAGACCGAGAGACCCAAGATGTATACGGCCAGGGGCATACGGGCAGTACGGGAACGGCTGGAGACAGAGTCGGGCATGACACTCCGCAACGCCCATTCCGGCGCTCACATTCCCGACAGCAGCTCCAGTTCGGTCATCAGGTTCTGCCGTGCCCTCGGCTCCCACTCCGCGAGCCCGTGCGGCGTACGAAACAATCTGGGCAGTCCCAGGAGCTGCCGCAGCACCGCCGCGCGGCCCTCCCGGAACGCCTCGTCGGGGACGAAGGCGTACTCCTCGCGCACCTGCGCCGCGTACTCCGCGTACTCCTTCGGGGCGGACGCCAGGATCGCCAGATCCGCGTCGCACAGCACCTCGCCGTCGGTGTCGCCGTCCGCCGGATCGTGGGTGACGGTGAGGCGTACCAGGCGGGCCACCTCGGCGGTCACGTCGGCGGGGGCGCCGGCCTCGGACAGGGCGCGCTCGGCGAGTACGGCGCTGCGCTCCTCGTTCTCGGAGCGGTCGGGGCGGTAGACCGCGTCGTGGAACCAGACGGCGAGCCGCACCACGTCGGGGGCCGCCGCATGGTCCGCGAGCGTGTCGACGTGGTCCAGGACCGCAGCCAGGTGGGCGGTGGTGTGGTAGCGCCGCTGGGGTTCGGCCCAGCGCGCCAGGAGGTTGTCGGCGTACGGCAGCGGGTCGGGGTCCTCGGCGCCGCCCCGGACGGCGACGAGGGCCGCGTGCCAGCGGGTACGGAGGCTGTCGGTCATGGGACGACCCTAGGGGGTGTCGTTGTTCAGGAGGACCCGCCGGGACGTCGATCCGTCGAGCGGGGGCACCCGCACGACCAACGCACGGCGCAGTCGTGCCAGCGTGGCCCGTGCGGAGCGGGTTCGCAGGTGGTCCGCGCCCAGTGCCCGTACGGAGTCCTCGACCGCGCGCTCGCACACCGTGAGCGCCTGCGGCAGGTCGCCCGCCGCGTCGAGGGCGAGCGCCAGCTCGCGGCGCGCGGTGAGGGTACGGGGGTGATCGTCGCCGAGTACGCGTACGCAGTCGGCGAGCGCCCGCTCCGACAGCTCGACCGAGCGTCCGGCGCTGGCGAGGTTGCCGCGCGCGAGGAGCGTGTCCGGGTGGTCGGCGCCGAGGACCCGCTCCGAGTCCGCGACGACCGATTCCCAGAGCGCGGTGGCCCGCTCGGGGTCACCCGTCTCCCACAGGACACCGGCCAGATTGCCGCGCACCAGGAGGGTGTCGGGGTGGTCGGTACCCAGCAGGCGTTCGGAGTCCGTGACGACTGCCTCCCAGAGGGCCCGGGCCGCGCCCCGGTCGCCCGCCTGCGCCAGTGCGTCGGCCAGATTGCTGCGGACCAGGAGCGTACGGGGGTGTTCGTGGCCGAGCACGCGCTCGGAGTCGGCGAGCGTGTGCTCGTACAGCTCCAGGGCGCGCGGCAGGCCGCCGGTGTCCTGCAAGGCGCCCGCCAGGTTGTTGCGCGTGGTGAGCGTGTCGGGGTGGGTGGCGCCGAGGAGGTTCTCCCGGTCGGCGAGCGTGCGCTCGTACAGGGGGAGGGCGCGGGCCAGATCGCCTGCGGCCTCGTAGGCGGTGGCGAGGTTGTTGCGGAAGAGGAGCGTACGGGGGTGGTCCTGGCCCAACGCGCGCTCCGCTTCGGTGCGCGTCGCCTCGAAGAGGGGGATCGAGCGCCCGAGGTCGCCCGCGTCGCGGTAGCCGCTCGCCAGGTTGTTGCGGGAGATCAGCGTCTCCGGGTGATCCCGGCCCAGGACCCGCTCGCGGTCGGCGAGGGTGCGCTCGTACAGCGGGATCGACCGGTCGACGCGGCCCGAGTCGCGGTAGGCGTTGGCCAGGTAGTTCCGGGTGGAGAGGGTGTCCGGGTGGTCGGCGCCGAGCACCCGCTCGCGGGCGGCGACGGTCCGCTCGTACAGGGGGATCGCCCGGCCGAGGTCTCCGGCGGCGCGGTAGATGTTCCCCAGCTGGTTGCGGGTGGAGAGTGTCTCGGGGCTGTCGTCGCCGAGGACGCGCTCGCGGGCGGCGAGGGCCCGTTCGCTGTAGCGGGCGGCCTGGGGGACATGGCCCTGGTCCAGCAGGAAGCGGGACGTCTCGTGCAGCACGACGGCGACCTCGGCGGTGTCCTGGTCCTGCGGCATCAGTTCCATGAAGGCTTCGATGTGCGGGCGGAGGTTCCGCCAGCCGGGCCACTGGGGGACGGCGATCGACGCGGCGCCCGATTCCCCCTCGGTCCCCTCGCGCGGCAGGCTGTCCAGCAGGATCCTCGCGGCCCGGTCTCGCGCCATCAGGATCGCCTCCTCGGTACGCAGTGGGTCGGCGGGGTCCGCCGTGCGGGCCACCGCCTGGACCAGGCGGTGGACGCGCAGGTGGGGTGGTGCCAGCGTGATCATGCTGTAGCCGGCGAGGAGCGCCAGTGCGTCGTCCACCGCCAGCAGGTCGTCGTCCATCGATGTGATGAGGTCCAGCGGCAGTTGGTCCGGGGCGAACCAGGCCAGCGTCTGCAGGATCTCCACGGCGAGCGGGTCCCGGTCGGCGATGGTGCTGAGCGTCACGCGCCAGACGCGGGCGATGGTGCGACGGTCGGTGCTGCCCGCGTAGGCCGTCGCGAACATCCGGGCCGGGTAGCGCCGCACCCGTTCCAGATAGGCGGCGAAGGCGATGGCGTGGTTGTGGATGTAGGCACCGGCCTGCTCCAGTGCGAGCGGCAAGTGGCCCAGCTCGGCGGCCAGTTCGGCCACGGTCGTCGCGTCGCCCGTGTCCCCCGTCGCGGGGTGGCCGGCTGAGCGCATCAGCAGTTGGGCGGCGTCGGCCGGGCTGAGGACGTCGAGCCGCAGCGGCGAGGCCAGGTGGTGCCAGCCGGCCGTGCGGCGGCTGGTGATCAGGTGGCGGCCGGTGTCGAGTTGGCTGATGACCGGCGCGAGGTGGCTCGGGTCGTCCGCGTTGTCGAACACCACGAGCCAGCCCGGATGCGTCTGGAACCACGTGATCGCCCACTCGGCCAGCGCGTTGGTGGTGGCCGGGGTCGCGAGGTCGGGCAGCAGACGGCTGGTGAGCGAGGCGAGCCCGGCCGTGATGGCGTCCGGGTTGTCGGCGGTGATCCACCAGACCGTCGTGTACTGGGCCCGGTACCGGTGGGCGTACTGCAAGGTGAGGCTCGTCTTGCCGACACCGCCGAGCCCGACCAGGATCCGGGTGACCGGCTCGTCCTCCTCGGCCAGCGCCGTACCGAGCCTGACGACGTCGTCGTCCCGGCCCACGAACAGGGCACTGGGCGGGCGCGGCAGATTGTGGTTGCGCTGCCCGCGGGGCTCCGCGACGCTCTGGGCCGGGGGGAGTTGGACGGCGGGGGCCGTGTAGATGGTGGCCCCCGGGCCCGTGCTGATGATCCCCGCGTTGGCGTCCACGGCGACGGCACGGTCGCCCGACGCCTCCCAGCGCGCGGAACCGGCGGGGACGCGACGCTCGGGCGGCTGTACGGGAGTCATGGCGCTCACCGCTGGATCTGTGCGTTGCTTCCGGTGCTGATGACCCCGGAGTTGTGCTGGACGGCCACCGCGCCTTCGCCGGAGGCCATGAAGGACACCGAGGACTCGGAGACCATGCGCGCGATGTCCGCCGTTAGCGCGGCGTCGGCGAGCAGCGCCTTCTTGATCTGGACCCGGAGCATGGCCTGGAAGTCCTCGTCCTCGGGTGCTTGCGCCGCCTCGGCGACGGCCTGGTCCAGCCGGTCGAGGTCGGCGGGGTCCTCCTGGTTGCCGCGGATGCGCTGGAGGATGCGCCGGCCGAGGCCGACAGTGGCGTCCGCGCTCGCGTCGGTGGCGAGGGTCAGTACGGCGGTGCCGTAGGCGCCGACCGCTGCCGTCACATAGGGCGCGATCTCGCCTGCGACCGTTAAAGCATCCACAATTCCCCCAACTTGCCTGCCAGGGCAGGCTGCCACGTTCATGACCCTCTCCATGATGCCAGTCGACATCCCGCGCCCGCGCGGAGTTGGGCGGGAGGGGAGAGACGGCCGGACTCGGCCGTCGCTTGTTCCCGTGAGGGCGGGTGCGGGGTGCGGGGTGCGGGGTGCGGGGTGCGGGGCGGTGCGGTGCGCCGGGCACGGTGCGCCTGCGGCGAGCCTGTTCCCCTACCCGCCCCTTCCCGAACCTGGGGCTCCGCCCCAGACCCCGCGCCTCAAACGCCGGCGGGGCTGGGAGTGGGCTGGGCTGGGCTGGGCTGGGAGTCTGTCTCTTATACAC
>NZ_JBHUUV010000065.1:0-27086 GCF_042670885.1 Streptomyces sp. NPDC057136
AGCGGTGAGGCTGTAGTTCTCCTGGTCGGGGCTGGGCTAGAGGCGTTGATGTTCGCGGGCCGCGTGGAAGATCCAGTAGTCCTCGAAGTCGCCGTTCGTGATCAGTGCGCGGAGTTGGAGGAGTGCTTCGGCGCCGGTAAGTCCCCAGCGGGCGCCGGTGATGTCGAGGCGGTCGGCGATCAGATGGCGGCAGGCGCCTTCGACGGCGCCGGTGGCGATCGGCCAGCCGACCGCGAGGGTGGTGTCGTAGTGGAGCTGGTCGAGGTGGCCGGTGAGGTAGCGGTGGCAGGTGGTGACTGCGTCGCGGCGGGCGGCGGTCAGGTGTTGGGCTGTGGCCTGTGCGGTCATCTCGGTGGCGGCGCGGTCGGCGTGTCCGGCGAGGATCGCGGTGAGCTTGTCCGCGGCCCAGGTTTCGGCCTCGCGGCTGCCGGGCGGATGGAAGGCGTGTGCGGCCGTCCAGCAGTACTCGGCGACGTGCACGAAGTCGCGGCGGCGGCCTGGTCGAACGAGCCTCTCACCGCTTCCAGGACCGCGAGCCGGGCAAGACCGCGCGAGTGCCGGTCGGCGGGCAGCGACAGTTCCTCGTCCGATGGGTGAACGTTGGCAACGCCCCGGCCGCGATAGGCGATCCTGCGCACCCGCACCGGCCCGAACACGCAGGTCAACCAGCGGCCATGGCCTTTCTCCCGCCAAGTCCGCGCCTGCCCTTCCGGTCCGCGCACTACCGGCTGCCCTCCGTCCCCGCGCACCGCGTCCTCTTCGCTCCTCGCCCGCACGTCAAGGTGATCCTGCATCAACTGCCGCAGCAGTTCGCGTCCCTGTTGCTCGAGCAGCAGCTCCAGCTCGTCGTGGGCCATACCCCGCGCCGGGGTGGCGGCCAGCGTCGAGACGAGGCATTCGAAGGCATCACGGGAGACGAAGTACGGATCAGGCTCGGATAAGGCGTCGTACTGTTCCACCGGGCTCTTCTTTCAGTGGATCCGATGTGGTTGGCACCCTCGAATCTAGAGAGAAGAGCGCCTTGGTCATTGAGAGTTGGCCCGGTCGGTGCCCGGCCCGTGGCGGGCGAGAGTGAACCGTCCCGGCGCGTCCTCGTCCAGCCAGCCCCGCTCCACCAGACGCTTCAGCTTCCCCCGGGTCCCCTCGATCTTGCCGGTCGTCGTCGGCAGGCCGATCCGCGGCACGATCTGCTTGGCCTGCAACGGGCCCGGAGCATCAGCAACGATCTCCACAATGTCCCGGTATGCATCCGGCAACACCTGAGCGACCAGGCCCTCCCGCCACGGTGGCACCATCATCACCCCGATGCCGTGAGGAGCCGACGCCTCCTTCGGCTCCGGCGCATCTTGTGTCAGCCCGTCCGGTTCCACCTTCGCGGCCGAAAGCTCAGCCAACACCTGCGCGACGGTCTCCCGCGTGACCTCCAACCGCGACAGGTCCTCCCGGGCCTTCTCCAGCCGGACAGCCAACTTCGCCGCCTCGGCCTGGAGTTCCTCCACCCGCACTCGAGCCGCGGCTTCCCGCGCCTGAAGCTCTTCCGGCAATGACGCCATGGCGCCCACCTCCACCCCGCTACGGTAGAAGCACGACGGCACCAGTCACACGCCAATCGGCATCCTCCCAGCTCAGCCATCCCCCGAAAGGAACTACACCCAACTCCGTTGACCAGAGCTTTCCGAGGACCTCGTCCATGCGGGTCATCATGCAGACGGGACCAACCCTCGTGGGGCTGATCCCGACAAGTCCTTGGTCTCCGTTCTGGTCCGGAAAGGCCGGACAGCCACCGTAGAAGGCGGCTCAGGCCATGAACCGGTTCCAGGCTCGTGCTGCTCGGTGCGAACGCCGATGACCGGTGGGTCCGTGAAGGTCTGACTGGCCATCCGCGTCCTCGCTGGCAGCGTGACCACCAACAACTGGTCACCGATACCTTGCTGGCCGTCCAGACCCGCTGAGAAGAAGTTCGCTATGCACTACTAGCGCCACTGGTGCCGGCCACTGTCTTTCCCTGAGATGCCCGTGGTGTGTAACGGTGGCGATGGTGCCGGACACATACACGGTGGAGGGCAGATGGATTCGATGATCGAGGAGCAGTTCACCGCCATGTACCGGGACCACCGTGTGGCGGTCGAGCGGTATGTGCTGCGGTGGGCTCAGCCGGATGATGTGGGCGATGTACTGGCGGAGGTGTTTTTGACAGCGTGGCGCAGGCTCGAGCAGGTGCCGGCCGAGCCCCTGCCGTGGCTGTACGGCGTGGCGCGGCGGGTGCTGGCCAATGATCGCCGGGCTGCCCAGCGTCGTTCGGACTTGGGCGGTCGTCTGGCGGGGCAGCGGCCGGCACGGGGCACCGGGCCCAAGGCCTCTCCGGTGTCCGGAGAACGTCAGAACCCGTGATCAGTCGCGGGTTGACGGCATACAGAGGCTTCGTCAGCCCGCTGCGGACGCTCGGCCTCCGCCTTGACACCAGCGGCACGCAGGCGATGGACAAGAAGAGTCATCTCGGGCATCGTCCCTGCGAACATGCCGGCCCGGATCTGCTGGAGTATCCCCTTCGCCTGTGCCAGATCTCCGCCGAGCTCGGCGCGAAGAACCTTCATCACGAGGGCCGGACTGGCGAGAGGGTCACTAAGTACGAGCCGCGCCTCGCCGTGCTCGGCCAGAAGACGTCGGCGCAGATCGTCCGGTATGCAGCTTCCTCCTGGCCCGCACTCGTACAACGCGTCGTCGCAGACGGAGCAGTGGTAGCCGATGTCCCATTCAAGCCTCTGCCCGACCAACGCTTGAACGCCGATGCACTCCATCTCCGAGCCGCAGTCCGCGCACTGCGACAGGTATCTAACGGACTCGATCAACGCGACTTGTCCCATCCACTGGCACAACCATAACGACGCCAGCATCCAGGGCTCTGAGGTTAAAGAACAAGCTCAGTTCGACCGAACGAAGGCCGCCCACCAAGGGTAGACGGCCTCCAAGCGGCTACAGCGGCGGCACGTACAGGCCGGCCGCGGCACCGATCTGCCGGACGTCCATCGTGGGCTGCAACGGTGACGGCTTCCAGCCCGTGGCCTCCTGGATGAAGCCGCCCTTGTGGGACACGGTGGCGTTCCATCCGCGGTCCAGGACTCGCAGACGCATCCAGTTCAGCGGCTCACCGCTCACCGCGTGCTCGGGGTGGGTGTAGATGGTGGCGAAGTTCTCCGGCGGCTCGTACGCGCCGGTGCGGGTGGCACGGGAGTCGAGGGAGTGCGGGGCCAGCTCCAACACGTTCTGGATGGTGGGCGTGGTGACGGTCCAGTGGATGCGGACCTCGCCGGGGTAGTAGTCGGCCGGCTGCTTCTTGTGCTGGTAGTCGGCGTACTGGTCGGCCCACATTCCCCACAGCTGCTGGGCCGACATGTCGTCGGGGGTGTACTCGTCGCTGATCGGGCTGCCGTCGGGCTCGGGCAGAAGGACGAGCTCCGTGGTCTGGACGTAGTTGGTGCCGCGGGCCTGGAAGACCCACTGGGTGCCGGGCGGGTACGGGGAAACGGTGCGGTGCGGGGTACTCGTATCAGGTAGTCATGACGGGAGTCTTGCCACCTATCGACCGCCGTGTCCGGCCATTCCCCGATGAGCACTCCGAAGGACGACAACGCCCCCCACCCGAACCGGGCAGGGGGCGGCGTGCTGGGGCCCTGCATCAGGCCGGCTCGATGACCTCCACCAGATCGGTACGCCACAGGATGATCTGGTACGTGTTCAGGCCGTACCAGCCAGTCTCGCCGTACGCGATGGCGAGACGCGGGTCTTCTGCGAGGTGAGGGCGCCGTGCAGCACCTGGAGATCCTGCGTCCCGGTGCGCTCGATGCTCTGGACCGGCCTTCACGGGAGGCGGCCGCAAGTTCCACGGCTATCGAGGCCGGCCAGTGCTCTTCCGTACCCAACCGCGAGACGACAGCACCGGTAGGCATCCGAGAGCCCGACTCGGCCTCGGACGGCTACCGTCGGGCTCTCGAAGCACACCGGGCTGCCTGGGCGGGCACGACTTAGAAGCCGATCCTGCTCGAGAAGTCCATGCAACGATACTCACGTCTCACTCTGTGAAACACCGGTTCAATTTCCCGTGGACCACGCAGCACAACCGCACCCGTTCCCATTTCTCCCCGGCTTTCCCACCGCACAGAGCACCGGCTTCTGTCCTGTCATCTACCTCTGCCTGGCGGTCATTTTCCGCGGCCGGGCGGGCGGCTGTGGGCTGTCACAACATCCCAAGCAGTCCCGGCAGGACGAATTGTCAGACCCGCTGCCGGCCAGCTAGACCCCGGATCGTGACGGACCGACCGAAGGGTCGACTCGCGGTGTATGCACCGCAAGTCCCGGAGGGTGTGGCACTGACCCCGAAGCCGAGGCGCGTGAAGCGCACGCGCGAGTGCGTGCACTGCAAGTCCTGGACGGGCACGGATGGCGCATTCCAGGAAACTGCTGGTCAGACGGTACTGCCTCGCCGAAGGATGACCTCCGGCGACGGCAGGAGCCGTGGCCGCGCAGAAACGGAAAGGGGGCCACTGCCCATGGACGGTCGGATCGACCAACGGACGGTACTGCTATTGCTCGTCGGCGGCGGCGCAACGTATGCGGCCTTAGAGCACCCGTTGTTCGGCACCGCCCTACTGGTCGGTGTCGCCGTGGTGACGCTGCTACATCTTCTGATGAAGGACCACTGAGCCGTGCGCACCGTGCCGTGGTACCTAAGGCGGCACTCAGGTCGATCAGCGTCAGTCTCCGCTTCGACCGGGATGAACTCGATCTCGACCAGCACGGCCGCGGAGTGCTGGTCTCGTCGAGCGGATCGGCGCTCAGCTCGCGGGCACTCTCGGGCATTTCCACTCCGTGCCGCCGGGCGGGTTCCAGGATGGACTGGGACGACTTGATGCCCCCGGCGGCACGTGTCACGGCGGAGTTTCAGGGTCACTCCGCCGGGGGCCGGACTGCTTCGGCGCGGCGGTTACGGCGCCGGCCCAGGCGCTCCGCACCCGCTTGAACGCGTACGTCGCACCCGCCAGGAGTACCCCGGCCGCGAGGTTGCCCGCGACGTCGTCCCGGCAGAAGTCCCAGACGCCGGTGAAGGGATCGGGCACCAGCGCCAGGAACGTGGCACCGGCCGGGCCGAGGAACTTCCCGGGCACGGCCGGGCCCGTGCCCCTGCGGCTTCTGCCGGCCGAGCGTCGTCTGTTGTCCCTGCTGGCCGGTGGTGTCAGTGACGACGACTCGCACGGGAGGTCGGTGTCAGCCGGCGCACACTCTCCCGTCGCATCGAGGTCCTCATGGCCCGGCTCGGTGCCCGGACGAGGTTCCAGATGGCGCTTCAGGCACAGCGCCGCGGGTGGTTGTGACGGCCGGCCCGTCGCCGTCGCTCGCCGCCGCCCTCAGTGCGCCGCACCTTCCCAGCCGTCGCCGCACGGGCCGCCGCCGACCGCCGCTGGGAGGGTGACGTCGGAGCCGTCCGGAGCGACCAGCGGCAGATACCACTGGGCGATCTCCATGGAGGCCTGCGGAACGTAGTGGAAGATCAGCGACCGCCGGAAGCGGCCCTCCGTCGTGTTGGGGAGCGAGCCGTGCACCGTGCTGCCGTGGAAGAACAGGACATCGCCCGCGCGCATCATGGTCTGCACGACCGCCATGCCCGCCGGCGGCCGCACCAGCCCGGTGGTGAACGACTCCTCGGCATCGGCTGTTTCAGGACACACCACCTCCATGGTGTGCGAGCCGGGGACGACGGACAGCGCACCGTTGGCGGCGTCGCAGTCGTCGATCGCGATCCACGCGGCGATACACGTTTCCGGGTGGGCACGAAGGAAGTAGTTGTCCTGGTGCAGCGCCTGGCCGCGCGCGGCGGGCGGCTTGAAGTAGAACATCGACTGCGCACCGAACGCCGGTCCGATGAGTTCGGTGACGATGTCCAGGATGCGTCGGTCGGTCATCAGCCGGCGGGCGATCGATCCGGCCTCGAGGCCGGGGCGGCGATGCGGCTGCATGAGGCGCGGGAAGCGGGCCAGGACGTCGTCCTCGGCCAGGCCGTCGTGTGCCGACAGGCTGTCACGGTCACGTATGACCTGATCCATGTACGCCGAGCGGATCGCCTCGACCTCGGAGGGGCTGAGCAGGCCCTCGACCTGGACCACGCCTTCCGCGGCGTAGCGCTCGGACCGTTGTGACGCGGGTGCTGTGCTGAGTGTCATGCCCTCTATCGTGTTCACCGGCCCCCCGTGCGGGAATCGGACTTCGAGGACTTCACATGGAAGATTCTGCCGCGGCGCGTCGGGCGCGCACGCGTCCGGAACTCGTCGCCACGCCCGACAACCGGGTCGTCGCAGGACGGCTGGCCGCGGGCCCCGATTACCGGACCGTGCGGCAGGGCGGCACGGGGGACTGGCTGCTCCTGTTCACGTGCCAGGGGCTCGGCCGCATCAGGATCGAGGGAGCGGTCGACGTGCACGCCGACCGGAGTTCCTTCGTCGCCATCGCGCCCGGCACACCGCACGACTACGGAACCGACGCCGGGGTGGGGGAGTGGCTGCTGCTCTGGGCCCACGTTTGCCCGCGCCCCGAGTGGCTTGTTCTGCTCGACTGGCCGCAGGCCGCGCCCGGTGTGGGAAGTGTGGCTCTGCCCGGCTCGCTCGCCGACCGCGTCGCAGCCGCGCTGACGAGAGCCGTGTCCCTGAGCGGCAGTGGGGTGGCGAACTCCGCGCTCTTCGGGGTCAACGCCGTGGAGGAGGCGCTGTTGTGGTGCGCCACCCAGAATCCCCGCGGCGAGCGGATGGACCCGCGACTGCTCGGTGTGCTGGAGCACTTGACCACCCGCCTGGCCGACCCGCACACCGTCCGCTCGCTCGCGCGTGTCGCCGGACTGTCGGAGTCACGGTTCTCCCGGCTGTTCACCGCCCAGTTCGGGACGAGCGTCATGGCCCACGTCGAGGAACGCCGTATGGATGTGGCGTGCCGGCTCCTGAGACTGTCGTCGCTGCCGGTACGGGACGTCGCGCGGCAGGTCGGGTACAAGGACCCGCTCTACTTCTCCACTCGGTTCAGGCGCGCGGTTGGGTGCTCTCCATCGGCGTACCGCGACGCCGGCTGATGCACCGGCGCCGTGGCCACGAAGCCGTCAGGAGACGGCAGTCACATGGACGAGCACCGAGTGATCGGGGTGCATGACCGGAACCTGGAGCCCGATGCGGGCCAGCGCCGAACCGGCGATCTCCACCCCGTCCTCCACCCACCAGCGAGAGGTGTGAAACCGGCCGGCGGCGACCCCACGGTCAGCGGCCGGACCCGGTAACGCCGCTGCAGATCCAGGCCCGTGAGCCGCGCGTGCGGCGGGGCGGCCGAGGCGCACCACGTCAGCGAGGCGATCTCGTAGATGCCCTGCGGGCCGTCGCCGGCGGCCACCCCGTGTGTCCAGATGCCGTCGGCCGGGTCCGGCCCACGCCACATCCGGCCGGTGTTGAGCAGCCCACGGTGCTCCTTGTAGAGCGCGATTCACTGGGCCAGTTCGGCACGTTCTTCGGGCGTGGCCGCTCCGAGGTCCCACTGGACCCCGAGGTACCCGAAGAGCGCGGTCGCGGCACGGAAGGACACGTCGTGACGACGGCTCGTGGTGTGCGAGTGCGGTGAGGCGATGTGGGACCCGAGCAGCTCTGCGGGCAGCAGCTGCCCGGTCCACCGCATGAGCCGCTGCCGCTCCAGGGATCGCTGACGTCCGACACCCACACCCGGTCGGTGAACTCCATAATGCCCAGGTCGATCCGGCCGCCACCCGCTGCGCACGACTCGATCTCCAGACCGGGGTGGGCCGTCCTGATCTCCTTGAACATGCGGTAGACGGCCAGCGTCTGCGCGTGCTCGCCGGGCGCCCCGCCCTGCGGGCGGACACCTGCCTCGACGTGGTCCCGGTTGTGGTCCCACTTGATGTAGTTGGTCGGGTACTCGTCCAGGACCGCCAGGATCTGGCCGAGCACCGCGTCGTAGCACTCCGGGATGGACAGGTTCAGCACGTGCTGGGTGCGCTGCTCGACGGGCAGGTCACTGCGCGCCGGCGTGATCCACTCGGGGAAGGCGCGGGCGAGATCGGAGTCGAGTTTGACCATCTTGGGCTCCATCCACAGGCCGAACTGCATCCCGAGCCCGCCGACAGCGTCGACCAGGGGGTGCAGCCCGTCCGGCCAGACATCCTTGGCGACGCTCCAGTCGCCGAGACCCGTACGGGAGCTGCGGCGGGCGCCGAACCACTCGTCGTCCAGCGCGAACCGCTCGATGCCGACCTCGGCGGCCAGCCGCGCCAGTTCGATCAGCCTGTGGCATCAGCCGGGAGATCGAGGAGGCCGCACGGATCGACGGCGCTGGCCACTTCCGCATCTTCGATCATCCTGCCGATCAGCGCCCCTTCGGTGGCCACCCTCGCGCCCCTGACGTACCTCCAGGCATGGAACGAGTACCTGTGGCCGTCGTGCCGTCGATGAGCCACCAGTACTACGTCGACTGCTGGCCACGCCCGGCTCCGAGTACGCGGCCATGTGGGAGAAACAGGCGGCGACGTACGCCAGCCCCACGACCATCTGAAACCCGCTCCACCCCATCCTCACCGGCCAGAACTCCGGCCCCGTCGAAGGCCGCGTCAATCACATCAAGATGATCAAACGCCAATGCTCGGACGAGCCAAGCTCCCCCTACTCCGCAAACGCGTCCTCCTCACAGCAGCAGCAAGCAGATGAACTGGCAGACAGGACTGTCAGACCCCTGCGGCATGCTCGCCAGCATGAACGAAGACGCCTTCTGGCAGCTCATCGAGGACTGCAGGCCCACGGAACCCGACCCTGACGCCGAACTCCTCGCAGCCACCGTGATCGAACGCCTCGCCCAGTCCTCGTTGTCGCTGGTCATCGGCTTTGCCGAACAACTGTCATGGGCGCTCTACCGGTTGGACCGCAAGGAATACGGACACACCCTGTCCGATGACGCCTTCCTCTACACCCGTGCCGCGGTCGTCGCCGCCGGCCGCACCGTCTTCGGCAGCGTCCTCCAAGACCCAGCGGCCTTCACTCCTTACGCCACCGACCTCATCTGGGCCGAGCGCTTGCTCTACACACCGGACCGGGCATACAAACACATCACCGGGGAGGGGTGGGACCGCGACACTCGCTACTCCTACGAGTCGTGCTCGAACACCGAGGGCTGGGCTGATTGAACGGCATGTCCTGCGGATGGTGACGAGTTCCAGCGCCGTTCCGGCCGCACCCGGCCCGCCACCCGCGAACAGGGCACACGGCACCGCGTACAGGAGGCCGGTTGTGTCCCGCGCCCTCACCTCGTCGGGGGACAGGTCCGGCCCGGCGATACGGGATGCCGGGTCCCAGGACCCCGCGTAGGTCACGTCAGGCAACGACGGTAGCTCCGCTCTCCGGGAGCAGCTCGGGCATCCCCTCCACCAGCACCACGACCCCGATCACCTCGCCGGCCTCGGAACGGCCGACCCAGACGGGATAGGTGCCGTCTCCTGTCGTCGCGAAGGCCGCCAGCTCGCCGCCGGAAGCTTGGTCCCGGGTACGTAGCAGGTACATGGAGTCGTTGATGTCCTCGTACACATCCGGGTCCAGGTCCGGGTCTCCCTGGATCAGCCCTTTCTCGAAGAGCGCGAGGAGCGGCTCCCAGGCCCCGGCGTCAGCGAAGCAGCCCGTGGCACCGTCGGTGTCGAAGCCGAAGATCCCGTTCTCCCGGAGCAGGCGGGGGTCGTCGTCGGGCCGGAGGGCCATCTCCCAGGTCGCGGCGGGGATGTCGTTGACGAGCACGCGGACGGCCATGGTGGCTGTACGTGTGACCTGGCTCCCCTCCCACTCGCAGTGGTAGGTGTGGCGGGCCTGTGCCTCCTCGAGTACGTATTCCCCTGGCGGGACGGGGACCGTGATGTGCGGCCCGTTGCCGTCGTCGCTGTCCGGGCCGGAGACGGCCAGCAGCCCGCTAGGCACGCGCAGAGCTCCGATCAGACGCGGCTCCAGGACCGTCATCTCGGGGTGGTACCCGTCGGTCACACGCACGCCGGGCCGGAACAGCTCAGTGATCGGCCCGGGCTGCGCGGGGCGGGGCGGACGCCAGCAGGTGGCCGGCGCGAGCCCGCTACTGTCGTCGGTCGCCTCGGTGATCTCGAAGACCGGCGGTTCCGTGAGCCCGTGGACCTGGGCCGAGAGCAGCGGCCACTCCCCGAAGACAGGCCGGTCCGTCCATCGCTCGTCCTCGCGGACCCTGGGCACGGTGACGTGCGAGCCCCCGCCCTTGCCGTGGGGCTCCTCCGTCCGCCGGCCCCTCCCGTCCGGGAAGAGCTCCACGGTGATGCGCGGACACGCCTCGTCGAATTCCGCCATCTCCGGGCCGGTGTAGCTCCAGCCGACGGTGTACCGGCGCAGCAGCCGCGCCGGGTCGTCCAGCAGCCGCATGTCCAGATCGTAGGTACGGCGGCCTTGAGCGTCGTAGACCCACAGCCCGACATAGTGGTCCCGCCAGGAAACGAGCCGGACCTCCAGTGGAGCCTCCCGGCCCGCCGCCCGGTACACCACCACGTACGGAAGCCCGGCGGCATCCCGCTCACGAGCCTCCCCCACCGATATCGGCCGCCAGGGCAAACAGGCCTCCAGGTCCCAGCTTGCGCGTACCCCACCTCGACCACCATTGCCGCTCCCCGCTCCCGCTCGCTTACGTGCTGAGCTGCAACGTAGCCGCCGCCTGTGACAACGGCCCTGCCGGGCTGGGAAGCGGCAACAGCGCCCAGGGGCGAAGGGGTGACGGGCCTGCGATCAGCTTGGAGCACGGGGCGCCCCGGCAATCTCGCGGCTGGATCCGGACCCTCTGGCCTCATTCCGCCGAGCTACGCGGGTCTGCATTCGCGCAGGCCAGAGGGTTGGTAAACCCGACAAGCCCCATCGGGCCAACTGAAAAGCGCAGTGGGTCAACTGTCGCGCTCAAGGGCCAGGTAGCGCGCTCCTTACCGTGTTGGCGGTTTGATTCCGGTCCTTCGTACGATCGGGAGACCCAGGGGCCTGGGTGTGTGGCTTTAGCGCGCATGCCGTCGTTGTGGCTTTGACTGATTGGCCGCCCAGTGCCCCGCGACGACACGGCCACTCATTGGGATGAGCGAACAGAGATCGCTTCGTAAGGACACGTCGGCGTGGTCGTCTGCAGGGCCCAGTCAACCGGACGACGAGGGAGGCTCGGGTGCCCGAGCTCTGGGCGGGGACGGATGCCGGCAAGGCCGCGCATCACTGCACAGTGATCGACACGGACGGGACGAAGGTGCTCTCGCGCCGGGTTCCCAACAACGAGCCCGAGCTCCTGGAGCTCATAGGCGACGTCCTCGCACTGGCCGAGGACAGCCCGGTGACCTGGGCAGTCGACCTGAACGCCGGCGGAGGCACTTTGCTGATCGCTCTCCTGACCAGTCATGGTCAGCGGCTGCTCTACATTCCCGGCCGAACCGTCCACCACGCCTCCCGTGGCTACCGCGGAGACGGCAAGACCGACGCGAAGGACGCCTACGTCATCGCGGATCAGGCACGGATGCGCCGGGACCTGCAGCCTCTGCAGGACTGGGACGAGATCGCGGTGGACCTGAAGATCCTCACCGCCCGTCGCTACGACCTCGCAGCCGACCGCACCCGCGCCATCAACCGGATGCGAGCCCAGCTCCTGGAGTACTTCCCCGCTCTTGAGCGGGCGTTCGACTACGCCGCCTCCAAGGGGGCCCTCGTGCTGCTGACTGGCTACCAGACACCGGCCGGCCTGCGCCGGCTCGGCCCGAGCCGACTGGCGACCTGGCTGAAGGGCCGCAAAGTCCGTGGCGCTCAGGCCATGGCCGATGCGGCGGTCGCCGCGGCGCAGGCCCAGCACACTGCCGTGGCTGGGGAGAGCACAGCCGCCGCAGTGGTGAACACTTTGGCCCGGTCGGTCCTGGCTCTGGACGAAGAGATCGCCGCCATCGACGCACGGATCGCGGCCCGTTTCCGAGAGCACCGGGATGCCGAGGTGATCCTCAGCATGCCTGGCATGGGCCCGGCAAGAACCCCGCCTACCAGTACAGCGTCTGGGAGCACTCCGCCCCGCTGTTCCAGGTGATCGGCGCGTTGGCGCTGCCGGTGCAGCCCGTGGCCCAGCGGCTACGTCTGCACGTGGAGCGGTCCTGGGACGGGCTGGACGAGCTCGACGTCGGCTTGTTCCGGCTGGAGGGTTTCAGCTTCGCGATCAGCAAGCACGACGGCAATCCGCTCGGCGTTTCGTATGTCTGGCTCACCCAGCCGGACGAGCAAGCCGACAAGGCCCTGGACACCCTCCTGGAGGCAGTCGGGATCGGGGAGGACGCCGTCGCATTGCGCGGAGACGCTCACGATTACCGAGCATCACAGGATGCCGACTCTCCTGACGAAGTCTCTGGCGTCACCTTGCCGACCTCTCTGTGGGCACGGTTCCGGCGTGCCATCGGCATGACATCAGCCACCCAGTAAGCACCCTCGACGCTTGACAACGGTCATTGGGAATCAGTCACAGGTCGTGTGACTGAGCGCTGTAGTTGGCCCGGCTGGCCAAGTATGTGCTCAGGCCTCGCAGACCCGTGTACTTCTGGAGTCGCGGCTGCCCGTCAACGGGGGCCTGTCCGTCCGCTGCTCAACACGCCGGGCGGCGTCAGCTCATCACAGGGTTCCCCCGAAGATTCGCATCCCCGCACGGCCAGGGGCCCTCAGCCAAGGGGCTCAGCGAGCTGTGGAAGGCGAGCACCTCACTGTCCAAGGACACGACGACGCGGCCGTCACCCAACAGCAGCGTGCGGCCCATCACGTTCTGGCCGTCGTCCATCGCGAACAACTCGTGCGAAGCCAGGTCCGCGTCGACGGCGAGGAGTTGGCCGTCGCGCCAGAACACCGTGGTGCCCTCGCGGTCCATCGCGGGACACGACGTGTAGTAGCCCGTCAGCGAAGGTCCGTCCACGAGGGTGTTGTCCTGGGCCAGTCGCCGGAACCGCGACGTCGACGGCAGGCCGTTTTCCAGCTCAGGTCCGCAGATGGTGCACTGTCCCTTGACGAGCATCGCTCCATGACTGGCCCACCGGGCCGTTTCACCGCCATCTCGGCTATAGCGGCCCGTTGTGAATGCCCCATATCCCTGGGAGCCGATCAAGAACTCGCTTGGACCCGCTATCGCCTTCCGGCCGGCGGGAGGCGTCAGCTGAAGTGTTCAGCTCGCGAAGCGCGTCGCCGTCCACAGGCCCCAGTGGCAGGGCTGCCTGTTTTCTCGAGCCCGTTCGCACCCGCGTCTTCACTCTTGCCTCAGGCTCGTGACCAGGTCGCGTGGCAGACCATGGGTGTCGTGGAGGTAGTGGAAGTCCTCCTCGGTCAGCGGGCCTTGGAACCGAGGTCGGGCGAGTACCTGCCGGCCTTGCTCCAGGAGCCGACTGAACCGGCGCTCCTCCTCGAGCAACATCCGGAGCACGTCGCCGGGGCGCATGTCCTGCCGGAAGTGGTCCAGGGTGTGCTGGGCCAGTTCTTTCGGCAGGTCTTCGACACCACGCGAGGGATCGTCCCGCCAGAGCACGGTGAGCACTCGTCGTACCAGGCGGCGCAGCACGTAGCCCCGTCCGGTGCTGGCCGGCCGCACGCCGTCGCCGAGCACGGCGATGGCCGAGCGCAGGTGGTCGCAGACCAGACGCAGCGACGGTTCATCCAGGGGCCACAGGGTCGGCACGAGGCGGCGCCAGGGGGCGAAGACGTCGCATTCGAACACGGACGACTTGCCTTGGAGCAGCGAGGCCAGCCGCTCCAGGCCGAGTCCGGTGTCGACGTTGCGTTGAGGAAGAGACACCAGGGAACCATCGTCGAGTCGGCGGTGGGTCATCATCACGTGGTTCCACACCTCCACCCAGCGGTCGTCGCGGGTGGGTGTCGACTGGGGTGGGCAGTCACCGTTCCACAGGAAGATCTCCGAGTCAGGACCGCACGGTCCGACAGGTCCGTTGGACCACCAGTTGTCCTCTACGGTCAGTTCAACGGGGACGCCGCGGTCCTGCCACAGCTGAAGGGAAGCGGTGTCCGGCCCGGTCTGGCTGTCACCGGCGTACACGGTGGCATGCAGCAGGCCGGGATCGATACCCAGTCCCTCGGTAAGCAAGCCGTACCCCCAGTCGAGGCTGAGTGGGCCTTCGTAGTCGCCCAGCGACCAGGTGCCGAGCATCTCGAAAACCGTCAGGTGAGTGGCGTCGCCGACCTCCTCCAGGTCCGTGGTGCGCAGACAGCGCTGCACGTTGACCAGCCGCCTGCCCAGCGGATGGGGGCGGCCTTCCAGGTACGGGGTGAGCGGGTGCATGCCGGAGGTGGTGAAGAGCACGGAGTCGCCGGGAGGTGGCAGCAGCGTCGAGCCGACGATCCGGTGATGGCCGCGCTCTTCGAAGTACTCGACGAACGTGCTGACCAGCTGTTCTGTATTCATGGGGTGCTCCTTCGCGTTATAGCGGGGGAGGCACCGGAGAACGGACCGTTCAGTCGTCCGGCCGGTGGCAGGGGCGCCACGGCACTACCGACGGACCGTTTCCGGTCGCCGGGGGAGGGGAAAGTCAGGCGGCGGCAACCGGCGAGCTGGTCGCTCGCGCGGTCGCGGTGGTGCTTGGGCCGGTGACGTTCATGCGGTGACCCTAACGTGGCCCTGCCCACCGAGGCACCCGAATTTGCCGCCAGAACGTCCCGACTCCACACGGCTGTCCTGCAGGTGAGAGCGGTCGGGGCGTCTCACCGCTTCTGAGAGGCATCAGAGGTGCCGACTGAAGGGCTCAGGTGCCAACTGGAGTGCTCAGTCACAGGTCGTGTGACTGAGCACCATAGTTGGCCGGTCTCGCCAACTGAATGCTCACTTCCACACTGCAGGAAGGTTCGCCTGTCGGCATCGCCTGCCGGTCCCAGGGCGTTGACCGCCCTTCAACCTGCCGGATGCGGCGGTGCAGACGGCTGCGGAGCTCGGGACCAACGGACGGGATGGCCGCCAGGGCCGTCGGTGAGCCAGGAACCGTCGCCCAGGGGCACCAGCTCGTACGGGTTGCTCACCTCGACGGTGAATTCGCCGCTGAGCGTGCCTGTGCGTACGTCGACCAGGTGGTAGCGGAACCACTCCTCCCCGTCCTGGCTCTCACCGCCCAGGGTGACGACGGCCGTGTCCTCGGTCAGGTAGCCGCCGCTCCATTCCACGAAGGACTCCTCCGGGTCGTAGCCGAAGGCATCTACGGGGAGAGTGAAGAGCACGTCCCCGTTGGGGTGGTCGTGAAAAGCGACGTCCGCCTGCTCGTGGTCGACGGTCATGAACTGATGCCCGGACGGCGCCAGGTCGATCAGGCAACGGTCCGACCACGGGTACGTCACGAACTCCGGCTCGCTGTCCACCCCGGCTGTACCCCGGAGAATGACGGATCCGTCCTGGCCCTCACCGATGTCGAGGTAGACGCTGCCGTCCAAGGGATGCACGTGGTGGCCGGCGCCGTGCCCGACCGTCTCCAGCTCTCGGCGGGCGAGAACCACACCGCTATCGGCGTCGTGCACGACCCACTGGTCTCCGCCCCTGCGTCTCGCCATCGCATCCGGCCGGTAGATCCACACCGTCCGACCGTCCAGAGACAGCGCACAGCCAGGCCGGTGGCCATGGCGTACGTCAGAGTGCGGCTCGAAGTCCGAAGCCCACATCAGGTCGCCGCCGCGCGTCAGGCAGACGACGCCGTTCAGCGTCGTGTACACGACCCGCGCCAGATCGTGCCGGACCACCGACTCCACGACCTCGTCGCCAGACCGCGGTTGGAACACCGCGGTGGGCTCCAGCCTCCCGCATGCACCGGAGTCCACGACGTAGGCATAGATCCGCCCATCGACGTGGCGCGTGATGACCTTCGGCGGCGTCGCAGGAATCATCCGCTGAGGCTAACGCCCAGGTCAGACCAATCGATATCTGGGGCGGTGTGCACGCCGAGCAGGGTTTGTCCGGGCCAACTACAACGCTCAGGTGCCAGCTAGCGCGCTCAGGGTTCTACGCCGCGCACATCGCTCGCAGGGGAGCGGACTTCAGAGCGGCGTTAGGTCAGCCAGCCCAGGGGTTCGGACCTTGCTTGAGCGCAAGGAGTTCTGACTCCTGCGGGGTCGGCCACATGTCGACGAGGTACTGAAGTGCCCGGTCCGGCCGGTCCGGATGATGACGCTTCTGCGAGGGGAGGTCGGTCCGCACACGTCGCCTACCGCAGGGCGACGTAATCCCCGGTCGACGACTTCGCCCCGCTGGTGGAGTTCCCGTAGTACGTCCACCGCCACGTTCCCGGCCCGGTGGCCTTCACCGTGGTCTTGAGCGCACCCGTACTACTTGACGTCGCCTTCTTGATGGTCGTGTACGAGGAGGCGCCCGCCGCCTTGAACTGCAGGCTCACCGTGCGGCCCGCGTACCCCTGGTAGGTGTGGGTGTCCCAGTTCGCCCGTGTGACCAGCCCGGTCACGGTGATCGTCTTCCCTGTGACGACCGGCTCCGGCGAGGCGTTGACAGTGACGCGTGTGGCCCGCTTGACCTGCAACGGGAGGTCCTCGTCGTCAGTGTCCCAGGCGTCACCGGCGAGAAACACCCGAGCAGCAGTTCCCCAGGTACCGGCGTCCTCGTTCCCGAAGTCAAGATCCCGCGGGTCGATGTACAGCCATTCCTCGAAGTCGCAGATTCCGTTCACCCTGTCCACGACCTCGCAGTCGCTGCCCCCGATGGCGCTGTGCAGCGTTTCCCCCGTGTCGAGCCTCCCCCGGTAGGGGTACACCGTCGGCCCGAAGTCGTATTTGAGCCTGGTTGTCATCCGGAAGACCGCATGCACCACGACCTCCTCCTTGACCCCGATCACGATCGGCTTCCCGCCGTTCACCGCGACCCGGGTGAAGGAGACCCCGCCCTCCGCCGCCCCGGCCGGCACCGCCGCCACCCCTGTGAACACGACCGCCGCTCCACCGGCCACCACCGCTCTCCACAACGTCTGCCCCATCTTCGAGCCCGTCCTTTCCCCTGCAGCCTGGACCGGGCGCGTAGGCGCACCGGCCGGAGGTCCGTCCTCGCGGCTGACTGTGGGACAGGTGAGGGCTGTACGCGGTTGTACGCGGTGCGGCAACGATTTGATCACCACGGCATCGCCCTGGCCCGGTTCCGGGGAGGGCGGACCCGATGGCTTCACGGAGGTCCGGTGATCAGCCTTCCGCATTCCTGCCTCCGCAGCGGAACAGGTGCACCAGAAATCGGTACATTCACCGCGCCGGGTCCCTGTCCTGCCTCCGCGCAAAAAACTGAGCGCCAGAGTGGCCAACTATCGCGCTCATTGGCCAACTATCCCGCTCAGTCACAACGACGTGTGACTGAGCGTCCTGGTTGGCCAGCCTGGCCAAGTAACGCGCATCGCAGATTCCGGGGCGGGTGCCCGTCTGGGATACGGGGCCCGGCGATCTGGGGCCGCGCCGTGCGGGCGCGAGTGACCCAAAGCGCTACCGCACGCAGGCAGCGGGGCCCGAGGACCTCGGCCGCGTGCCCGCCGGGACGGTGCGTCAGACCATGGCGAGCCGGTCCACCAGCAGCTCCACCCTCGGCTCGGTGTCCTGCGGCGGCAGCCGTCCCGACCGGGTCAGGGTCGCCACCCCGTGCAGGGATGCCCAGAACACCTCGGTGAACAGGCCTGGTTCGACGCCGTCCCCGGCGACCTCGCCGAGGCACTCCAGCAGCGCGGCGAAAGCGTCCTTGAGAGGTTCCGGGGTGTCCTCCTGTGCGTACGGGAGACCGCCGTCGAGCTGGAAGATGGCGTCGTAGACCGCCGGGTTGCGTGCGGCGAAGTCGAGGTAGGCGCGGGCGAGGGCGTACACCCGCTCGCGCGGGCCGTCTGCGGCGGCGGTCGCGGCGCGCACCGCCGCGGCTAGCTCGGCGGCGCCCTCCAGGGCGACGGCGCCGATGATCTCGCGTTTGCCGCGGAAGTGGCTGTAGAGGACGGGCTGGCTGTATTCGATGCGCTCGGCGAGCCGGCGGGTGGTGACCGTGTCCCAGCCGCTCTCCTCGGCGAGTTCGCGGGCTGTCGCCACGATGAGGCGTTCGCGCTCCGCCCGTTCGCGCTGCTTGCGTTCCTGTACCGACATGATTCGATCCTAGCACCGCTAGACAATCAAGCGGCAGCAGTACTAGCGTTGCCTCATCACCTAGCAACACTAGATTCGAAGAGGGTCGTCATGCTCAACGCACTCGAGGTCGTCACCACCGTGATCGTCGGCGTGATGGTGGGGGTGGAGTTCTCCGTCGCCTTCGTCATCAACCCGATCCTCAACGCACTCCCCGAGGACAGCGGCCAACTCGGCCATGCCCACGGGGGCCGGATGCTCGGCGCCGTGATGCCGGTCTGGTACATCACCTCGCTCGCCCTCGTCGCGGTCTGGGCCATCGCCGGATGGCACCACCACGGCACCGGCCTCGTCGTCACCGCCGGCGCGCTGCTGATGCTCAGCGTGATCATGTCGATTCTGCTGCTCGTCCCGATCAACAACCGGAACAAGACGTGGACCCCTGACAACCGGCCCGCCGACTGGAAGCAGCAGATGAACCGCTGGGAACGCTTCCACTACGTCCGCGTCGCCGTCATCATCGCCGCCTTCGCCCTGCTGGTCGCCGCCCTCACCTGACACCAAAGCCGCCCCGACATGCACTGATTCGCCCCGTCATATCGACGGCTTTCGCCCCGCCGGGGTGAGCCCAACAGGGCTTCGGATTACTGACCCCGCGGGCCGACGACGCGCCGGTGGCGCACAATCCCCACTCCCCGGGCGGCAGTCGGCCACCGAAATCCCGACATCCGGGAATGCAGCTGCCGCACAGATCCCACAACTGCGATCCCGACAAACTACGCCCATCGATCAGCCGCGTCCGCGCGGCCTGATCAGGCCCCATACGACTCAGAAAGCTCCACGAAGCTCACCAAGCCGACGAAGACTCGCAAGGAGAAGAACAATGTCGCTGAAGAAGATCAACACCGTCCTGGCCGCCGCCTTCATCCTCTTCATCCTCTGGTTCGGGGCGGAGTTCATCCTGAGCCCGGAGACGACGGCGCCAAGCTTCGGCCTGCCGAGCTGGCCGTCCGGCGACGGCGACGGCTTCCTGATCATCAAGGGAATCCGCGACGTCGTCCTGGCCCTGGTCCTGGGCATCCTGCTGGTGACGGGTCACCGCCGGGCGCTGGGCTGGGTGTTGTTGGTGGAGGCCCTCGCCGCATACGGCGACATGACCACCGTGCTGGCCCACCACGGCTCCGTGGCCACCGCGCTCGGCGTCCACGGCCTGACCGCGACGCTGATGGTGGTCAACGGCCTGCTGATAATGCGCGAGACCCGCAAGGTCGCGGCCGCTCCGGCAACGCCCGCCCCGCAGCCTGCCTAACGAGCTCGTGCATGGTTAGCGCTGGCGCGTGGGGACCTTGATCGTTGATCATGGTCTGTGTGGTGGGGAACCGGGCACGTGCAGCAATCATCCGAAGCCAGCGGATCACGGGGCTGACGCCCGATGTGGTTGCTGAACTCGTCGCCGAGTTTGGCCCGTTACACTCACCACACTCCAGTCGATCCGGCCCTCCGTGTCTGCCTCCGTGCGTCACCGCACCAGCACAGCAGCACAGGGCCCCGTAGAGCTCGGATCTCCGGACACGACTGCAACTCACAGTGATCGGAGCGTGACTCGCCAACTGCAGATCAATTCCGCCACCTATCGATCAACGTCTCACTGACCTCTCGCAGCGAAGGTTGAGCTTTCTCACCGAACATTGAGCGCAGGGACGTGCTCTTGGCCATCGGAGAGTCTGCCCGACTCGGTGTCAGTGGCCAGCTGGTACCGATGTCGGTGTGACCGGCGAGCAGGGTTCGTTTCGTTCAGCGCCAGCCCCCGTGGCGCGGCTCCGAGTGCTCTCCGAACGGTGGGTCGTATGCCTGCCCGTCCTCGGCGGTCACTACGTAGTCAGGCTCGGTCCTTGAGGCTGCTTCTTGCAGTCGCATGACGAGGTCGGCGACGGGCGAACCGCTTTTGCGATGCCGGACCATGTGCAGGTCACCCGGCCGCGCGGCAGCCGGGTCAGCTCGCCGGGCTGGTTAGGACGCAGTTCGGATAGTCGTTGTCTGGATCGCCGACGGCGACCCAGAGCTTCAGGACCTTGGTTCCGGGCGGAGAGGCCGGGTAGCAGAAGGCCTCAGACTGCGACGGAGAGCAGGTCCACCACGAAGACGAGTGTCGAGCCCGCCGGGATCAATGGCGAGGGTGACTGGTTGCCGTAGCCGAGGCGCGGGGGAACGATGATCTCGCGCCGGCCGCCGACCTTCATCCCTCTGACCCCGCGGTCCCAGCCCTTGATGACCTTGCCACCGCCCACGGCGAACTTGAACGTCTGGCCCCGGTCCCAGGAGGTGTCGAATTCCTTTCCGGACTCGAAGGTGACCCCGACGTAGTGAACCTGGACAACCCTGCCCGGCTTCGCCTCAAGCCCGTCCCCGACGACGAGGTCGCGGATTGTCAGCTCGGTGGGAGCGTCCTCCGGAAGGTCGATCTCGGGCTTCGTCAGTTCACTCATTGCAGCCTCATTCGCTCGCCGCCGGAAGCCCTCATACAGACCAGCCAGGCGCATGGTCACTCTATGCAGTAGATCATCATGCTGCCGTGAACGCTGATCTCCTGGAGCGCATCAAGCCCAACGGAGCACGATGCTCAGCGTGACTGGGCGTGCTACGTCATCGGTACGCTGCGCCCGTACTCGATGATGGCGAGGCCCTGCTCCCCGCGTCCGCGGGTATGCCCCCTGGGCTGCGCCTGGTGGCGCGTGGCCCACTGCACGGAAGGTCCTTCAGCCTGCGCTGATAACGGTCGTGGACTCGGTCCGAGAAGCGCCCGCAGCCCGGACACGCCGCCCGGGCCGCGCGGCCTCTCGCCACCACCTCGACCGTGCCGAACGCAGCCGTAACCGCCTCGACGTCCACATCGTCGATCCCCTCGAACACCAGCGAGTCCCAGAACGGTGCACCGGTCTGCATGACCAGCACCATCACCGCTCACAACCGGCCGCAGCAGCGGCCAGCAGAGACCAGAGGGAGCGTCACTTCCGACTGTCAAACGACAAGGCGTACGCCGCCTCACACGAGCCAGTCCCTCGCAATCGAACGCCGGGGTAACGCTCCGCAACGGCTCCCCAAGATCTGTGCCAGAACCCGTAACTCGCCGACAAAGCCAAGGACCCCCAGCTGGGCCAGCGCTTGCGCGGTCGCGACCGCCACCACCTCGATCCGGTGACCGGACCGCCGGTAGGCCGCCGACACCGCGCGGAACTCTTCCTCGTCGGCGAGGGCGGACTCGACCACCGCGTCGAACCCATGCGCTCGGACGTGTTCCTCAACTGCCGCCTGCCAACGGCTCGTGTCGGGGCGGACCGCCGCGCCGGCGGTACGGACGTCGGCGTCCAGGAGCGCGGCGTACTGGCGGTGGGCGGGTTTGTAGAGGTCCCGGCCGATCCTTACGGCGCCGCCCCGGCGGTCCAGGGCCGCCTGGACCAGATCTGCGACCTGCGTTTTCCCGGCTCCCGGAGGGCCGCCGACGATGACGACGCCCGGCTGGTCCTGTGTCACGGCGATGCTCGTCGCTGCCGGGAGGATCAGCCGGTGCAGCGCGTCCTGGTGCTCTTCCTCGCTCAGCACTGCCGAGATGACGCACTCTCCCAACTAAGCCCATCCGTACGGGTGTTCATGCGTAGAACGATCAACTGACGATACGTTAACACAATTCCGGGAGGGTTAAATGTTCGAGTAAAACACAGGGCTAAAAAAATCTGGTAGTGTCCGGCATGGAGGTAGAGATATGGCATCCGAGGAAGAGCTGTTCGCGAACATCGACGCCCTGCTGGAGGAGGAGCCGCAGCTCCCGCCCCCGGCCGAGCGCGCCCGGCTACGTGAGGCCGCCGGCATCACCCAGGCCCGCCTCGCGCAGGCCCTGAAGTCGACGACCCAGACCGTGAAGAACTGGGAGAACGGCCGCAGCGAGCCGAAGCCGCCGCGCCTGGAGGCGTACCAGCGGCTGCTGAACGGGTGGGCGGCGAGGTTTCCTGCCCACAGCCCCGTCACCGCTGCCGCCCCCGTCTCGGCCCCTGTTCCGGAGCCGGTCCCGAAGACGTTCACCGGCCCGGCCACCGTGCCCGAGCCGGAGGAGAGGCCTGTGCCGCAGGCTCCCGCCGTCCAGAGCGCCCCGGATCGTTCGGCATCGCTCCCGGCGACGTCGCGCCGCCCGGCCGCGAAGAAGGCCGCGAAGCCGGCGGCCGACCCGCGGTTTCCGCACGGCCCGCTCGCGGTCCTGGACGGCGACGGCTCCGCGTACGGCGTCGACGGCATCGTGCTCGACTGCCCGGCCACCACGGTGCCGGAGCTGGTGGAGTGGACGCTCAAGGAGTCCGGCCTCGGTGCCGCGAAGCTAAACCGGTACGGCAAGGACAGCGACCCGCTGATCGTGCTCACGGCGGCGGCCGCCGTGAAGCTCGGGCTGCCGGAGCGCCTGGAGGGCCACGAGCAGCGCCGCTCCCTGCGCCTGCCGGAGGACCACCCGGTGGTCAAGCAGGTCACGAAGGCGAAGTGGCAGCTCACGCAGCGTGGGTTCGGCCCGTGGGCACGGATCTACCGCAAGGCGCAGGGCCGTGAGCGGCAGTGCGTGCAGCTGGCGATCCTGTCGTGGGACGCCCTCGATGAGCGGTCCTGGCCGGGCGTCGCGGACATGGAGCCGGCCGACGTCGCCCGCGTCCTCGGGGTGTACGCCCAGCGTGTCATCACCCCGCGCGGCTCCACGGCGGTGTCCGGGCTGGAGCTGATGACGGCGATGCGCCCGCCGACGAAGGCCGTGCAGGACCCGCAGACCGGGAACTGGGTGTCCGGCTACAACGCGGGCTCGCTGGGGACGGAGCCGATGGACCCGGCGCCGCCGGAGGCCACCCCGGAGCACCCCGTCGTCGTGAACTCCGGCTGGACCGGCGGGTTCCTCAACGAGGAGGCGTATCAGTGGGTGCGGTCGGTGGACTCGCTCAGCGATGAGGAGTGCACGCTGCCCTTCGCGGTCGGCCTGGACCTCAACACGGCGTTCCTCGCCGCCGCGGCCCGGCTGGTCGTCGGCTTGTCCGCGCCCGACCACTTCAACGCCCCGAAGTTCAACCCGAAGATCCCCGGGAGCTGGCTGGTCGACCTTTCCCACATCGAGCTGGACCCGCGCCTGCCCTCGCCGTTCACTCCGGACGGCACCCGCCCCACGGGCCCGGCCTGGTACCAGACGCACACCGTCGCCTACGCCCAGGAGCTCGGGCACGACGTGCACCCGATCGAGGCGTACCTGCGCCGGGAGACCGGCGCGTACCTGGACCCGTGGCACGACCGGCTCAAGACGGCGTACGTCGACACCCTCGCCGACCTCGGCGTCACCAAGGACCTGGACGACCGCCAGTTCCTCGCCGCGATGGAGAAGCACAAGCAGATCGACCCGGCCCTGGCTGCCGTGCTCGCCGCCATCAAGGCCACGGTGAAGGGCGGCGTCGGCAAGCTCCGCGAGCGCCCGCAGGGCAAGTCCTACAAGGAGGGCGAGACGTGGCCGGCCCTTCAGCGGCCCACGTGGCGCCCCGACATCCGCGCCGCCGTCATCAGCAAGGCCCGGGTCAACATGCACCGCAAGCTCAACAACATGGTCAAGATGACGGGCCTGTTCCCGCTCGCCGTGCTGTCCGACTGCGTCGTCTACCCCTCGCCGGGAGAGAGCCCGCTCGACTTCCTCCCGTACGCGGCGTCCGGCAAGCCGCAGCCCGGCGGGTTCCGCCTCGGGCCCACGCCGGGCCTGGCGAAGCTGGAGGGCGTTCAGTCGACGCTGTGGGCGGTCGACCTGATGGAGAAGGGCCTCAACCCGGCCCGCCATATCAAGGGCGGCGACGCCGTCCTGGACGAAGGGGAGTAAGGCCGTGGGGGAGATCGAGGACGCCATTGAGCGGGCCGGCCGGGAATCGTTCACCCGGGAGCCGCCGAAGACGCTCAAGGGTCAGATCGGTTATCTGCTCAAGCAGATGGGCAGCGCGAAGGCCGTCGCGCAGGAGCTCGGGGTCACCGCCGACTCCGTAAACCGCTACCGGCGCGGCGCCCGCAAGCACGCCCGCGCCGACGTCGCCGCAAAGATCGACGACTCGGTGCGGGCCCGCTGGCAGCCGCAGGTACGCAAGCGCCGGCAGAAGCAGGCCGCCGCCGCGACCGGCATCACGGTAGAAACACGGGCCCGGTTCGGGTACTCCGCAGCGGTCGGCACAACCGACGACGGACGGTTCCGGCGACTCACCGTGCACCTCCCCCCGGCGTACGCGCAGCGCCTGTTCGACGCCCGCGACGCCGGAGCCGGCGACCAGGAGATGCGCGGGATCATCGCCGAAGGGTTTAAGGACGTCTATTTCCAGGACGGTGGTGGCCGCGCCATGGGACTCTCGGACGTGGCCATCAATGACATTGACTACCTGGATCTCGACTACTAATTCGGAGCCATTTATGGCAAGCATCAATTCCTGTGACTGAGTGATTCAGTTGGCAGGTTGAATGCGCTCCACGCGCCCAGCCGTCGCGTCCGGGAGCCCGGCGCTGGGAACCCCCGGGGAAGCCGACGGGGTGACCCTGCGGGCCGCACTGGCCGCACTGGCCGCGATTGAGCAGCCCCTGTCCGGGACCGTGCGGGGCTTGAGCCCCTTCACGCGGGCGCCGTTGACGTTGCTCTCCCGGGGAACGACACGCACCTCCCCGGCCCGCAGCCGCAGGTCCTCGTGCCGCAGCCCGAGCGCCTCCCCGATCCGCAGCCCCGTCTCCGACAGCAGCACGAGCATGAACCGGTCCCGAAGGCTGGCGCAGGCGTCGACCAGACGCCGGGTCTCCCCGGCCGTCACGGTGGCCGGCACCTTGGACGCTGTGGCGATGCGGATCGGGCTGTAGGCATCCGGCCCCGGCCCGTGGCGCCGGGTGTGCACCAGCATCGGCACATACCGGCCCATCGGCCGGGGCCCCGTCAGCTTTCCGAGCAGGGCCGGCACGGTCTCGTCCCGGCGGGCGTGGAACCGGTACAGCCCGGCGAGTGCGGCCCGCTTGCGTACGAGCGTGGTGTTGCCGACCGCAGGCGGCATGCCTGGCAGCTGGTACACGCCGGGCCGACGCGCCGGACGCGATCGCTGAAGCCAGGCGAGGAGTTCCGTGAGGTCCTCCAAGCCCAGACGCCGGAAATCAGCATCCCGCTGACCGGTCCATTCGAAGAAGTCCCGCAGGTTATGCGCGTACGCCTCCGCGGTGTACGGCGAGCGCCCCGTCGCGGTGAGATGGCCCAGATACAGGTCCGCCGCCTCCACGGGCAAACCCCCGGGGGCAATGACGGTGTACGACACCCGATCCGACTCCGGAACCCGCACCCGCTGCACTCGCATAGCTCCCCGCGCTGCGTCGATGACACGACCACACCAGATGTCCACGACGGGCATTCGGTGCTGCCCACTCCAAGGAGGAAGACGTCAAGGACAACACGCAGCGAGCTGTTCATATAAGCACCAGCTGGCGAGGCACACTTTTGATCCACGCCGGATCCACTGTGGACCAGGCCGCTCTGAACGCCCCGGTCGTCACCCGCGCCCTGCCCGCCGGGCACACCGTGGTGAAGGGCGCCGTGGTTGCCGTGGCCGACCTGGGCGACTGTCACATGGACGATGTTGGTAGTTCCGGCTATCAGAAATTGCGCAATGGGGTGCAGTAAGGCGTCCGTGGTCAGCAGCCAGGCCACGCGCAGCAGACGCGGCCCGCCCGCCTCGACGAACTCTTCGAAGTCCGGGGCACTGCGGTTGTTGCCTCTCGCGCCGGCCGTGCCCCCGCCATCGTGCCTGTGCAGTACCTGTGTCCTTCACTCCTGGTCAACCAGGTGGCCCCCCGGTCCGGTTGCCTTGCGGCGAGAAGGATTTCGATCAGCCATGTCGGCCGCCTGACGCATAGGGTCGGCGGCCGCGCAGCGGCCCCTACCCACATGTGGGGGAAGCGACGAAATGGGCTCTGCAGAGTGACGGAATGCCTGCGATCACTGAGCGGGTCGTCCGCGGCGGGTTCGGCGGCGTGAACGGGGCTGCGGGTTCCCATTTTGGGAACGCCGGGCCTGCTCGGGGATCGTGGGGCGCGCCTGGTAGGTGAACTCAGTAGCGAGCACCACCACCGACGGGCCCCCTCGGTGGTGGTGGCGGGCTGGTTGAGGTCCCGGGCGAGCTGGTGAATCTCGCGTACGAAGTTCTCGATGAACGTGCTGAAGTTGGCTCGCTCCAGGGGGGTCTCGCGATGGTCGATCGTGTGGGTGATCTCGCTGAGACAGTACTCAGACATGGAGGCCACCACGAAGTCGTCCTTGTTCTCGACGAGCAGTCGCCCGATGCGTAGCGCGAGTGGGAAGCGCTGATCCTGGGCGATCACGCGTGTTCGTTCGGCTCGCTCCTCCGCCAAAGCACGGTCCTCGTGCTTGCGTGCGACCTCAGGCGAGCGGCGTTCGTGCGGCTCCCGGACCACTTCCGCCTTCAAGCGGCGAGCCTTCTGGTAAGCGCCCTGTTTCGACGTCACGCACAGCGCCTCGTTGAAGTGGTGCCACGGGACCCCAGCGGCGCGGCCATGCTCGATCGCCTTAAGCTGGCCGGCGTCAGCCTGCTCACGCAAGTACTTCCAGAGCTTCGCCCTGAGCACCGCGGCCTCGCCCACCACGTTGACAGCCACGTTGTTTGGCTGCTTCAGCTCAGATGCCCTTCGGGCCGTGTGTAGAAGAACGAGGAACACCTCGTCAGACGCAGGGAACTGGGCAAGTTCGCGATCCTCGCCGAGCTCGTGCAGTTCACGGAGGCGGTCCGCGATCGCCACCGTGTTAACCTCGCCGTTTCAGTTGGGGTTGCTGGGCGGCTGAGCGAGTTTGTTTGAGGCCGTGTCGGCCGTGGACATGGTGAGAGCCCGACGCGGGGT
>NZ_JBHUUV010000066.1:0-26787 GCF_042670885.1 Streptomyces sp. NPDC057136
GACCGGACCCAGTTCACGCAGGCCGCGCTGTTCGCCGTCGAGGTCGCCCTGTTCCGGTTGGTGGAGTCGTGGGGTGTGAAGCCGGACTTCGTGGCCGGGCACTCCATTGGTGAGTTGGCCGCCGCCCATGTGGCTGGTGTGTTGTCGCTGGAGGATGCGGGCAGGCTGGTCGCTGCTCGTGGTCGTCTGATGCAGGGGTTGCCGGCGAGTGGGGCGATGGTGTCGCTTCAGGCGTCGGAGGGTGAGGTGTTGCCGCTGCTGACTGATGGTGTGGATATTGCGGCGGTCAACGGCCCCAGGGCTGTGGTGATTTCCGGTGATGAGGATGCCGTTCTGGCGGTGGCTGGGCGGTTTGAGAAGTCGAAGCGTTTGACGGTCTCGCATGCGTTCCACTCGTTCCGGATGGACGGGATGCTGGCCGATTTCCGGAAGGTCGCGGAGTCGCTGACCTTCCGGGCGCCGCAGATTTCGATGAGGGGTGAGGTGACGTTGCCGGAGTACTGGGTGCGTCATGTCCGTGAGGCGGTCCGTTTCGAGGACGAGGTCAAGGCCCTGCATGCTGAAGGGGTTCGTACGTTCCTGGAGTTGGGTCCGGGTGGTGTGCTGACAGCGATGGCGCAGGACTGCCTGCCCGACACCGACGGCCTGGCGTTCATCGCGGCGCTGCGCAAGAACCGCCCCGAGCCGGAGGCCGTGGTCTCCGCCCTGGCGCAGCTGCATGTCCACGGCACCGAGGTCGACTGGCCGGCGTTCTTCGCCGGGACCGGGGCCCAGCGCGTCGAC
This sequence comes from Streptomyces sp. NPDC057136, assembly GCF_042670885.1. Classification (NCBI taxonomy): domain Bacteria; kingdom Bacillati; phylum Actinomycetota; class Actinomycetes; order Kitasatosporales; family Streptomycetaceae; genus Streptomyces; species Streptomyces sp. NPDC057136. Next base: position 784 of record NZ_JBHUUV010000066.1, read on the forward strand.
CTGCCCACGTACCCCTTCCAGCATCAGCGCTTCTGGCCGCGCGGCTCGGCGGTCACCACGGATGTGGCCGGGCTGGGGCTCGGTTCCGCCGAGCACCCCCTGCTCGGTGCCGCCATCGCGCTGCCGGACTCCGACGGCTTCATGCTCACCGGCCGGCTCTCGCGTCAGACCCATGAGTGGCTGGCGGACCATGCCGTGGCGGGCACCGTGCTGGTGCCGGGTACCGGACTCGTCGAGCTGGCGATCCGGGCCGGCGACCAGGTCGGCTGCGACCTGCTCGAAGAGCTGACCCTGGAGGCGCCGCTGACCCTGCCCGAGCGGGGCGGGGTGCAGTTGCGGGTCACCGTCGGTGAGGCGGACGGATCGGCGCGCCGCGAGGTGCGGGTCCACTCGCGCCCCGACGGTGCCCCGGCGGAGAATCCGTGGACCCGGCACGCCGCGGGCACACTGACCACGACGACGGGCGCGACGGCACCGGATGCCGACCTCACGCAGTGGCCGCCGGCCGGTGCCAAGGCCGTCGCGGTCGACGGACTGTACGACGAACTGGCCCAGACCGGGCTGGAGTACGGGCCGGCGTTCCGCGGCCTGCGGGCTGCCTGGCGCAGCGGCGAGGACGTGTTCGCGGAGATCGCCCTGCCGGGTGACGCGGAGCGTGAGGCGGCCGCCTTCGGGCTACACCCCGCGGCCCTGGACGCGGCGCTGCACGCCATCGGCCTGGGTGACTTCGTGGAGGACGACGGCCGTCCCCGGCTGCCGTTCTCCTGGTCGGGCGTCGCGCTGCACAGCGTCGGGGCGGCGCAGCTGCGGGTGCGGATCTCGTCGCGCGGTCGGGACGAGGTGTCACTGGCGGTCGCCGATGGCACGGGTGCGCCGGTTGCCACCATCGACTCCCTGACACTGCGTCCCATCGACACCGAGCAGCTGGCCACCGCTGCCTCCGCCCTGCAGGACTCGATGTTCCGGCTGGACTGGGCAACGGTCGCGGCCGCGGTCGCGGACTCCGGCTCCAGCTCCGACTCCGACTCCGACTCCGGATCCGACGGGGCCGGGCGGCCGGGCGGCCGGTGGGCCGTGCTCGGGGCCGACCCCATCGGCGTGGCCGACGCGCTGGCGGACGCCGGCATCGAGACGGAGCTGTGGGCCGACCTGCAGACGCCTGCGGCTCAGCTGCCGGACGTGGTGCTGGTGCCGTGCTCCCCGGGCGACGCGGCGTCGCCGGTGAGCGCCGGGCAGACGCACGAGGCCGCGGCGCGGGCGCTGGGACTGGTGCAGCGCTGGCTGGCCGAGGAACGCTTCGCCGCCGCGCGTCTGGTGCTGGTGACGCGGCGGGCGGTGGCCGCTGACGCCGCCGAGTCCCCGGCCGACCTGGCGCATGCCGCCGTGTGGGGGCTGGTGCGTTCGGCGCAGTCGGAGAACCCGGATCGGCTGGTGCTGGTCGACGTCGACGGCTCGGCCGAGTCGTGGCGCGCGCTGCCGTCCGCCCTCGGGACCGGCGAGCCGCAGCTGGCGCTCCGGGCGGGCGAGCTGCGCGTCCCCCGGCTGGCGCGCGTCGGCTCCGGCACCGCGCTGACGCCCCCGGCGGACACCGATGCCTGGCGACTGGACTTCGTCGGCAAGGGAACGCTGGAGGGGCTGTGCTTCGTGCCGAACGAGCAGGCGGCCGCGCCGCTGATGCCCGGGCAGGTGCGGGTCGAGGTGCGGGCCGGTGGCCTGAACTTCCGTGATGTGCTCAACGTCCTGGACATGTACCCGGGCGACGCAGGTCTGCTGGGGCTGGAAGGTGCCGGTGTCGTCGTCGAGGTCGGCGAGGGCGTGACCGATCTGGCCCCCGGCGACCGGGTGATGGGCATGCTGTCCGGCTCCTTCGGACCGCTTACCGTCACGGACCGCCGGCTGGTGGCGCGGATGCCGAGGGGCTGGACGTTCGCCGAGGCGGCCGCGGCTCCGGTGGTGTTCCTCACGGCGTACTACGCGCTGGTGGACCTGGCGGGACTGAAGTCCGGCGAGTCCGTGCTGGTGCACGCCGCTGCTGGTGGCGTCGGCATGGCCGCGGTGCAGCTGGCCGGGCACCTGGGTGCCGAGGTCTACGGCACCGCGAGCCAGGGCAAGTGGGGCACGCTGCGCGAGCTGGGCCTGGACGAGGCGCACATCGCCTCCTCCCGCACCCTGGATTTCGAGGCCGGCTTCCTGGCCGCGACATCCGGCCGTGGCGTGGATGTCGTCCTGGACTCCCTGGCCGGGGAGTTCGTGGACGCCTCGCTGCGGCTGCTGCCGCACGGCGGACGCTTTGTGGAGATGGGCAAGACCGACATCCGTGACGCCGACGAGGTCGCTGCGGCGCACCCCGGCGTCTCGTACCAGGCGTTCGACGTGATGGACGCCGGGCCGGACCGTATTCAGCAGATGCTCGGCGCACTGCTGGAGCTGTTCGAGAGCGGCGCGCTGCGGCCGTTGCCGGTCACCGCCTGGGATGTACGGCGGGCGCCGGAGGCATTCCGTCACCTGGGCCAGGCCAAGCATGTCGGCAAGGTCGTGCTCACCGTGCCGAGGGCTTGGGACGCCGACGGCACGGTGCTGGTCACCGGCGGCACCGGTGGCCTCGGCCGGATCGTGGCCCGGCATCTGGTGGCCGAGCACGGGGTGCGGCAGTTGCTGCTGACGAGCCGGCGCGGTGGCGACGCCCCCGGCGCCGCCGAGCTGTGCGCCGAACTCGCCGAACTGGGCGCCGAGGTGACCGTCGCAGCCTGCGATGTGGCCGACCGCGACGCGGTGGCCGCGCTGCTGGCATCCGTGCCCGTCGCGCACCCGCTGACCGGCGTCGTGCACGCCGCCGGTGTGCTGGACGACGGAACGATCGACTCCCTGAACCCGGAGCGGCTGGCGACGGTGTTCCGGCCCAAGGTCGACGCCGCGCTCCACCTGCACGAGCTGACCGCCGGGCTGGACCTCGCCGCCTTCGTCCTGTTCTCCTCCGCGGCCGGAGTCTTCGGCAACCCGGGCCAGGCCAACTACGCGGCGGCCAACGCCTTCCTGGACGCCCTCGTCCAGCACCGGCGCGCGGCAGGGCTTCCCGGGACCTCCCTCGCGTGGGGTGCCTGGGCGCAGGACAGCGGCATGGTGGGCGAACTGACCGCCGCCGACCTGGAGCGCCTGGTCCGCTCGGGCACCCCGGCGCTGTCCGTGGCCGACGGCCTGGCACTCTTCGACGCCGCGCACCGCACCGCGGAGCTGGCGCTGGTGCCGATGCATCTGGACACCACGGCCATGACCGCGCACGGCGGCGAGGTCCCGGCCCTGCTCAGCGGCCTGGTGCGCACCAAGGCGCGGCGGACGGCCGCGGGCGGCACCGCCGCCGTGGACGGACTGCGGCAGCGCCTCGCCGGACTCGGCCCGGACGAGCGGGAGCGCCTGCTCCTCGAACTGATCCAGTCCAACGTCGCGGTCGTCCTCGGCTACGCCGGGGCGGATGCGGTGGAGGCGGACTGGTCGTTCAAGGAGATCGGGTTCGACTCGCTGACGGCGGTCGAGCTGCGGAACCGGATGAACGCGGTCACGGGGCTGCGGTTGCCCGCCACCCTGGTCTTCGACTACCCGACGCCCGCCGCGCTCACCGCCCACCTGCACGACGAACTGGTGGGCGGCCGGGACGAGGAACTGCGGCCGGTGTCCGGCGGACGTGCTTCCCTCGACGACGATCCGATCGCGATTGTGGGGATGAGTTGTCGGTTCCCGGGTGGGGTGTCGTCGCCGGAGGAGTTGTGGCGGCTGGTGGTCGATGGCGAGGACGCGATGTCGACGTTCCCGTTGGACCGTGGCTGGGATGTGGCGTCGTTGTACGACCCGGAGGCGAGTCGTCCGGGGACGTCGTACACGCGTGATGGTGGTTTCCTGCATGAGGCGGCGGAGTTCGATCCGGGTTTCTTCGGGATCTCGCCGCGTGAGGCGCTGGCGATGGATCCGCAGCAGCGGTTGCTGCTGGAGGCGTCCTGGGAGGCGTTCGAGCGGGCCGGGATCGATCCGGGCACGCTGCGCGGCAGCCACACCGGTGTCTACGCCGGCGTGATCTACCACGACTACGGTGCACGGCTCGGCTCGTCGGTGCCGGACGGCGTGGAAGGCTTTCTCGGGACGGGTACCTCGGCCGGTGTGCTCTCCGGCCGGGTGTCGTACTCGCTGGGTCTTGAGGGTCCGGCGGTGACGGTGGACACGGCGTGTTCGTCGTCGCTGGTCGCCCTGCACCTGGCCGTGCAGGCGCTGTGGCAGGGCGAGTGCGAGATGGCGCTGGCCGGTGGCGTGACCGTGATGTCCACCCCCAACACGTTCATCGACTTCTCCCGTCAGCGCGGGCTGGCGCGGGACGGCCGCTGCAAGGCTTTCGCCGGTGCGGCGGACGGCACGGGCTGGGGCGAGGGTGTCGGCATGCTCGTGGTGGAGCGGCTGTCGGACGCCCGGCGCAACGGTCACCAGGTGCTGGCCGTCATCCGGGGCTCGGCGATCAACCAGGATGGTGCGAGCAACGGTCTGACGGCGCCGAACGGTCCGTCCCAGCAGCGCGTCATCCGCCGGGCCCTGGCGAATGCCGGGCTGACCGCGACGGATGTGGACGCGGTGGAGGCGCATGGCACGGGTACCCGGCTGGGTGACCCGATCGAGGCGCAGGCGTTGCTGGCCACCTATGGCCAGGACCGGGCGGAGAACGAGCCGTTGTGGCTCGGCTCGATCAAGTCGAACCTGGGTCACACGCAGGCCGCGGCGGGTGTCGCCGGTGTGATCAAGATGGTCATGGCGATGCGGCACGGTGTTCTGCCCAAGACCCTGCATGTGGATGAGCCCACGCCGCAGGTGGACTGGGCCGAGGGTGCGGTGGAGCTGCTGACGGAGGCCAGGGAGTGGCCGACGGAGGCCGAACGCCCCCGTCGTGCGGGTGTGTCGTCGTTCGGCTTCAGTGGCACGAATGCGCATGTGATTCTGGAGCAGGCGCCGGAGGCTGAGGCGTCTGCGGTGGGTGGCATTGAGTTGCCGGTGGTGCCGTGGGTGGTGTCGGGCAAAACGCCGGAGGCGCTGGACGCGCAGGTCGAGCGGGTGCGCCGGACGGGTGCTGAACTCGACCCGGTGGATGTCGGGTTCTCGCTGGTGACGAGCCGTTCTGCTTTCGAGTACCGGGCTGTGGTGGTCGGGTCGGAGACGGTGTCGGGCCGGGTGCTGGGTGGCCGGCTTGCGGTGTTGTTTACGGGTCAGGGTGCGCAGCGGGTTGGTATGGGCCGTGAGCTGCACGCCACCTTCCCGGTGTTCGCGGCGGCGTTTGATGAGGCGTGTGGGGCGCTGGGGCTGGACGCCGAGGTGTTCGGCCAGGCGGAGCTGCTCGACCGGACCCAGTTCACGCAGGCCGCGCTGTTTGCTGTCGAGGTGGCGTTGTTCCGGTTGGTGGAGTCGTGGGGTGTGCGACCGGACTTTGTCGGTGGGCACTCCATCGGTGAGCTGGCTGCCGCCCATGTGGCGGGTGTGTTGTCGCTGGAGGATGCGGGCAGGCTGGTCGCCGCTCGTGGTCGTCTGATGCAGGCGCTGCCGGCGGGTGGGGCGATGGTGTCGCTCCGGGCGGCCGAGGACGAGGTCAGGCCGCTTCTGACCGACGGTGTGGACATCGCGGCGGTCAACGGCCCTGGGGCTGTGGTGATTTCCGGTGATGAGGATGCCGTTCTGGCGGTGGCCGGGCAGTTTGAGAAGTCGAAGCGGCTGACGGTCTCGCACGCGTTCCACTCCTCCCGGATGGACGGGATGCTGGCGGACTTCCGGAAGATTGCGGAGTCGCTCACGTTCCGGACACCGAAGATCGCGATGACCGGTGAGGTGACGTCGCCGGAGTACTGGGTGCGTCATGTCCGTGAGGCGGTCCGTTTCGAGGACGAGGTCAAGGGGCTGTACGCCGAGGGTGTGCGGACGTTCCTGGAGTTGGGTCCGGGTGGTGTGCTGACAGCGATGGCGCAGGACTGCCTGCCCGACATCGACCCGGACACGGTTGCCTTCATCCCCGCGCTGCGGAAGAACCGTCCCGAGCCGGAGGCAGTGGTTTCCGCTCTGGGCCGGGTCCACATCACCGGGAACACGGTCGACTGGCCGGTGTTCTACGCCGGGACCGGTGCTCAGCGCGTCGACCTGCCCACGTACCCCTTCCAGCGCCAGCACTACTGGCTGGAGGCCACGGCGGAGCCGGACCAGGGGATGGGCCTGGCGGCCCAGGATCCCTGGCGGTACCGGACGGTGTGGTCCCGCATGGTGGAGGGCACGCCGCGCGCGCTGTCCGGGGCGTGGCTGGTGGTCGCGCCCGCCGGGTGCGGTGGCGACGGCTGGGTCGAGCGTTCGGCCCTCGCCCTGGGCGAGGCGGGTGCGCAGGCCGTGACCGTGGAACTGCGGCCAGGCGACCGGCACATGGTCGCCGCGCGGTTGCGGGCGGCCCTCGACGAAGCGTCCGTGGACGTGGCGTCCGTCGCCGGGATCCTGTCCTGGGCGAGCGGTTCGGCCGCACTGCCCGTGGTGCCGCTGGTGCAGGCCCTCGGTGACACGGGTGTGCGCGGGCGGCTGTGGCTGGCGACGCGGGGCGCGGTCTCGGTCGGTGGCGCCGACCGGATGGACAACCCGGAGCAGGCGCAGCTGTGGGGGCTCGGCAGGGTCGTGGGCTTCGAGCACCCGGAGCGCTGGGGAGGTCTGGTCGATGTACCCGAGTCCGTGGCCGAACGTGCCGTGTCCCGGCTGATCGGCGTGCTGGCCGGACCGGCCGACGAGAACCAGGTCGCCGTCCGCGAGGCCGGGCTGTTCGTGCCGCGGCTGGTGCGGGCTCGGTCGAACCCGCAGGCGGGGGAGTGGGAGCCGCGCGGCACTGTGCTGCTCATCGGCGGGACCGGGGCCACCGGCGCGCGGGCGACGCGCATGCTGGCCGAACGCGGGGCCGAGCACCTGGTCACCATCACCTCCGCCGAGGCGGCCGACCGCGAGGCGTTTGCCGGGCTGCTGTCCGGGCTGCCCGCGGAGCACCCGCTGACCGCGGTGGTCCTCGCGGACGAGTCCGCCGAGCGCACTGGATCGGATGAGCCGGCCGGGGCCGATGGGGGCGCCTGGTCCGGGCTGCTGGACTCGCTCGATGCCGAGGCATTCGACCAGGCGGTCCGCACCCGCGTCGCCGCAGCCGCCAACGCGCATGAACTCACCGCGCATCTCGACCTGTCCGCGTTCGTCCTGTGCTCCTCGATCGTCGGCACGCTGGGCGGCCCCGGGCAGGGCGGCGAGGCCGCAGCGAGCGCCTTCTGGGACGCTCTCGCCCGGCACCGCCGCGACTGCGGCCTCCCGGCGACCGCCATCGCCTGGGGCCCCTGGGACGGCGAAAGCGCCGCCGAGGGCGACAACGGCGGGGACGACGACCAGGGCGGCCTGCACGGCCTTCCGGCGTCGGCCATCGCGGCGGTCACCGAGGTCCTGGCGGACGGCCAGGAGAACGTCGCCGTCGCCGAGATCGACTGGGCTCGCCTGCTGGACGGGTTCGCCGCGGCTGGATCCCACCCGCTTTTCCGCGAGATCCCCGAGGTCCAGCGGATCGAGGCGGAGCGGGCCGAACAGGCGCGGGCGGACGCGGAAGCCCTGGCCCAGCAGCTGTCGGGCCTCCCGGCAGCCGAGCAGACCGGTGTGCTGCTGGACCTGGTGCGGCTGCAGGCCGCCGCGGTGCTCGGCCATTCCGGGCCGGAGGCCGTCGAACCCGAACGGGCCTTCACCGACCTCGGCTTCGACTCCCTCACCGCTGTGGAGCTGCGGGACCGGATCACCCGGACCACCGGCCTACGGCTGCCCGCCACGCTGGTCTTCGACTACCCGACCCCGGTCGCGCTCGTCTCCCTGCTACGGGAAGAACTCGTGCCCGAAGCGGTCACAGCGAGCCGCCTCCAAGGCGAACTCGACCGGCTGGAGGCTGCGATCGGGGCGATGGACCACAACGAACTGGTGAGCATCCGGGTCGAGGAACGGCTCAGTGCGCTGCTGGCCAAGTGCGCGCGCGGCGAGCAGGACCGGACCGACGAGGTCGTCGCAGACAAGTTGCAGGACGCGACGGTGGCTGAAGTCTTCGACTTCATCGACAACGAGCTGGGGCTTTCCGAGATATGACCACGACGAACGACCGCGACAACTCGAAGGCTGAGTCGATGAACGATCAGCAGAAGCTGCTTGAGTACCTCAAGCGGGTCACCAATGACCTGCACCAGACACGCCGTCGGCTGCGTGAGGTCGAGACGGCCCTGCCCGAGCCGATCGCCATCGTCGGTATGAGCTGCCGCTACCCCGGCGGCGTCCGCTCGCCCGAGGAGCTGTGGGACCTGGTTGCCTCGGACGGCGACGGGGTCTCGGAATTCCCCCGCGACCGTGGCTGGGACGTCGACTCGCTGTACGACCCGACGGGCACCAAGCCCAACACCTCGTACACGCGCGAAGGCGGATTCCTGCACGACGCCGGTGACTTCGACCCGGCGTTCTTCGAGATCAACCCGCGCGAGGCGCTGGCGATGGATCCGCAGCAGCGACTGCTGCTGGAAGCTTCCTGGGACACCTTCGAGCGGGCGGGCATCGACATACCCGCGCTGCGGGGCAGCCGGACCGGCGTGTTCGCGGGCGTCGCCTATCACGATTACGCGACCTTCCTGGCGGCCGCGAACCCTGAGGGCATCGAAGGGTATTTCGGCACCGGCACGTCGAGCAGCGTCGCCTCCGGCCGCGTCAGCTACGTCTTCGGCCTCGAAGGCCCCGCCGTCACCATCGACACGGCGTGCTCGTCGTCGCTGGTCGCCCTGCACCTGGCGGCGCAGGCGCTGCGGCAGGGCGAGTGCGAGATGGCACTCGCCGGTGGTGCCACTGTGATGGCCACCCCCGGTACGTTCGTCGACTTCGCCCGACAGGGCGGCCTGGCCCCCGACGGGCGGTGCAAGGCGTTCGCCGGTGCCGCGGACGGCACCGGCTGGGCGGAGGGCGTCGGCATGCTGCTGTTGGAGAAGTTGTCGGACGCCCGCCGCAACGGGCACCAGGTGCTGGCCGTCATCCGGGGCTCGGCGATCAACCAGGACGGTGCGAGCAACGGCCTGACAGCCCCGAACGGTCCGTCCCAGCAGCGCGTCATCCGGCAGGCCCTGGCCGTCGCCGGGCTGTCTGCCGGGGACATCGACGTCGTGGAGGCGCACGGCACGGGTACGACCCTGGGCGACCCGATCGAGGCGCAGGCCCTCCTGGCCACCTACGGTCAGAACCGCCCCGAAGACCGCGATCCCCTCTGGCTCGGCTCGTTGAAGTCGAACATCGGGCACGCGCAGGCCGCCGCCGGTGTCGGCGGTGTGATCAAGATGGTCATGGCGATGCGGCACGGTGTGCTGCCCAAGACCCTGCATGTGGACGAGGCCACGTCGCACGTCGACTGGTCGGCAGGCGCGGTCGAGCTGCTGACCGAGGCCAGGGAGTGGCCGTCGGACGCGGAGCGTCCGCGTCGGGCGGGTGTGTCATCGTTCGGATTCAGTGGCACGAATGCGCATGTGATTGTGGAGCAGGCGCCGCAGGCCGAGGCTCCTGCCGTGGGTGAGGTCGAGCTGCCGGTGGTGCCGTGGGTGCTGTCCGGCAAGACGCCGGAGGCGCTGACCACGTCGATCGAGCAGCTGAGCGAGGCAGTGGCCGGCCTGGACCCGTTGGACGTCGGCTCCACCCTCGCGCGGCGGATGGCCTTCGAGCACCGCGCCGTCGCCCTCGACGGCGACCTCACCCGGCTGGTGTCGGGGCGGGTGCTGGGTGGCCGGCTTGCGGTGTTGTTTACGGGTCAGGGTGCGCAGCGGGTTGGTATGGGCCGTGAGCTGCACGCCACCTTCCCGGTGTTCGCGGTGGCTTTTGATGAGGCGTGTGGGGCGCTGGGGCTGGATCCGGCGGTGCTGGATGAGGCCGGGCGGTTGGATCAGACCCAGTTCACGCAGGCCGCGCTGTTCGCCGTCGAGGTCGCCCTGTTCCGGCTGGTGGAGTCGTGGGGTGTGCGACCGGACTTTGTCGGTGGGCACTCCATCGGTGAGCTGGCCGCCGCGCATGTGGCGGGTGTGTTGTCGCTGGAGGATGCGGGCAGGCTGGTCGCTGCTCGTGGTCGTCTGATGCAGGCGCTGCCGGCGGGTGGGGCGATGGTGTCGCTCCGGGCGGCCGAGGACGAGGTCAGGCCGCTTCTGACCGACGGTGTGGACATCGCGGCGGTCAACGGCCCTGGGGCTGTGGTGATTTCCGGTGATGAGGATGCCGTTCTGGCGGTGGCCGGGCAGTTTGAGAAGTCGAAGCGTTTGACGGTCTCGCACGCGTTCCACTCCTCCCGGATGGACGGGATGCTGGCGGACTTCCGGAAGGTTGCGGAGTCGCTCACGTTCCGGACACCGAAGATTGCGATGACCGGTGAGGTGACGTCGCCGGAGTACTGGGTGCGTCATGTCCGTGAGGCGGTCCGTTTCGAGGACGAGGTCAAGGCCCTGCATGCTGAAGGGGTTCGTACGTTCCTGGAGTTGGGTCCGGGTGGTGTGCTGACAGCGATGGCGCAGGACTGCCTGCCCGACATCGACCCGGACACGGTTGCCTTCATCCCCGCGCTGCGGAAGAACGAGCCCGAGTCCCGGTACGTAGTCTCCGCTCTGGCGCAGCTGCATGTCCACGGCACCGAGGTCGACTGGCCGGCGTTCTTCGCCGGGACCGGGGCCCAGCGCGTCGACCTGCCCACGTACCCCTTCCAGCGTCGGCGGTACTGGCCGCGCGGCACGGTCTCCGCCGTGGACGCGGGCGGTCTCGGCCTCGGCTCGGCCGATCACCCGCTGCTCGGGGCGGCCGTGGTGCTGGCCGGGTCGGGCGGCCACATCTTCACCGGCCGGCTCTCCCTGCACACCCATCCGTGGCTGGCCGACCATGCGGTGATGGGCTCGGCTGTGCTGCCGGGGACCGCGTTCGTGGAGCTGGCGATCCGGGCGGGCGACCAGGTCGGCTGCGACACGGTCGAGGAACTGACCCTGGAGACGCCGCTGGTCCTGCCCCAGCAGGGCGGCGTCCAGGTCCAGCTGGCGATCGGGGAGCCCGACGCGTCCGGTCGCCGTGAGGTGACCGTCTACTCGCGCCGGGAGGACGAGGCCCTCGATCAGCCCTGGACGCGGCACGCCACCGGCGCGCTGGCCACCACCGGGCAGGCCGCCGACTTCCGGATGGAGGCCTGGCCGCCGGCCGATGCCGAGGCCGTCGAGGTCGACGGCCTGTACGAGCGGCTGGCCGGGACCGGCCTGCAGTACGGGCCGGTGTTCCAGGGTCTGCAGGCCGCCTGGCGCATGGGCGACGAGGTCTTCGCCGAAGTGGTGCTGCCGGAGTCGGCGAACGAGGACGGCGCGGAAGGCGATGCCGCCGCGTTCGGCCTGCATCCGGCCGCGCTCGACGCGGCGCTGCACTCCCTCGCGTTCGTCGGTGGCGGTGACCCCGAGGGGGCCCGGCTGCCCTTCGCCTGGACCGGGGTGACGCTGCACGCCTCCGGTGCGTCGACGCTGCGCGTCCGGGTCTCGCCCGCCGGAGCCGACGGGGTCCGCCTGGCCATCGCCGACGGCACGGGCGCCCCGGTGGCCTCCGTCGAGTCGCTGGTGCTGCGCACCATCTCGGCGGATCAGGTCAATGCCGAGGCCGCCCGCCACGAGTCCCTGTTCCGTCTCGACTGGGCCGCGCTTCCGGCGGCTGCCCGCGAGGGCGGGGCGGACCAGGGCTGGGCGCTGCTCACCGACGACCGGTGGCGGGTCGAGGTCGCGGGCAGCGCGGCCGGTGTCGCCGCCGCGTACCCGGACCTGGACGCGCTGGCGGAGGCGGCCGCCTCCGGCGCCGCCCTGCCGGACGCGGTGCTGGTGGCCTGCGGACCGGTGCCGGGTTCTTCCGCGCACGACGCGACGGTGCGGGCACTGGACCTGGTGCAGCGCTGGCTGGCCGAGGAACGGTTCGCCTCCTCACGTCTGGTGCTGGTGACCCGGGGTGCGGTCGCGGTCGAAGCGACCGAGGATGTGTCCGACCTGGCGCACGCCGCCGTGTGGGGTCTGGTGCGCTCCGCTCAGTCCGAGAACCCGGACCGGGTCGTCCTGATCGACGCCGACGGTCCGGCCGAAGCCGACGGGGACGGCGAGAGCCTGCTGAGGGTGCCCGCGGCCGCGCTGGCCTGCGGTGAGCCGCAGCTCGCGGTCCGAGGCGAGCGGCTGCTCGTCGCACGCCTCGCCCGCGTGGCCACCGACGCCGTGCTGGCGCCTCCGGCCGGGGCGCCCGCGTGGCGGCTCGATGCCGCCGAGAAGGGCACGTTCGAGAACCTGCGGCTGGTCCCGGCCCCGGAGGCCACCGCACCGCTTCGGGCCGGTGAGGTGCGGCTCTCGGTGCGCGCGGCAGGCCTGAACTTCCGCGATGTGCTCAACGTCCTGGACATGTACCCGGGCGACGCCGGGCTGCTCGGATTCGAGGGCGCCGGTGTCGTCATCGAGGTCGGCGAGGGCGTCACCGACCTGGCACCGGGCGACCGGGTGCTGGGCATGCTGTCGACCGCGGGCTTCGGGCCCACGGCGATCGCCGATCGCCGACTGCTGGCGCGGATGCCGAGGGGCTGGACGTTCGCCGAGGCGGCCGCGGCTCCGGTGGTGTTCCTCACGGCGTACTACGCGCTGGTGGACCTGGCGGGACTGAAGTCCGGCGAGTCCGTGCTGGTGCACGCCGCCGCTGGTGGCGTCGGCTCCGCTGCCGTGCAGCTGGCCGGGCACCTGGGTGCCGAGGTCTACGGCACCGCGAGCCAGGGCAAGTGGCACCGGCTGCGCGAGCTGGGCCTGGACGAGGCGCACATCGCCTCCTCCCGCACCCTGGACTTCGAGGCCGGCTTCCTGGCCGCGACATCCGGCCGAGGCGTGGATGTCGTACTCGACTCCCTGGCCCGGGAGTTCGTGGACGCCTCGCTGCGGCTGCTGCCGCACGGCGGACGCTTTGTGGAGATGGGCAAGACCGACATCCGCGACGCCGACGAGGTCGCCGCCGCCCACCCCGGCGTCGCCTACCAGGCATTCGACGTCACGGATGCCGGGCCGGACCGGATCCAGGAGATCCTGACCGAGCTGCTCGGCCTCTTCGAGAGCGGCGCGCTGCGGCCGTTGCCGGTCACCGCCTGGGATGTACGGCGGGCGCCGGAGGCATTCCGATACCTGGGCCAGGCGAAGAACATCGGCAAGGTCGTGCTCACCGTGCCCCGGAGCTGGGGCGCCGACGGCACGGTGCTCGTGAGCGGCGCGACCGGAGCGCTCGGTGCGCTGGTGGCCCGGCATCTGGTGGCCGAGCACGGGGTTCGGCAGCTGCTGCTGACCGGCCGGCGCGGCATGGACGCGCCCGGCATGGCCGAGCTGCGCGCCGAACTCACCGGGCTGGGCGCCGAGGTGACCGTGGCCGCCTGCGACGTGGCGGACCGGGAGGCACTGGCCGCGCTGCTGGCCTCGGTGCCCGTCGCGCACCCGCTGACCGGCGTCGTGCACACGGCCGGTGTGATCGACGACGGCGTCATCGACGCGCTGACCCCGGGGCGGCTGGCGACGGTGTTCCGGCCGAAGGTCGACGCCGCGCTCCACCTGCACGAGCTGACCGCGGGGTTGGACCTGTCGGCGTTCGTGCTGTTCTCCTCCGCGGCCGGCACCCTCGGCAACCCGGGACAGGGCAACTACTCGGCCGCCAACGCCTTCCTCGACGCGCTGGCCCACCAGCGCCGTCGGGCGGGACTGCCCGCGGCCTCTCTCGCCTGGGGCCCCTGGGCGGAGGCCGAGGGCATGTCGGGCGGCCTCAGCGACGCCGATCTGGGACGCATGGCGCGCGAAGGCTTTGCGCCGCTGTCCGCCGAGGACGGGCTCGCGCTGTTCGACACGGCGCAGTCCGTCGACGAAGCCCTCACGCTGCCGATGCACCTGGACACCGCGGTGCTGGCGCCGCACGCCGACGAGCTGCCGCCGATCCTGCGCGGACTCGTCCGCGCGCCCCGCAGGCGGGCCGCCGAATCCGGCGCGGCCACGGCCGACTCGCTGACCGAGCGGCTCGCCGCCCTGCCGGAGTCCGAGCGGGACGCCACGCTGCTGGACCTGGTGCGCGAGCAGGTCGCGGTCGTCCTCGGCCATGCCGGGGCGGATGCGGTGGAGGCGGACCGGTCGTTCAAGGAGATCGGGTTCGACTCGCTGACGGCGGTCGAGCTGCGGAACCGGATGAACGCGGTCACGGGGCTGCGGTTGCCCGCCACCCTCGTCTTCGACTACCCGACGCCCGCCGCGCTCATGGCGTATATACGCCATGAGCTGGCCGGCGACCTGGCCAAGGCGGCTACCGCGGCCCGGATCACGACGGCGGACGACGATCCGATCGCGATTGTGGGGATGAGTTGTCGGTTCCCGGGTGGGGTGTCGTCGCCGGAGGAGTTGTGGCGGCTGGTGGTCAATGGCGAGGACGCGATGTCGACGTTCCCGTTGGACCGTGGCTGGGATGTGGCGTCGTTGTACGACCCGGAGGCGAGTCGTCCGGGGACGTCGTACACGCGTGATGGTGGTTTCCTGCATGAGGCGGCGGAGTTCGATCCGGGTTTCTTCGGGATCTCGCCGCGTGAGGCGCTGGCGATGGATCCGCAGCAGCGGTTGCTGCTGGAGGCGTCCTGGGAGGCGTTCGAGCGGGCCGGGATCGATCCGGGCACGCTGCGCGGCAGCCACACCGGTGTCTACGCCGGCGTGATCTACCACGACTACGGAACCCGACTGACGTCGGTGCCGGACGGCGTGGAAGCGTTCCTCGGGACGGGTACCTCGGCCGGTGTGCTCTCCGGCCGGGTGTCGTACTCGCTGGGTCTTGAGGGTCCGGCGATGACGGTGGACACGGCGTGTTCGTCGTCACTGGTCGCCCTGCACCTGGCCGTGCAGGCGCTGCGGCAGGGCGAGTGCTCGCTCGCCCTCGCGGGCGGTGTCACGGTCATGGCGACGCCCAATGCGTTCGTCGACTTCTCCCGGCAGCGCGGCCTCGCCCTGAACGGCCGCTGCAAGGCGTTCGCCGGTGCGGCGGACGGCACGGGCTGGGGCGAGGGTGTCGGCATGCTCGTGGTGGAGCGGCTGTCGGACGCCCGGCGCAACGGTCACCAGGTGCTGGCCGTCATCCGGGGCTCGGCGATCAACCAGGACGGTGCGAGCAACGGTCTGACGGCGCCGAACGGTCCCTCGCAGCAGCGGGTGATCCGTCAGGCGCTGGCCGGGGCCGGTCTGGCGACCACCGATGTGGACGCGGTGGAGGCGCATGGCACGGGTACCCGGCTGGGTGACCCGATCGAGGCGCAGGCGTTGCTGGCCACCTATGGCCAGGACCGGGCGGAGAACGAGCCGTTGTGGCTCGGCTCGATCAAGTCGAACCTGGGTCACACGCAGGCCGCGGCGGGTGTCGCCGGTGTGATCAAGATGGTCATGGCGATGCGGCACGGTGTGCTGCCCAAGACCCTGCATGTGGATGAGCCGTCGCCGCAGGTGGACTGGGCCGAGGGTGCGGTGGAGCTGCTGACGGAGGCCAGGGAGTGGCCGACGGAGGCCGAACGCCCCCGTCGTGCGGGTGTGTCGTCGTTCGGCTTCAGTGGCACGAATGCGCATGTGATTCTGGAGCAGGCACCGGAGGCCGAGGCTCCTGCCGCGGGTGATGTCGAGCTGCCGGTGGTGCCGTGGGTGGTGTCGGGCAAGACGCCGGAGGCGCTGGACGCGCAGATCGAGCGGGTGCGCCGGACGGGTGCCGAACTCGACCCGGTGGATGTCGGGTTCTCGCTGGTGACGAGCCGTTCTGCCTTCGAGCACCGGGCGGTGCTGGTCGGGTCGGAGACGGTGTCGGGCCGGGTGCTGGGTGGCAAGTTGGCGGTGTTGTTTACGGGTCAGGGGGCGCAGCGGGTTGGTATGGGCCGTGAGCTGCACGCCACCTTCCCGGTGTTCGCGGCGGCGTTCGATGAGGCGTGTGGGGCGCTGGGGCTGGATCCGGCGGTGCTGGATGAGGCCGGGCGGTTGGATCAGACGCAGTTCACGCAGGCTGCGCTGTTTGCGGTCGAGGTGGCGTTGTTCCGGTTGGTGGAGTCGTGGGGTGTGCGACCGGACTTTGTCGGTGGGCACTCCATCGGTGAGCTGGCTGCCGCCCATGTGGCTGGTGTGTTGTCGCTGGAGGATGCGGGCAGGCTGGTCGCTGCTCGTGGTCGTCTGATGCAGGGGTTGCCGGCGGGTGGGGCGATGGTGTCGCTTCAGGCGTCGGAGGGTGAGGTGTTGCCGCTGCTGACTGATGGTGTGGATATTGCGGCGGTCAACGGCCCCAGGGCTGTGGTGATTTCTGGTGATGAGGGTGCTGTCCTGGCGGTGGCTGGCCGGTTTGAGAAGTCGAGGCGTTTGACGGTCTCGCATGCGTTCCACTCGTTCCGGATGGACGGGATGCTGGCTGATTTCCGGAAGGTCGCGGAGTCGCTGACCTTCCGGGCGCCGCAGATTTCGATGAGGGGTGAGGTGACGTTGCCGGAGTACTGGGTGCGTCATGTCCGTGAGGCGGTCCGTTTCGAGGACGAGGTCAAGGCCCTGCACGCTGAAGGGGTCCGTACGTTCCTGGAGTTGGGTCCGGGTGGTGTGCTGACAGCGATGGCGCAGGACTGCCTGCCCGACATCGACCCGGACACGGTTGCCTTCATCGCGGCGCTGCGGAAGAACCGTCCCGAGCCGGAGGCCGTGGTTTCCGCTCTGGGCCGGGTCCACATCACCGGGAACACGGTCGACTGGCCGGCGTTCTACGCCGGGACCGGTGCTCAGCGCGTCGACCTGCCCACGTACCCCTTCCAGCGCCGGCACTACTGGCTGGCCTCCGGGGGGTCCGCGGTCGGGGATCTGGCGGCGGTCGGTCTCGGTGCAGCCGAGCATCCCTTCCTCGGTGCCGCGGTCGCGCTGCCGGACTCGAACGGTTCGCTGCTGACGGGCAGGGTGTCGGTGGACGCGCAGCCGTGGCTGGCCGACCACGTCGTCGCCGGGGCCGTGCTGGTCCCGGGCACGGCCCTGATCGAGCTGGCCATCCGGGCCGGCGACCAGGTCGGTTGCGACACCGTCGAGGAGCTGACGCTTCAGGCGCCGCTGGTCCTGCCCGAGCGCGGAGGCGTGCAGCTGCGCGTCTCGATCGGCGAGGCCGACGCCGGGGCCCGCCGGAGCGTGGACATCTATTCGCGTCCGGAGGACGCGACGGACGACGAGCCGTGGGCCTGCCACGCCTCGGGTGCGGTGGCACCGGGTCCTCCGGCAGCCGCGGGAGTCGATCCGGCGGTCTGGCCGCCGGAGGGTTCGGCCCCCGTCCCGGTCGAGGACCTGTACGCCCGGCTCGCGGCGAACGGGCTGGAGTACGGGCCGGCGTTCCGGGGGCTCACCGCCGCCTGGAGCCGGGACGGCGAGGTCTTCGCCGAGGTGGCGCTGCCCGAAGGCGCGGAGGCGGAGGCCTTTGGCCTGCACCCCGCACTGCTGGATGCCGCGCTGCACGCGCTCGCGTTGGGCGACTTCGTGGCGGACGACGGCCGTCCCCGGCTTCCGTTCGCGTGGTCCGGGGTCACCCTCCACGCCACCGGTGCCACCGTGCTGCGTGTGCGGGTCACCCGGTCCGGCGGCGAGAGCGTTTCGCTGGCCATCGCCGACGGCTCCGGTGCGGCGGTCGCCACCGTCGACTCGCTCGCCGTGCGGCCGGTCTCGGCCGATCAGCTCCAGCGGGCGGACGACGTCTACCGGGACTCGCTGTTCCAGGTCGACTGGGCGACGGTGACGGTGCCCCGTGGGGCGGACGCCGCGGACGCGGGCCGGTGGGTGTTCCTGGGCCGGGATGTGCCCGATCTCGCCGCCCTCGCTGCCTCGATCGAGGCAGGCGAAGCCGCCCCCGACGTCGTCGTGGCCCCCTGTGCGGCCGCCGCGGGTGAGAGCGTGCCCGCCGCAGCCAGGGCTTCCGCGCATGCCGCGCTGGAGCTGGTGCAGAGCTGGCTGGCGAACGACGGCTTCGCCGACGCCCGGCTGGTCGTGCTGACCCGTGGCGCGCTCGCGGATCCGGTGCTGTCGGCGGTGTGGGGCCTGGTGCGCTCCGCGCAGTCGGAGCACCCGGGCCGGATCGTGCTGGCCGATGTGGACGGGCACGAGGAGTCCCTGGCGGCGCTGACCGCCGCGGTCGTCAGCGGTGTGGAGCACCAGCTGTCGATCCGCGAGGGCGTGGTGCGGGCGCCGCGTCTGGCGCGTGTCAGCCGCTCCCCGGAGTCGGCGGCCGCACGCCTGGACAGCGACGGCACGGTGCTGATCACCGGTGGCACTGGTTCGCTGGGTGCGCTGGTGGCCCGGCATCTGGTGGCTGAGCACGGGGTTCGGCAGCTGGTGCTGACCAGTCGTCGTGGCCTGGACGCCCCGGGTGCCGTCGAGTTGCGGGCCGAACTGGCCGGGCTGGGCGCCGAGGTGACCGTGGCTGCCTGCGATGTGTCGGACCGGGAGGCACTGGCCGCGCTGCTGGCCTCGGTGCCGGTCGAGCACCCGCTGACCGGGGTCGTGCACACCGCCGGTGTGCTGGACGACGGAACGATCGACTCGCTGACCCCGGAACGTATCGACCGGGTCTTCCGGCCCAAGGCGGACGCGGCCTGGCTGCTGCACGATCTCACCCAGGACCTGGACCTCACCGCGTTCGTGCTGTTCTCCTCGGCCTCGGGCGTCTTCGGCAGTGCCGGACAGGGCAACTACGCGGCGGCCAACGGCTTCCTGGACGCGCTGGCGGAGCTGCGCGCGGCGTCCGGCCTGCCGGCCACCTCGCTGGCCTGGGGCCTGTGGGCGCCGTCCGCCGGGCTGTCCGGCGGCATGTCCGAGAGCCTCGACGAGGCCGACCTGGCTCGGATGGCTCGGGGCGGCGTACTGGCCCTGACCGCACAGGACGGCCTGGCGCTGTTCGACCTCGCGGGCTCGGTGGCCGGGGCTGCGCTGCTGCCCGTGAGCCTGGATCTGCCGGTGCTGCGTGCGGCGGCGGGCTCGGGCGCGTTGCCTCCGCTGCTGCGCGGCCTGGTCCGTACGACGGTACGGCGCATCGCGGACGGCGGCCGGGCCGACACCGTCCGCCGGCGACTGCTGGACGCTCCGGAGGGCGAGCGCGCGGCGCTGCTGCTCGAGCTGGTGCGCGACGAGGTGGCCGCCGTACTCGGCCATGCGTCGGGTGCGGTGATCGAGGAGGAACGGGCGTTCAACGAGATCGGCTTCGACTCGCTGACCGCCGTCGAGCTGCGCAACCGCCTGGGCGAGGCGACCGGGATAAGGCTGCCCGCCACGCTGGTCTTCGACTACCCGACCCCCGCGGCCATCTCCGGCTATCTGAAGGAGGAACTGCTCGGCACGGGCGCGGAGGCGCCGGTGGCACCCCGGGCCTCCGCCGCGGTGGACGGCGACCCGATCGCGATCGTCGGCATGGCCTGCCGCTACCCGGGAGGCGTCGGCTCCCCCGAGCAGCTGTGGTCGCTGGTGGCGTCCGCGGGCGACGCGGTCTCGGGCTTCCCGACCGATCGCGGCTGGGACCTGGAGGGGCTCTACGACCCCGACCCGGACAAGCCGGGCAAGAGCTATGCGCGGGAGGGCGGCTTCCTGCACGAGGCCGCCGAGTTCGACCCGGCGTTCTTCGGGATCAGCCCCCGCGAGGCGACGGCGATGGACCCGCAGCAGCGGCTGCTGCTGGAAGCGGTGTGGGAAGCGTTCGAGCGGGCCGGGATCGACCCGGTGTCGGCTCGCGGCAGCCGCACCGGAGTCTTCGCGGGTTCGATGTACCACGACTACGCGACGCAGCTGGGCGGTTCGATACCCGAGGGTGTGGACGGCTTCGTGGGCACCGGCACGGCCGGCAGCGTGGTGTCCGGCCGGGTGAGTTACGTCTTCGGTCTTGAGGGCCCAGCTGTCACCATCGACACGGCCTGCTCGTCGTCCCTGGTGGCGCTGCACATGGCGGTGCAGGCACTGCGGGCCGGCGAGTGCGACATGGCGCTGGCCGGCGGTGTGACCGTGATGGCCACCCCGGGCACGTTCATCGACTTCTCCCGGCAGCGGGGGCTGGCGCGGGACGGGCGCTGCAAGGCGTTCTCCGCGTCGGCGGACGGTACCGGCTGGGCCGAGGGCGTCGGCATGCTGCTGGTGGAGCGGCTGTCGGACGCGCGGCGCAACGGTCATCAGGTGCTGGCGGTGGTGCGTGGCTCGGCGATCAACCAGGATGGTGCGAGTAATGGTCTGACGGCGCCGAACGGTCCGTCGCAGCAGCGGGTGATCCGGCAGGCGCTGGCCAATGCTCGGCTTGAGCCCGGTGATGTGGACGTGGTCGAGGCGCATGGCACGGGTACGACGCTGGGTGACCCGATCGAGGCGCAGGCGTTGCTGGCGACTTACGGGCAGAACCGGCCGGAGGATGCCGAGCCGTTGTGGCTGGGGTCGTTGAAGTCGAACATCGGGCACAGCCAGGCGGCGGCCGGTGTCGGTGGTGTGATCAAGATGGTCATGGCGATGCGGCACGGTGTGCTGCCCCGGACCCTGCACGTCGGGGAACCGAGCCCGCACGTGGACTGGGAGTCGGGGGCGGTCGAGCTGCTGACCGAAGCCCGCGACTGGCCGGAGGCCGGCCGTCCGCGCCGCGCCGCAGTGTCCTCGTTCGGCTTCAGCGGCACCAACGCCCATGTGATCCTGGAGCAGGCGACGGCCGACGAGCCCGCCCCGCGGCAGACCGCGACCGACGCTCCGGTGGTCCCCTGGGTGCTGTCGGCCAGGAGCGGTACCGCGCTGCGGGCCCAGGCCCAGCGGCTGCTGGCCCACCTCCAGCAGCAGCCCGGCACCGCGTCCGTGGACATCGCGGGCTCGCTGGCGCTCGGCAGGGCCTCGTTCGAGCACCGGGCGGTCGTGGTGTGCGCCGAGCGGGACGACCTGCTGGCCGGCCTGACCGCGCTGGCGCGTGGCGAGTCGGCGCCGAACCTCGTGGAGGGCGTCGCCGGGGCCGTGGGCAAGGCCGCGTTCCTCTTCCCGGGCCAGGGGTCGCAGTGGGTCGGCATGGCGCTCGACCTGTTCGACTCCTCGCCGGCCTTCGCGGAGCGGCTCGGCGAATGCGCCGCCGCACTGGAACCGTTCACCGACTGGTCGCTGTTCGACGTGCTGCGCGGCGAGGCGGGGGCACCCACCTTCGACCGGGTCGATGTGGTGCAGCCCGTGCTGTTCGCCGTGATGGTCTCGCTCGCCGAGGTGTGGCGCTCGCTGGGCGTCGAGCCGGGCGTGGTCGTCGGCCACAGCCAGGGTGAGATCGCCGCCGCGTGCGTGGCCGGGGCGCTGTCGCTCCAGGACGCGGCACGGGTGGTGGCGCTACGCAGCCAGGCGATCGGCGTCCTGTCCGGCCGCGGCGGGATGCTGTCCGTCGCGCTGCCCGAGGAGCAGGCGGCGGAAAGGATGGAGCGTTGGGGCGGGCGGCTCTCGGTTGCCGCCGTCAACGGCTCCACCTCGGTCGTGATCTCCGGCGACCCCGAGGCGCTGGACGAACTGGCCCAGGAGTGCACGGCCGAGGAGATCCGCAACCGCCGGATCGCCGTCGACTACGCCTCGCACTCCGCCCATGTGGAGGAGATCGAGGAGCGGCTGCTGGAACTGCTCGCCCCGATCGAGCCGCGCACCTCCCGCATCCCCTTCTACTCCACGGTGGACGGGGAGTTCATCGACACCGAGCGGCTGGACGCCGCCTACTGGTACCGGAACCTGCGGCAGACCGTCCGGTTCGCGGACGCCATCCGCGACCTCGCCGGTCAGGGCTTCGGTACGTTCGTCGAGTCCAGCCCGCACCCGGTGCTGACACTGGGCGTGCAGCAGACGCTGGACGAGACCGGCAGCGACGCCGTCGTGGTGGGCACACTGCACCGCGGCGACGGCGGACGCAGCCGTCTGCTGACGTCCCTCGCCGAGGCGTACGTCCGCGGCGCCGCTCCCGACTGGGCCGCGGTGCTCGACGGGACCGGCGCGCGGCGGGCCGACCTGCCGACGTACGCCTTCCAGCGGCAGCGCTACTGGCTGACCGGCACCGCCACCGGCGGGGGCGACGCGGCGTCGATCGGTCTGGGCAGCACCGGGCACCCGCTGCTGAGCGCCGCGGTGGCCCTGCCCGACTCCGACGCGGTGCTGCTGGCCGGCCGGGTCGGCCAGGACACCCACCCGTGGCTGGCGGACCACGCCGTCATGGGCACGGTGCTGCTTCCGGGAGCCGCACTGGTGGAGCTGGCGCTCCGGGCGGGCGGCCAGGTCGGGTGCGCTCTGGTGAGCGAACTGACGCTGGAGGCGCCGTTGGTGCTGCCCGACACGGGCGGCGTCCAGCTGCGCGTCTCGGTCGGTGAGCCGGACGACGACGGGCATCGCCCGGTGGTGATCCACTCCCGGCGGGAGGACGCCGAGGCCGAGCAGCCCTGGACCCGGCACGCGTCCGGCACACTGGCCGAGGCCGGGCCCGAGGCAGAGGAGGCGGCGCACAACTGGCCGCCGCTCGGCGCGGAACCGGTCGACGTCTCCGCCCTGTACGACGAACTGGCCACGGCCGGACTGGAATACGGGCCCACCTTCCAGGGTGTGCGGGCCGCCTGGCGCGCGGGCGACGAGGTCTTTGCCGACGTGGCCCTGCCCGAGGGCGTGGAAACGGACACCTTCGGGGTGCACCCGGCGCTGCTGGACGCGGCGCTGCACGCGATCGGCCTGGGCCGGTTCGTGGACGACGCCGGGGCGGGCGACGGCGGTGCGCCGCTGCCGTTCGCCTGGTCCGGGGTCGCGCTGCACGCCGCCGCCCCGGGCGCCAGGGCGCTGCGGGTGCGGCTGTCCGGGGCCGGGACGGACGCGGTGCGGGTGCGCGTCGCCGACGGTGAGGGCTCCCCGATCGCGTCGGTGGACTCGCTCGTGGTGCGCAGGATCTCCGCCGAGCAGCTCGCGGCCGCGGGCGGCGAAGGAGCGGACTCGCTGTTCCGCCTGGAGTGGCTGTCCGAGCCGCTCCTGTCCGGCACCCCGGCCGCCAACTGGGCGGTCCTCGGCGAGGACCCGCTCAAGATCGGTGTCGCGCTGAGCGGTGCGGGCGCACCCGTCAGCACGCCCGACGACCTGGCGGCCATCGGCGAAACCGTCCCGGACCTGGTCGTCGCCTGCTGCGCCGGGCAGACCTGGACCGATGACCGGGCCGCCGCGGCCCGCGGTGCGGTGCACCGCACGCTCCGGCTGGTGCAGGAGTGGCTAGCCGACGACCGGTTCGCCGCGTCCCGGCTGGTGATCGTCACCAGCGGCGCGGTCGCCACCGGGCCGGCCGACGGGATCCCGGCCGACCCGGCGCAGGCGGCCGTATGGGGCCTGGTGCGCTCCGCGCAGTCGGAGAACCCCGGCCGCCTCGTGCTGGTGGACCTCGACGACCACGACGCCTCGCTGCGCGCCTTCCCGGGTGCGGTGGCAGGCGGCGAGGAGCAGCTGGCGATCCGTGCGGGCACGGCGTTCACGCCCCGTCTCGCCCGGGTCGCCGCCCCGGCCACCGGGGCCGGGCAGCGGGCGGACCGGGACCCGGAGGGCACGGTGCTCGTCACCGGCGGCACCGGCACCCTGGGCGCGATCGTCGCCCGCCACCTGGTCACCACCCGTGGCGTCCGGCACCTGTTGCTGACCGGCCGACGCGGCCCGGACGCCCCGGGCGCCGCCGAACTGCGGGCCGAACTGGCCGCACTCGGCGCCGAGGTGACCATCGCCGCGTGCGACGCCGCCGACCGGGATGCGCTGGCCGCTTTGCTGGACGGCATCCCCGCCGCCCACCCGTTGACCGCCGTGGTGCACGCCGCGGGCGTGCTGGACGACGGTGTGATCGGGACCCTCACCGCCGACCAGGTCGACCGGGTGCTGCGTCCGAAGACCGATGCGGCATGGCATCTGCACGAGCTGACCGCAGGGCTGGACCTCGCCGCGTTCGTGTTGTTCTCCTCGGCGGCCGGTGTCTTCGGCGGTCCGGGCCAGGCCAACTACGCGGCGGCCAACGCCTTCCTGGACGCCCTCGCCCGGCAGCGCCGCGCGGACGGACTCCCGGCCACCTCGCTGGCCTGGGGCCTGTGGGAGGAGGCCGGCGACATGACCGGCCACCTCGACGACGGCGACATACGGCGCCTGTCGCGCGGCGGGGTCGCGGCTCTGACCTCCGACGAGGGCCTGGCGCTGCTGGACACCGCCGAGGCCCTGGACGAGGCCGTGCTGGTCCCCGTCCGGCTGGACCTTCCCGGGCTGCGCGAGCTGGCACGCGCCGATGCGCTGCCGCCCCTGCTGCGCGGCCTGGTCCGCACCCCGGCACGGCGCACGGCGGACGCATCAGGAGGCTCTGCGGACGCACTCCGGGAGCACCTGGCGGCCACGCCGGAGGACGAACGGTCCGCGCTGCTGCTGGATCTGGTGCGGTCCCAGGCCGCCTCCGTGCTCGGTCACTCCTCCGCGGACGCGGTCGAGCCGGACCGGGCGTTCCGCGAGGTCGGCTTCGACTCGCTGACGGCGGTGCAGCTGCGCAACCGGCTGACGGCGGCGACCGGGCTGCGCCTGCCCGCGACGCTGGTGTTCGACCATCCCACGCCCGCCGCGATCGCCGAGCTGCTGGGCACCGAACTCGCCTCCGACACCATGGGCGAGGAGCGCGCCGTGCAGTCGGTGATCGCCGAGATCGACACCTTGGAGCAAGCCCTGTCCGGCCTGGCGGAGGACGGTGACGGCCGGGATCGAGTGGCGGTCCGGCTGAACGCCCTGCTGGCCAAGCTGACCGCCGCGTCCGCAGCCGAAGGCGGCGCGGAGGACGAGACGGTCAGGGAAAAGATCGAATCCGCGACCGACGACGAGATCTTCGATCTCCTCGACGGCTTCGGGATCAACTGAGAAGAGACGACGAGAACATGGCCATGTCCAACGAGGACAAGCTCCGCGGGTACCTGAAGAAGGCTGCCGCCGACCTTCACGAGTACCGGCAGCGGCTGAACGATGCCGAGTCGAAGGCACGCGAGCCGATCGCGATCGTCGGCATGGCCTGCCGGTTCCCCGGCGGGATCGACGGCCCCGAGCAGCTGTGGGAGCTGCTCGAATCCGGCACGGACGCGATAGCTCCGTTCCCGGCCGACCGCGGCTGGGACCTGGAGGGGCTGTGGGACCCGCGCCGGGAACGGCGTGGGACCTCCTATGTGCACGAGGGCGGCTTCGTCGACGACGCGGCGGGCTTCGACCCGTCGTTCTTCGGGATCTCGCCGCGTGAGGCGCTGGCGATGGATCCGCAGCAGCGGTTGCTGCTGGAGACCTCGTGGGAGGCGTTCGAGCGGGCCGGGATCGACCCGGTGTCGGTGCGCGGCAGCCGCACCGGCGTCTTCGCCGGTGTGATGTACAAGGAGTACGCCTCGGATGTGCGGGCCGTGCCCGAGGGCATCGAGGCGTTCCTGGGCACCGGCACCTCCAGCAGTGTCCTGTCCGGCCGGCTCAGTTACGTCTTCGGACTCGAGGGCCCGGCGGTCACGTTGGACACCGCCTGCTCGTCGTCGCTGGTGACCCTGCATCTCGCGGCGCAGGCACTGCGGCAGGGCGAGTGCGACATGGCCCTCGCGGGCGGCGTCACGGTGATGGTCTCGCCCAACACCTTCATCGACTTCAGCCAGCAGCAGGCGCTGGCCGCAGACGGGCGCTGCAAGCCGTTCGCGGCCGCGTCGGACGGCACCGGACTGGCCGAGGGTGTTGGTGTGCTGCTGGTGGAGCGGCTGTCGGATGCGCGGCGCAAGGGTCATCAGGTGCTGGCGGTGGTGCGTGGGTCGGCGGTGAACCAGGACGGTGCGAGCAACGGCCTGACCGCGCCGAACGGTCCGTCCCAGCAGCGCGTCATCCGCCAGGCCCTGGCTAACGCTCG
>NZ_JBHUUV010000067.1:0-26397 GCF_042670885.1 Streptomyces sp. NPDC057136
GGTCCCGGATACCGGGACAGCCGCCGCAGCCGTGCGCTGTCGTTCCGCTGCCGTGCCGCGAACCTCAGGCTTAGCTGAAGGAGTCGCCGCAGGCGCAGGAACCCGAGGCGTTCGGGTTGTCGATCGTGAAGCCCTGCTTCTCGATCGTGTCGACGAAGTCGATGGAGGCGCCGCCCAGGTAGGGGGCGCTCATCCGGTCGGTCACGACCTTGACGCCGTCGAAGTCCTTCACGACGTCGCCGTCGAGCGAACGCTCGTCGAAGAAGAGCTGGTAGCGCAGGCCGGAACAGCCGCCGGGCTGAACGGCGACGCGCAGCGCCAGGTCCTCGCGGCCTTCCTGCTCCAGCAGGCCCTTGACCTTGGCTGCGGCGGCGTCGGACAGGAGGATGCCGTCGCTCACGGTGGTGGTCTCGTCCGATACGGACATCTGCTTCTCTCCCGGGTTGTACGGACTGCTTGCCGACGTTGCAACCGTCGGAGCCTCGGATTCATTCCGGGCCGGCGCTTGCCTGTTCCTTTTCATGCTCGCACACCGCACCGGCGGGGGGATGCGTCACATCGACGCTATCGGCATCGTCAAACTGACACGAAGCGGTTATGATAGATAACGTCAAATAGACGAAAAGGCAAGCCGCAGAAAAGAAAGGGTGCGTGACGTGACCACCGCCCAGCCCCTGGATGTACAGCCGACGCCCCTCGCACTGCTGCTGCTCGGCCGTGAGGCCGACCCGAAGAGCGAGCGCGGCGTCGAATGCCCCGGCGACCTCCCCTCCGCGTCCGACCCGGACCTGGTGGAGCGCGCCCGCGTCGCCAAGGAGAAGCTCGGGGACAAAGTCTTCGTCCTCGGCCACCACTACCAGCGCGACGAGGTCATCCAGTTCGCGGATGTCACCGGCGACTCCTTCAAGCTCGCCCGGGACGCGGCCGCGCGCCCCGAGGCCGAGTACATCGTCTTCTGCGGCGTGCACTTCATGGCCGAGTCCGCGGACATCCTGACCGGCGACGAGCAGAAGGTCGTGCTGCCCGACCTGGCGGCCGGCTGCTCGATGGCCGACATGGCCACCGCCGAGCAGGTCGCCGAGTGCTGGGACGTACTGACCGAGGCCGGCGTCGCCGAGCAGGTCGTGCCCGTCTCGTACATGAACTCCTCCGCCGACATCAAGGCCTTCACCGGCAAGCACGGCGGCACGATCTGTACCTCGTCGAACGCGAAGAGGGCCCTGGAGTGGGCCTTCGAGCAGGGCGAGAAGATTCTCTTCCTGCCGGACCAGCACCTGGGCCGGAACACGGCCGTACGGGACATGGGCATGACCCTGGAGGACTGCGTCCTCTACAACCCGCACAAGCCGAACGGCGGCCTGACCGCCGAGGAGTTCCGCAACGCGAAGATGATCCTGTGGCGCGGGCACTGCTCGGTGCACGGGCGTTTCTCGGTGGAGTCCGTCAACGACGTGCGGGAGCGCATTCCGGGCGTCAACGTGCTGGTGCACCCGGAGTGCAAGCACGAGGTCGTGGCCGCCGCGGACTACGTCGGCTCGACGGAGTACATCATCAAGGCACTGGAGGCGGCCCCGGCCGGCTCGAAGTGGGCCATCGGCACCGAGCTGAACCTGGTGCGGCGCCTTGCCAACCGCTTCGCGGCCGAGGACAAGGAGATCGTCTTCCTCGACAAGACGGTCTGCTTCTGCTCGACGATGAACCGGATCGATCTGCCGCATCTCGTGTGGACGCTGGAGTCGCTGGCCGAGGGCAATCTCGTCAACCGGATCGTGGTCGATCCCGAGACGGAGAAGTACGCGAAGCTGGCGCTGGAGCGGATGCTGGCGCTGCCGTAGGGGTGGCGGGGGTGTAGGCGGCTGTCGGGGGCGCCTGGCGCCTGCGGCGGGCTTGTCCCCTACCCGCCCCTTCCCGAAACCGGGGGTGAGCCCCCCGGGCCCCCTTCATGTCCTCAATCGCCGGACGGGCTTGAGTGGGCCCGGACGGGCTTGAGTGGGCCCGGACCGGCTTGGTGTGGCGGACGGGCTTGAGTGGGCCCGGACGGGCTTGAGTGTGACGGACGGGCTTGATGTGCCCGTATGAAGGCCCCGTCACCGTTCTTACGGTGCCGGGGCCTTCATGTATGTGTGACAGAGGCGTCAGGCCTTTGCGGGCTCCGGTTCGTCCGAGGTGGTCTCCTCGGACGGGCTCGGAGCCGGGATGCCGGCCTTCTTCTCGCGCTTGGCAGCCTTCTTCTTCGCGCGGCGCTCCTTGCGGAGCTCGACCATCGCGTACAGCGTCGGCACGAGCAGCAGGGTCAGCAGCGTGGACGTGATCAGACCGCCGATCACCACGACGGCGAGCGGCTGCGAGATGAACCCGCCGTCGCCGGTGACGCCCAGCGCCATCGGGAGCAGCGCGAAGATCGTCGCCAGCGCCGTCATCAGGATCGGACGGAGCCGGTGGCGGCCTCCCTCGACGACCGCCTCGACGACGCCCAGGCCCTGGGCCCGGTACTGGTTGATCAGGTCGATCAGCACGATCGCGTTGGTCACCACGATGCCGATCAGCATCAGCATGCCGATCATCGCCGGGATACCCATCGGGGTGCCGGTGGCGACGAGCAGGCCGATCGCGCCGGTCGCCGCGAACGGGATGGAGACCAGCAGGATCAGCGGCTGGATCAGCGAGCGGAACGTCGCGACCAGGAGCATGAAGACGATCGCGATGGCCGCCAGCATGGCGAGACCGAGGTTGAGGAACGCCTCGTTCTGGTCCTCGGAGACCCCGCCGATGGTGGCGGTGGCGCCCGCCGGAAGGTCCAGCGCGTCGATCTTCTTCAGCAGCGCGGCGCTCACCTCACCTGTGTTGTCACTGGTGGGCTTGGCCGTGACGGTCGCAGAGCGCTGACCGTCGATCCGGGTCTTGGAGACCGGTCCGGGGACCAGCTCGACGTCGGCGATCTGGCTGAGCGTGACCGCTCCGAGCCGGACGTCCTTCAGTTCGGCCATGGTGGCGGCCGGGTGGGACGAGGTGACGACGACATCGCGCTCGGTGTCGTCGAGGATCGCCTTGCCGGAAGGGGTGCCGCGCACGGCGCCCGCCACGGCCGCGCCGAGGGTGGCGTCGCTGAACCCGGCCGCGGCGGCCTTGTCGTTGGCCTTCACCGAGATACGCGGGACGCTCTGCGACAGGTCGCTCTGGACGTCGGTGACGTCCTTGAGCCCGGCGACGGCGGTGCGTACCACTTCGGACGCCTTCTTCAGGACGTCCCCGTCGGCGGCCTTGACCACGACGCTCAGGTCCTGACTGCCGAAGCCGTCGCCCGCGGCGATGGTGGTGTCACCGATCCCGTCGAGCTTGCCGAGGGCCTCGTCGATCCGCTCCTGGGTGGCGTCGAAGGCGGCCGAGTCCTTCAGGGTCACCTGGTACGAGGCCTGGTTGGCTCCCGTACCGCCGCCGAAGGCCGCCATGAAGCCGGACGAGCCGACCGTGACCTGGTAGTCCTCGACGTTCTTCTCGTCGGCGAGTACCTTCTCGACCTTCCGCGCCGCCTCGTCGGCCGCCGCCAGGCTGGTGCCCGCGGTGAGCTCCTGCTTGATGGAGAGGACTTCCTGCTCGCCCTGGTCGAAGAAGTTCGTCTTCAGCAGCGGGACCATGCCGAAGGTGCCGAACAGCACGGCGACGGCGAGGACGATGCTGGTGATCCGGCGCCGGGTCGCGAAACGCAGCACCGGGACGTAGAGCCGCTGGAGCCTGCTGCTCGCTTCCTTCTCCTCCGCCTTGCGGCGGGCCTCCGCCGGATTCTCCGCGGCGCCCTTGGGGGCGCGCAGGAACCAGTAGGACAGGACGGGGACCACGGTCAGCGAGACCAGCAGGGAGGCCAGCAGCGCCGCCGTGACGGTCAGGGAGAACGAGCCGAACAGCTGGCCGACCATGCCGCCGACCAGACCGATCGGCAGGAACACGGCGACCGTGGTGAGCGTCGACGAGGTGACCGCTCCGGCCACCTCCTTGACCGCGGTGATGATCGCCGAGTGGCGCTCCTCGCCGTAGCCGAGGTGCCGCTTGATGTTCTCCAGGACCACGATCGAGTCGTCGACGACCCGGCCGATGGCGATGGTGAGCGCGCCGAGCGTGAGCATGTTCAGCGACAGGTCGCGGGTCCACAGCACGATCAGCGCGAGGACCACCGAGAGCGGGATGGATACCGCGGTGACCAGGGTCGAGCGCAGCGACGCCAGGAAGACCAGGATCACGATGACCGCGAAGAGCAGGCCGAGCGCGCCCTCGGTGGTCAGACCGGAGATCGCTTTGGAGACGGCGGGGCCCTGGTCGGAGACGACGGTCAGTTCGGCGCCCGTGCCGAGGTCCTTGCGCAGGTCGGGGAGCTTGTCGCGGACGGCGTCCGAGATGGCGACGGCGCTGCCGTCCTTGTCCATCGTCGCCATGACGGCGAGGCTCGGCTTGCCGTTCGTACGGGTGATGGCGACCGCGGTGGACGGCTCCTCCTTCACCGTGGCGACGTCACCGACGCGGACCGGCTTGCCGGGCTTGCCCGTCGCCGGGTTCTGCGCGGAGACCGTCAGGTCCTCGATCTGCTTCAGGGAGGTGTAGCCACCGCCGACCTGGATCGTGCGGCTCTTGCCCGCCTCGGAGAACGAGCCGCCCGGGACGGTGGCGCCGCCCGACTGGAGGGCCTGGGACAGCGAGCCGGCGTTCAGACCGGCCGCGGCGAGCTTCTTGTCGTCGGGGGTGACGGAGATCTGGAGGTCCTGGACACCGTCGACCGTCACCTGGCCGACACCGTCGATGTCCTCCAGGGCGGGGACGACCGTGCGGTCCAGCTGGTCGGCGAGCGCCTGCTGGTCCTTGTCTGAGGTGACGGCGAGGACGACGGCCGGGATGTCGTCCGTCGAGCCGGCGATGACCTGCGGGTCGACGTCGTCGGGGAGCTGGATGCGGGCGCGGTTCACGGCCTGCTGGATGTCGGCGACGAGCTGCTTGGTGTCTTGGTCACCGAAGTCGAAGGTCGCCATGATGACGGCGTTGCCCTCGGCGGCGGTCGAGGTGATGCCCTCGACGCCGTCGACGGCCTTGATGGAGTTCTCGAGCGGTTCGACGACCTGCTTCTCGACCACATCGGGGGACGCACCCTGATAGGGGGCAAGCACCGACACCATCGGGAACTCGATGGTGGGCAGCAGTTGCTGCTTGAGCTGCGGGATCGCGATCGCTCCGAATACCAGAGCGACGATCGAGATCAGCCCGATCAGGGCCCGTTGCGCGAGGCTGAATCTGGACAGCCAGGACATGGGTGGGTCTCTCTTCTGTGGCGTACGCGGCAGATGGGCGGGCGATCAAGGGGGACACACCTCACCCGCTTATACGATCGCCGCTCCTCGTGGCCGAATCGTCGGCCCCGGGGTTGCTTTCTTATTCCGCGCATACCGCAGGTGGAGTACACCGCATCTCCACCCCCTGCCCCGGACCGCTACTCGACCCTGGGACGCACCAGGCCCGATTCGTACGCGGTTACCACCAGTTGCGCCCGGTCCCGGGCTCCGAGCTTCGCCATCGCCCGGTTCACATGGGTCTTGACGGTGAGTGGGCTGACCGTGAGCCGCTCGGCGATCTCGTCGTTGGAGTGACCGCCCGCGACCAGGACCAGCACCTCGCGTTCGCGCACGGTGAGTGCGGCGAGCCGTTCGGAGTACGCGGCGGCGTCCGGCCCCTCGCCCCAGCTCCCGCCCTGGGCGAGGAAGGTGGCGATGAGCCCCTTGGTCGCGGCCGGGGAGAGCAGCGCTTCGCCGCCTGCCGCGATACGGATGGCATTGAGCAGTTCGTCCGGTTCGGCGCCCTTGCCCAGGAAGCCCGACGCACCGGCGCGCAGGGACTGCACCACGTACTCGTCGACCTCGAAGGTGGTGAGCATGACGATCCGGACATCCGCCAGATCCGGGTCGGCGCTGATCATGCGGGTCGCGGCGAGCCCGTCGGTGCCGGGCATCCGGATGTCCATCAGCACCACATCGGCGCGCGTCGAGCGGGCCAGCGCCACGGCCTCGGCGCCGTCCGCGGCCTCTCCCACGACGTGCATATCGGGCTCCGAGTCGACCAGCACCCGGAAGGCGCTGCGCAGCAGCGCCTGGTCGTCGGCGAGCAGCACCTTGATCGGATTCACGCCTGTCCCCCCGTTCCGCCCGAAGTGCCGGACGTCGCCTGCTCACCCGTGCGGGCCTTGACCGGCAGGATCGCATGGACGCGGAATCCGCCGCCGTAGCGGGGGGCCGCGGTGAGGGTGCCGCCGAAGGCGGTGACGCGTTCGCGCATGCCGATGAGTCCGTGGCCGCCGCCGTCGCCCTCCCCGGCTGCTCCTTCGGCCCGGCCGCTGCCGTTGTCGAGCACCGTGATCTCGACGGTGGCCCCGACCCGTACGACACTCACCTCGGCCTTCGCGTCCGCCCCGGCGTGCTTGCGCACATTCGTCAGCGCCTCCTGGATGACCCGGTACGCGGCCAGGTCGACGGCTGCGGGCAGCGGGGTCTTCCGGTCGGTGCAGGCCACCTCGACGGGGAGTCCGGCATTGCGGAAGGTATTCACCAGCTCGCCGAGTACGGCAAGCCCGGGGGCCGGTTCGGTGGGCGCCTCCGGGTCGCCGGACTGGCGGAGCAGACCGACGGTGGCACGGAGTTCGTTGAGCGCGGAGCGGCTGGCGTCCCGGACGTGGGCGAGCGCCTCCTTCGCCTGGTCCGGGCGCTTGTCCATGACGTGGGCTGCGACGCCTGCCTGGACGTTGACGAGCGCGATGTGGTGGGCGACGACGTCGTGCAGGTCCCGGGCGATCCGCAGCCGCTCCTCGGCGACCCTG
Source organism: Streptomyces sp. NPDC057136 (assembly GCF_042670885.1). Lineage (NCBI taxonomy): Bacteria > Bacillati > Actinomycetota > Actinomycetes > Kitasatosporales > Streptomycetaceae > Streptomyces > Streptomyces sp. NPDC057136. Next base: position 6,848 of record NZ_JBHUUV010000067.1, read on the forward strand.
CGGCGCGCCTCCTCCTCACGGGTGCGCTCGGCTCGTTCGGCCCGTTCCCTGATCGCGTCGACGAACGCCCGCCTGCTGCGTACGGCGTCCCCCGCGGCGCCCGCCATTCCGGTCCACGCGAAGACGCCGAGATTCTCCTGGCTGTACCAGGGGGCCGAGCCGAAGAACATCGCCGCCACGGTCAGTACCGCCATGGTCAGCAGGCCGACCCGCCAGGTGGTGGGGCGGTCGGTGCGGGAGGCCACCGTGTAGAGCGCGATCACGGCGCTCATCACCACGGGGGCGGGCGGGTCCATCACCACGAACTCGGCGGTGGACAGTGCCCCGGTGGCGGCGAGCACCGCCATCGGGCTCCGCCGCCGCAGGACGAGCGCCCCGGCGCCGAGCACCATCAGGAGCACGCTGAGCGGTTCGGGGGTGCGGGTGCCGAAGGAGGGCCCGTTCGCCCCGTGGTTCGGGTCGGCGAACGACGCGCAGATCATGCAGACGAGCACCGCCAGGGCGAGCCCCGCGTCGAAGGCGAGGGGATGGCCGCGCAGCCAGCGATGGGCACGTACGAACCCGGTTCCGAGGGTGGTCACGTCGAGCTACGGTACGGCGTGTCGCGCGCCGTGTTGTCCCGTACGTGTGCGGCTTCCGGTACAGCACCGTGCCCCGCGGCCGGCGGACCGGGCGGGGCACAGCAGGCGGGTGCTGGAGCGGGTGGCACGTCAGCCGGGGATCAGGCCCTCGTCGCCGAGCATGTCGCGCACCTCTTCGAGGGTCGCGTCGGACGACGGCAGGATCAGTTCGGACGGCTCCAGGGAGTCGTCCGGCAGAGGTGAACCGAGCTCTCGCACCTTGTCCAGAAGTGCCTGGAGGGTGGAGCGGAAACCTGCGCCGTCGCCGCTCTCCATCTCTGCGAGCAGCTCGTCGTCGAGCTTGTTGAGCTCGGCGACGTGACTGTCGGCCAGCGTGAGCTGACCCTCCCCCATGATCCGTACGATCATGACGTTGCCCTTACTGCTTGTCGAACTTGTGCGGACTCTGCTGCGACTGCGGTGCGGCGTCCTGCGTGCCGCCTTCGATGGCCTGCTGCTGTGCGGAGGAGCCGCCGGCCAGTTCGGCCTTCATGCGCTGCAGCTCCAGCTCCACATCGGTACCACCGGAGATCCGGTCCAGCTCGGCAGCGATGTCGTCCTTCGCCGTCCCGGTCGGGTCGTCCAGGGCGCCGGAGGCGAGCAGCTCGTCGATGGCTCCGGCTCGCGCCTGGAGCTGCTGGGTCTTGTCCTCGGCCCGCTGGATCGCCAGGCCGACGTCGCCCATCTCCTCGGAGATGCCCGAGAACGCCTCGCCGATCCGGGTCTGCGCCTGGGCCGCCGTGTACGTCGCCTTGATGGTCTCCTTCTTGGTACGGAAGGCATCGACCTTGGCCTGGAGCCGCTGGGCCGCGAGAGTGAGCTTCTCCTCCTCGCCCTGCAGCGTCTGGTGCTGCGTCTCCAGGTCCGTGACCTGCTGCTGGAGGGCTGCGCGGCGGGACAGCGCCTCGCGGGCCAGATCCTCGCGGCCGAGCGCGAGTGCCTTGCGGCCCTGGTCCTCCAGCTTGGACGACTGGCCCTGCAGCTGGTTCAGCTGCAATTCCAGCCGTTTGCGCGAGGTCGCCACATCGGCGACACCGCGGCGCACCTTCTGAAGCAGCTCCAGCTGCTTCTGGTACGAGTAATCGAGGGTCTCGCGCGGATCCTCGGCCCGGTCAAGGGCCTTGTTTGCCTTCGCGCGGAAGATCATTCCCATACGCTTCATGACACCGCTCATGGGCTTCGCGCGCCCCCTTCTGACGGACTGAGCTCCAGCACTCCAACAGAACCCACAGTACGGGCCCTGTCTCTATTACCGCACTGTCGGAGCACGGATGTGCTCCTCCGCAAGGACGACTGCCCCCGGTGACCGCTCCCGCGCAGGGAGTAGGTGACGGTCAGGGAAACACGCGGCATCGTCCGTTCTGCCCCTGTCGGGATGCCTTTAAGGACGCGGGCCGTTGCCGGATCGTTCCCGCCCGGTCCGTTCTCCTCACGGTCGACCCCGTACCCTTGGGTTTTGTGTTCCGTAGCCGTTCTTCCAAGGACGAGAAGGCCCCCACCGGCAAGGTGACGGCGGACCTCTCCAAGCAGCCCCGCGACCCCGAGTCACCGAAGGGTCGCCCCACCCCCAAGCGCAGCGAGGCCCAGACGCAGCGCCGTCGTGCCTCCAGCACGCCTACCGACCGCAAGGAGGCCACGAAGCGCCAGCGCGAAGCCAGGCGATCCGACCTGGCCAAACAGCGTGAGGCGCTCGCGACGGGCGACGAGCGTTATCTGCCGGCGCGCGACAAGGGGCCGGTCCGGCGCTTTGTCCGTGACTTCGTGGACTCTCGCTTCTGCATCGCCGAGTACTTCCTGCCGCTGGCAGTGATCATCCTGATCCTCAGCGTGATCCAGATCCAGAACATCCAGAACATCTCTCTGCTGCTCTGGCTCGGTGTGATCGTGCTGATCGTCGTCGACTCGATCGGTCTGGCGTTCCGGCTCAAGAAGCAGCTGCGGGAACGCTTCCCCGACACCCCGAAGCGCGGCGCCGTCGCGTACGGCCTGATGCGTACGCTCCAGATGCGCCGACTGCGGCTTCCCAAGCCGCAGGTCAAGCGCGGAGAGCGGCCCTGAGCACGGCCTCCGGCTTCACGGGGGCCGCTCCGGCGTGGATGAAGAGCCTGGGCGGACTGCGTAACGTGGTCCGCCAGGAGCTCGTTGCCCGGCAGCTGGACGAGCAGATAGCCGCGCGCTTCCCGGTGGGGCAGCGGCTGCGGGTGCTCGATGTCGGCATGGGGCAGGGCACCCAGGCCCTGCGCCTGGCCCGGGCCGGTCACTCGGTGACCGGCCTGGAGTCCGACGGCACGATGCTGACGGCCGCCCGGCAGGCGCTCGCGGGGGAACCCGAGGGCATCCGGGAGCGGGTCCGGCTGATCGAGGGCGACGGCCAGGACACGGGTGTGCACTTCCTGCCCGGAAGCTTCGACCTGGTGCTCTGCCACGGCGTGCTGATGTATGTCCAGGAGCCCGATCCGATGCTGGCGGGCCTGGCCCGGATGCTGGCCTCCGGCGGGCTCCTTTCGCTGCTCGTACGGAACGCGGACGCGCTGGCCATGCGGCCCGGGACCGCCGGGGACTTCGGCGCGGCACTGGCCGCGTTCGACACCGACACGTACACCAACCGGCTCGGCGTCACGGTGCGGGCCGACCGGCTCGACGCCCTGACCGCCACGCTCGCCGGAATCGCCGCGCCGCTGCACGCCTGGTACGGGGTGCGGGTCTTCTGCGACAACGTGAGCAACGAGGCGGAGCTGCCTGCCCCGCCGGAGCTCGCACGGCTGCTGGACGCCGAGGACCGGGCGGGGCGGACCGATCCGTACCGCCGGGTGGCGGCGCTGCTGCATCTCTGCGGCGTACGCGGCTGACCCGGCCGACGCGCCCGGAACGGCCTCCGGGGCGGCGGCGCCCGGCCGGCGCCGTACGCCCGGTCGGCGTATCAGCGCAGGCCCACGCGCGGGGCCGCTGGTGATACTCCGGACATGCATGCACCCCTCTCTCGCAGTCGACTGCTGCTGCCTCTGACCGCCGGCGTCTGTGCGATCGCCCTGGTGGGCGGCTGTTCCGCCCCGGACTCCGGGTCCGCAGCTCCCGAAGCCACCCGGTCGGACTCCGCGCGGCAGGGCCCCGTGTCCCGGGCCACCAATGAGCTGCAGAGCGACTACCAGGAAGTCATCAAGAACGTCCTGCCGTCCGTCGTGCAGATCGACACCTCCAACGGCCTGGGCTCCGGCATCGTCTACGACGCCAAGGGCCATATCGTCACCAACGCCCATGTGGTCGGCGACGAGAAGACCTTCAAGGTCACCGTCGCCACCGGCGAGAAGGTGCTCGGCGCCTCCCTGGTCGTCTCGTATCCGGAACAGGACCTCGCCGTCCTCAAGCTCGACGAGGCGCCCGACGGGCTGAAGGCCGCGAAGTTCGGCGACTCGGACAAGGTCGCGGTGGGGCAGATCGTGATGGCGATGGGCTCGCCGCTCGGCCTGTCCAGCAGCGTCACCCAGGGCATCGTCTCGGCTCTCGGCCGGACCGTCACCGAGAGAGGCGCGGGCGGCGGCACCGGGGTGACCATCGCCAACATGGTGCAGACCTCGGCGGCGATCAACCCGGGCAACAGCGGCGGCGCGCTCGTGAACCTCGACAGCGAGGTGATCGGCATCCCGACCCTGGCGGCGACGGACCCGCAGCTGGGTGGCAGTACCGCGCCGGGTATCGGATTCGCGATTCCCGTCTCGATGGTGAGGACGATCGCCGACCAGATCATCAAGGACGGCAAGGTCACCCACTCCGGCCGGGCGGCCCTGAACATCACCGGACGCACGGTCGTCGACGACGACTACCAGCCGGTCGGGGTGGCACTGGTCAGCGTGGCCGGGGGCGGCGCCGCCGACAAGGCGGGGCTGCGGGTCGGAGACATCATCACGAAGATCGGCGACGCCGAGGTCACGACGATCACCTCGCTGTCGGAGGCCCTGGCGGACCACGAGCCGGGCCAGAAGATCACCGTGACGTACCTGCGCAGTGACGCGCAGAAGACGGCCGAGGTCACGCTGGGCGAGATCTAGGGCCTGCCGTTTGGATCAGGCCGGATCAGGGAGCGGGGTCCGGTGCGTGCAGCTGCAAGGCGGAGGGTTGAAGCAACGCGATGGGGTCTCCCCTGCTCAATGGGGTCTCCCCTGCTCGAACGAAGTTGAGAGCTTGGGGAAGAAGCCGAGTGCTTGCGGGAGCGCGTGCCGGACCCCGCGAGCCCGGCATGATCCGAACGAGAGGCCCCAGGACCTGTCGTCCCGGATGTTCCCTCGATCGCCGGACGGGCTCGTGCACGGGCCCGTCCGGCGGTCGGGTACGGGGACGGAGCGTCAGCCCTGGTCGGCCGAGAGGCTCATCGGGCCGTAGATCTTCGTCGCGTCCTCGAAGAGCGTGACCTGTTCCGCCCCGCCCTCCAGAAGCTCCTTCCAGAACTCACCGATCCAGGACTCCGCATCGCCCTGGGTCGTGAACTCGTCCGGCGTCAGCGCCGGCTCCGTCTCCGTACCGTCGGACTTCTCGAACCGCCACGTCCACGCCATGTCCGCCTCCTGGGTCACGTTGCTGCCCAGAGCCTAGTACCTCGCCCGGGCGCGCACGGGGTGCCTGGACGCGGGAGGATCAGCACGTGGAACTGACTCTGCTGGGCACCGGAGCCCCCGACGGGCTGCCGCGGCCCGAATGTCCCTGCGCCGCCTGCGCCTCGGCCCGCGGTGTGCGGGCGCGTGCCGCGACCGCACTCCTGGTCGACGACGCGCTGCTGCTCGACCTCACCCCGGGGGCCGTGTTCGCCGCCGCCCGCGCGGGGCATTCGCTCACCGCCGTACGGCAGGTGCTGCTGACCCATCCCCATGACGGGCCCGCCCTGGAACTGCCTGCCGGGCTGCCGCCGGCCGGCCGGGTGCCGGACGGCCAGGTGTTGACGCTGATCAGCGGCCACCGGGTGCGGGCGGTGCCGATGGACGCGCCGGGGACCGGTTACGAGGTGACGTCACCGGAGGGCGAGCGGTTGCTGTATCTGCCGCCCGGGGCCGCTCCCAGCGGTCTCGCCGACCGTGCGGCGGAGCCGTACGACATGGTGGTGGGCGATGTGACCGGGCGCCCCGACGCGGTGGCCCGGCTGCGGGCGGTCGAGGCGATCGGGCCGACCACCGAGGTGATCGCCGTCCATCTGGACCACGACGCTCCGCCCGGAGACGCCTTGGACCGGCGGCTCGCGGCGGCCGGAGCGCGGGCCGTGCCGGACGGGACGACGCTCGTGGTGGGCGAATACCACGCCGTACCCGATGTGCCGCGGCGCACGCTGGTGACCGGTGGAGCCCGGTCGGGGAAGTCGTTGGAGGCCGAGCAGCGGCTGGAGACCTTCCCCGAGGTGGTGTACGTGGCGACCGGCGGGCGCCGGGACGGGGACGTGGAGTGGGCTGCCCGGGTCGGATTGCACCGGGAGCGCAGGCCCGCCGCGTGGCGTACGGAGGAGACCTGCGAGGTGGCGGAGCTGCTGGCGGCGGACGGTCCCCCGCTGCTGATCGACTGCCTGTCGCTGTGGCTGACGGACGCGATGGACCGGGTGGGGGCCTGGGACGACGCGACATGGGCCGGAGGCGGCGAGGAGGCGTTGCGGGTGCGGGTCGCCGAGCTGGTGCGCGCGGTGCGCGGGACCCGGCGGACCGTGGTGGCGGTGACGAACGAGGTCGGTTCGGGGGTGGTCCCGGCGACGGCTGCCGGGCGGCGCTTCCGCGACGAGCTGGGGCGGTTGAACGCCGCGTTCGCCGCCGAGTGCGAGCACGTGCTGCTGGTGGTGGCGGGGCAGGCGCTGGTGCTGCGGGGGTGAGCTCGTGCTCCGGTTCCGGGGCAACTGACTGACGGGGCGTCAGAAATGTGCCGGGTACTGTTCCGTCCGGGAGCCCGCCGCCGGGTTCCCCGACATCACGTACCGACCCCGCGAGGCAGACCCCCGTGAATCTGGACGACTTCTCCGACCTGATCGAACGCCCCGACGGCGGCGTACGGCGCGACGCCGAGGAACGACGGGAGCGGCTGATCGTGCCGCCCGGGGCGCTCGGGCGCCTCGACGACCTGGGGGAATGGCTCTCGGCCGCCCAGCAGGCCGTACCGGTCAGGCCGGTCGACCAGCCGCGCGTGGTGATCTTCGCCGCGGACCACGGGGTGGCGGCACTGGATGTCTCCGGCCGCGCCGCGGGCACCGCGTACGAGCTCGTCCGGGACACGCTGGACGGTGCGAGCCCCGTCGCCGTACTGGCCCGCCGCTTCTCGGTCCCCGTACGGATCGTCGACGCCGGCCTGGACTGCGATCCGGAGCTGCTGCCCGAGTCCGTCGTACGGCACCGGGTGCGGCGTGGCAGCGGGCGCATCGACATCGAGGACGCGCTGACGGCCGAGGAGGCCGAGCAGGCCGTACGGCTGGGCATGGCGATCGCCGACGAGGAGGCCGACTCCGGCACGGATCTGGTGGTGCTCGGTGATCTGAGCGTCGGCGGCACCACGGCGGCCTCCGTCCTGATCGCGGCCCTGTGCGGCACGGACGCCTCGGTGGTCACCGGCCGTGGCGGCGCCGGGATCGACGACCTGGCGTGGATGCGCAAGTGCGCCGCGATCCGCGACGCACTGCGCCGGGCGCGGCCGGTGCTGGGCGACCAGCTGGAGCTGCTGGCCGCGGTCGGCGGCGCCGATCTGGCGGCGATGACGGGCTTCCTGCTGCAGAGCGCGGTCCGCCGGATGCCGGTGATTCTGGACGGTGTGGTCGGGGCGGCCTGCGCGCTGGTGGCGCAGCGGGCCGCGTTCCGGGCGCCGGACTGGTGGCTGGCGGGGCAGGCCAGCGGCGAGCCGGCGCAGGCCAAGGCGCTGGACCGGATGGCGCTCACGCCGCTGCTCGATCACGGGGTCACCGTGGGCGGGGGCAGCGGGGCGATCCTCGCACTTCCCCTGGTGCAGGCCGCTGCGGCGCTGGCGGCGGAACTGCCGGAGCGCGCAGCGGAGGAGGAGGAAGAGGCGGAGGCTGCCGAGGACACAGAGGCCGTCGAGGACGCCGAGGAGAAGGCCGACGAGAAGGCCGCGGACGCCTGACCCGTCCGGTGGTCAGGGTTTCCGGTCGGGGAGCGGGGCCCGGTCGGGGGTGCCGCCGATCAGGTCCTGGAACTTGCGGCGCGGACCGGCCCAGCGCACGTCGTGGTGGTAGGCGCGCAGCACCGCCCTGGACCTCGCCCGGTGCCTGTTCCCGTAGAACCGCTTCGCCCACGGCGAGGCCGGCCGGGCCAGCCTGACCGCGCCGACCAGGGCGACGAACGGAATCAGCGCACCGAGGACCGCCATGCGTACCTTGCCTTTGAAGAGGGCGATCAGCACGAAGGCGAAGTTGACGACGAGCGTCAGGATGATGCTCAGCCGGCCCTGCTGCTCGTCGTCGCTCAGTTCGTTGACGCCGAGCGGCGAGAAACCGGCCAGGAAGAGCCCCACGAGCGCGGCGGTGAGGACGACGACCTCCACGCTCTGCCGGCCCTGTTCGGTCCAGTACACGTCGTCCAGGTGCAGGATCAGCGCGAACTCGTCGAGCACGAGCCCGGCGCCCACACCGAAGACCACCGCCCAGATTCCGGCACCGACCCCCGCCCGGCCGCTGGCCACCGCACCGAAGCCGCCGAGCACGGTGAGCACCACGCCCGGCACCACGTGGTGAATGTGCACGCCGCCGGGCGTGACGTTGCGGAAGGGGCCCTTCCCGGCCCGGATCAGCCGCGTGATCAGGCGGGTGACGGCGAACGTCAGCACAAAAGCGCTCAGGGCCAGGAGCATCGGAAGCTTGCCCGGCTCGACGAAGTTCTGGTGAAACCAGTGACCCATGCCACCCACTCCCGATACGTCACCTTCAGAGCATTTAGGCGATTTGGCCAATCTATCCGTGACGGGCACCCGCTAGCCTGCGCGCGGTGACCTCCCTGAACAGCCACGGCATACGTTTCGCCTTCGGCACCCTCACCGCGCTCCCCGTCCGCGTCACCCGCTGGGACCGTGAGACCGCCCGCGCCGGCATGCTCGGCGCCCCGCTCGCCGGGCTCCTCGTGGGTCTGCTCGCGGCCGTGCCCGGCACCCTGTCGCTGCTGCTGGGATCGGGGCCCCTGCTCGCGGCGGTCGTCTCCGTCGCCGTACCGGCGGCCCTCACCCGGGGGCTGCATCTGGACGGCCTCGCGGACACCGCGGACGGCCTCGGCAGCGCGAAGCCCGCCGAGGAAGCACTGCGCATCATGAAGCAGTCGGACATTGGTCCGTTCGGCGTCATCACGCTGCTCTTCGTCCTGCTGGCGCAGGTCGCCGTCCTCTTCGAGCTGTACGGACAGGGCTGGGCGCAGGGCGCCGCGGGGACGGTCGTGGCCGCCGTCGCCGCCCGGCTGGCGCTCACCCTGGCGTCCCGTCAGGGCATCCCGCCGGCCCGGCCCGAGGGCCTGGGAGCGGCGGTGGCGGGCACGGTCCCCTTCGGCGGCGCGGCGATCGTGACGGTCCTGGCCGTCGCGGCCTGTGCGGGCACGGGCGCCCTGCTGGGTGGTTACGGTGCCGTGCACCACGCCGTGGCCGTGGTGGTCGCGCTGGGCGTCGCCCATCTGCTGCTGCGGCACTGCGTGCGGCGCTTCGGCGGGGTGACGGGGGATGTGTTCGGCGCGCTGGAGGAGACGGCCGCGACGGCCGCCCTGGTGGTGCTGGCGTTCTAGGGCGCGGCGGGACAGGCCCTAGGCCCAGCAGGTCCTGCGCCAGGGGCCGAGTGCGTACTCCTTGCGCAGGGAACTCAGCTTCAGCCGCCGCGATTCGGCGCAGTACCGGGCCGGCTCCAGCTCGTACTCCGCGTGGAAGACCGCCTTGCCCGCCTCGATGAACGGGGTGACGGCGTCGCACTCCTCGTACTGGGCGCACTGCTCGTTGACCGCGAAGTCGAAGTCCGGCTCCAGCTCCGGGATCTGGTCCAGGTCGTTCTTCAGGCCGACGGCCAGACCGTGTGCGTGGGCGAGGCGGGCGATCAGCCGGTTGTAGCGCAGCTGGTCGTCCGCGGTGAGAGGGAAGCCGGACGTGTTGAGGTAGGCGTCCATGTTGTCCGGCTCCACCGCGTCGAAGCCCTTCTTCGCGCACATCGCGATCCGCGCGTCCATCAGCGGCTCCAGGACACCGGTGCTGCGGATGTCCAGCCAGCGCTCGCCCTTCCAGCCGTTGCCCTTGCCGAGCACCGATGCGGGGAACTTCCCGGCGTCCGGGCGGAACTCCTCCCAGGCGCCGGTGGAGAGGTAGCAGATGACCTTGCGGTCCCGGCGGTGCAGTTCCGCCACCTGCGCCGCACCGTTCTCGAAGCCGTCGATGTCGTAGACCGGCGCATCCACCGAGGGGTCCAGCCGGCCGGAGAGCTGCCACTGCCAGTCGACGCCGGGCTCCGGGCGCCAATAGGTGCCCGGGGTCGGCTCGGGGGCCGGGCCGGGGGCCGGTGGCCCCGAGGTGCAGGCGGTGAGCAGAACCAACAGAATCGGTACAGCGGCGGACAGCGATGCCCACGGCCCCGTACCGCGAACCCGACCCTGCCACCGCATCGTTCTCTCCCGGACTCGCCCCGCACCGGCAACGACCCTACTGGCGCGGTCCCTTCCCGCCGGACCCGGCCACTCGGCAGGCTGCCGTACATCCGGGCGGGTCGGGGACGGCCCGCCGCTGTGAGGCAACAGGAAAGGCGCGCGTAGGCTCATTCCCGGCACATTGCGGCGCCGTCTACGATGCGCCGGGCACGGTCGGCCCACCCCTCGACCGAAACAGAACTCAACGGAAGCGAGATTTCACCACCGTGACTGCTCTCACTCTCAGCACTGCCGGTGCGGCGACGCTGCGCGCCGACGCACTCGTCGTCGGCGTCGCCAAGGGCGCTGGATCCAAGTCTGGGGACCTGGTCCTCGCACCGGGCGCCGAGGCCGTGGACAAGGCGTTCGACGGAAAGCTCGCCACCGTCCTGGAGACCTTGGGTGCCTCCGGTGCCGAGGGCGAGGTGACCAAGCTCCCCGCGCCGTCCGGCCTCAAGGCCCCGGTCGTCATCGCGGTCGGGCTCGGCACGGTCCCGGACAAGGACGACGCGTACGACCCCGAGACGCTGCGCCGGGCCGCGGGCTGCGCCGCCCGCGCACTGTCCGGTTCGAAGAAGGCCGGCTTCGCGCTGCCCGTCGAGTCCGCCGAGGACGCCGGTGCCGTCGCCGAGGGCGCGCTCCTGGGCGCGTACGCCTTCACCGCCTACCAGGGCGGCGAGAACTCGCTCGCCCCCAAGGGCGCCAAGAACAACGGCCCGAAGCTGCCGCTCGCCGAGGTGGCCCTGCTCGGCACCAAGCCGCGCGACAAGGCGTTCAAGGCCGCCGCCGAGCGCGCCACCGCGCTCGTCGAGGAGATCAACCGCGCCCGCGACCTGATCAACACCCCGCCGAACGACCTGTACCCCGAGTCCTTCGCCGCCGTGGCCACCGCCGCGGGCAAGGAGCACGGCATCAAGGTGCAGGTCCTCGACGAGAAGGCGCTCGTGAAGGGCGGCTTCGGTGGTCTGCTGGGCGTCGGCCAGGGCTCGGCCCACGGCCCCCGTCTGGTGAAGCTCGCCTACACGCACCCCAAGGCGGAGAAGACCCTGGCCCTTGTGGGCAAGGGCATCACCTACGACTCGGGCGGCATCTCGCTCAAGCCGGCCGGCCACAACGAGACGATGAAGTGCGACATGAGCGGCGCCGCCGCCGTGTTCGCGGCCGTCGTCGCCGCCGCCCGTCTCGGCCTCCGGGTCAACGTCACCGGCTGGCTCGCGCTCGCCGAGAACATGCCGTCCGGCAACGCCACCCGCCCCGGTGACGTGCTGCGCATGTACAGCGGCAAGACCGTCGAGGTCCTCAACACGGACGCCGAGGGCCGTCTCGTCCTCGCCGACGCACTGACCCGTGCCTCCGAGGAGAACCCGGACGCGATCGTCGACGTCGCCACGCTGACCGGCGCCATGGTGCTCGCCCTGGGCAACCGCACCTTCGGCATCATGGCGAACGACGACGCCTTCCGTACCTCCATCCACGAGATCGCCGAGGAGGTCGGCGAGGCTTCCTGGCCGATGCCGCTCCCCGCCGACCTGCGCAAGGGCATGGAGTCCCCGACCGCCGACATCGCCAACATGGGCGAGCGGATGGGCGGCGGCCTGGTGGCCGGTCTGTTCCTCCAGGAGTTCGTGGGCGAGGGCATCGCCTGGGCGCACCTGGACATCGCCGGCCCCGCCTTCCACGAGGGCGCGCCCTACGGCTACACGCCCAAGGGCGGCACCGGATCCGCGGTCCGCACCCTGGTCGCACTGGCGGAGCACACCGCCGCCGGCGACCTCGGCTGAGCGGGTCCTCCGTGCCTCGGCCCCGGGCATACGTCCGGGGCCGTACGCGTTCACGTCAAGTGGGCCGGGTAGGCCCGTAACGCTTACCCTCGTACGGTTTCGCCCGCAACGAAATCCGCCCACCCGTCTCCCACCACCACCCTTCCAAGGCCGCGCTGCGCGCCTTTACCCACTTTTTGTACGCAGCAGTAACCCCCGGAGCCGGCTGATCATCCGGCTCCGACCCGGGCCCCGCGTCCCGCCCGCCGTCAACAAGTGCGAAGATGGGTTCTCGGCAGGACAGGGCCCCCACCACAGGGCCGAACAACAAAGCGGCCGAACACCAGCCGACCGGCCGGTCACACCCCAGCGACGGGGCCCGGCGTACGGCGCACATGCATGGAGGACGTGACGTGGCGAACGACGCCAGCACCGTTTTCGACCTAGTGATCCTCGGCGGTGGTAGCGGCGGGTACGCCGCGGCCCTGCGCGGAGCGCAGCTGGGTCTGGAAGTCGCCCTGATCGAGAAGGGCAAGGTCGGCGGCACCTGCCTGCACAACGGCTGCATTCCCACGAAGGCGCTGCTGCACGCCGGCGAGATCGCCGACCAGGCCCGCGAGGCCGGTCAGTTCGGCGTGAAGGCCACCTTCGAGGGCATCGACATCGAGGCCGTCCACAAGTACAAGGACGAGGTGATCTCGGGCCTGTACAAGGGTCTGCAGGGACTCATCGCCTCGCGCAAGGTGCACTACATCGAGGGCGAGGGGCGGCTCTCCTCCCCCACCTCCGTGGACGTGAACGGCGAGCGCATCACCGGCCGGCACGTGCTGCTGGCGACCGGCTCCGTGCCGAAGTCGCTGCCGGGCCTGGAGATCGACGGCAACCGCGTCATCTCCTCGGACCACGCACTGAAGCTGGACCGCGTACCGAAGTCCGCGATCATCCTGGGCGGCGGCGTGATCGGCGTCGAGTTCGCCTCGGCGTGGAAGTCCTTCGGCACCGACGTCACCATCATCGAGGGTCTGAAGCACCTGGTCCCGGTCGAGGACGAGAACAGCTCGAAGATTCTCGAGCGCGCGTTCCGCAAGCGCGGCATCAAGTTCAACCTCGGTACCTTCTTCGACAAGACCGAGTACACGCAGGACGGCGTCCGCGTGACCCTCGCCGACGGCAAGACCTTCGAGGCCGAGGTGCTTCTGGTCGCCATCGGCCGCGGTCCGGTCTCGCAGGGCCTGGGCTACGAGGAGGCCGGCGTCGCGATGGACCGCGGTTACGTCCTCGTCGACGAGTACATGCGGACCAACGTCCCGACCGTCTCGGCCGTGGGCGACCTGGCCCCGACCCTCCAGCTCGCGCACGTCGGCTTCGCCGAGGGCATCCTGGTGGCGGAGCGGCTGGCCGGTCTCAAGACCGTGCCGATCGACTACGACGGTGTGCCGAAGGTGACGTACTGCCACCCCGAGGTCGCCTCCGTCGGTATCACCGAGGCCAAGGCCAAGGAGATCTACGGTGCGGACAAGGTCGTCGCCCTCAAGTACAACCTCGCGGGCAACGGCAAGAGCAAGATCCTGAAGACCGCGGGCGAGATCAAGCTCGTCCAGGTCAAGGACGGTGCCGTGGTCGGCGTCCACATGGTCGGTGACCGTATGGGCGAGCAGGTCGGCGAAGCACAGCTGATCTACAACTGGGAGGCGCTGCCCGCCGAGGTCGCGCAGCTCATCCACGCCCACCCGACGCAGAGCGAGGCGCTCGGCGAGGCTCACCTGGCCCTGGCCGGCAAGCCCCTCCACTCCCACGACTGACCAGTCGAACGGGCGCGACGACCGACACTTCCGCACTTCCCCAAGCTCTCGACTCCGCTCGAGCAGGGGAGACCCCATCGTTAGGAGCAACTGAAACCATGTCGGTTTCCGTAACCCTTCCGGCCCTCGGCGAGAGCGTCACCGAGGGCACTGTCACCCGCTGGCTGAAGGCCGAGGGCGAGCGCGTCGAGGCCGACGAGCCGTTGCTCGAGGTCTCGACCGACAAGGTCGACACCGAGATCCCGGCGCCCGCCTCCGGCATCCTCGCCTCCATCAAGGTCGCCGAGGACGAGACCGTCGAGGTCGGCGCCGAGCTGGCCATCATCGACGACGGTTCGGGCGCGCCCGCCGCCGCTCCGGCCGCCGAGGCCCCCGCGGCCGAGGCTGCAGCACCGGCCGCCGCCCCGGCTCCGGCCGCCGAAGCGCCCGCGGCTCCGGCCCCGGCCGCCCAGGCTCCGGCAGCCGCCCCGGCCGCTGCCGCCTCCGGCACCGACGTCACCCTCCCGGCGCTCGGCGAGAGCGTCACCGAGGGCACCGTCACCCGCTGGCTGAAGCAGGTCGGCGAAGAGGTCACGGAGGACGAGCCCCTGCTCGAGGTCTCCACGGACAAGGTCGACACCGAGATCCCGGCCCCGGTTTCCGGTGTGCTTCTGGAGATCGTCGTCGCCGAGGACGAGACCGCCGAGGTCGGCGCGAAGCTCGCCGTCATCGGTGCCGCAGGCGCCGCTCCGGCGGCTGCCCCGGCCCCCGCCGCCCCGGCTCCGGCCGCTGCCCCGGCTCCGGCCGCTGCTCCGGCTCCGGCCGCTCCGGCGCCCGCCGCCGCTGCTCCGGCCCCCGCCGCCCCGGCGGCCGCCCCGGCTCCGGCTCCCGCTCCGGTGGCGCCCGCCGCCCCGGTCGCGGCTCCGGCTCCGGTCGCCGCCGCTCCGGCACCCGTCACCCCGGCACCGGCCGCCCAGGCCGCGCCTTCCGGTGACGACGGCGCGTACGTCACGCCGCTGGTCCGCAAGCTCGCCGCCGAGAACGGTGTCGACCTGGGCGCGGTCAAGGGCACCGGCGTCGGTGGCCGTATCCGCAAGCAGGACGTCGTCGCTGCCGCGGAGGCCGCCAAGGCCGCCGCTGCCGCTCCGGCTCCGGCCGCCGCTGCTCCGGCCGCCAAGGCGCCGGCGCTCGAGGCGTCCCCGCTGCGCGGTCAGACGGTCAAGATGACCCGCATGCGCAAGGTCATCGGCGACAACATGATGAAGGCGCTGCACTCGCAGGCCCAGCTGACCTCGGTGCTCGAGGTCGACATCACGAAGCTGATGAAGCTGCGCAACCAGGCGAAGGCCTCCTTCGCCGCCCGTGAGGGCGTCAAGCTGTCCCCGATGCCGTTCTTCGTGAAGGCGGCAGCCCAGGCGCTGAAGGCCCACCCGGTCGTCAACGCCCGGATCAACGAGGACGAAGGCACCATCACGTACTTCGACTCGGAGAACATCGGCATTGCCGTGGACGCCGAGAAGGGCCTGATGACCCCGGTCATCAAGGGTGCGGGCGACCTGAACATCGCCGGTATCGCGAAGAAGACCGCCGAGCTGGCCGGCAAGGCCCGCGGTGGCGGCCTGACGCCGGACGACATGTCCGGTGCCACCTTCACGATCAGCAACACCGGTTCGCGCGGTGCGCTGTTCGACACCGTCATCGTGCCCCCGAACCAGGCAGCCATCCTGGGTATCGGTGCCACGGTCCGTCGTCCGGTGGTCATCAACCACCCGGACCTCGGCGAGACGATCGCGGTGCGCGACATGACGTACCTCTCGCTCTCCTACGACCACCGTCTGGTGGACGGCGCGGACGCCGCCCGCTACCTGACAACGGTCAAGGCGATCCTGGAAGCCGGTGAGTTCGAGGTCGAGCTCGGCCTCTGAGCGACGCACCTGTAACCAGCCTCACCAGCGGCGCCCCCGTCCGGAACACTTCCGGGCGGGGGCGCCGCCGTATTGTCTAGACACCAGCGGTCGCCCAGGTGGCCGTGCTGGTGCAGGCAGCGCCGGATTGCTCAGAAGGAGCCCCTCATGACCCCGCCCGTCGTCCACTCGCTGCGCGAACAGATCCGCGAGCACATCGTGGACGGGATCGTCAGCGGGCGCTGGAAGCCGGGCGAGCGGATCGTGGAGCGCCGCATCGCGACCGAGCTGGAGGTGAGCCAGACCCCCGTACGGGAGGCGCTGCGCGAGCTGGAGACCCTCCGCCTGATCGAGTCGGCGCCCAACAAGGGCGTACGGGTGCGGAATCTGACCGCGGCCGATCTGGAGGAGAGCTATCCCGTACGGGCCGGTCTGGAGCAGATCGCGGCGGAGCTGGCTGCCCCGGGCCTCGGCGAGGACTGCTCGGCGCTCACACCCCACGTAGCGGCCCTGTACGAGGCGGACCGGCTGGCCGACGGGGAGGCTCAGGTGCGGCACACCGTGGCCTTCCACCGGGAGATGGTGCGGGCCGCAGGGAACGCCGTACTGCTGCACACCTGGGAGGGGCTGGGCATCGAGGTGTTCACGGCCCTGTCGATCCGCTGGCTCGGCACGGTCCAGAAGTCGTACGCGGAGGAGCACGAGGCGCTCATCGAGGCGTTCCTGCGGAAGGACCCGCAGATCGGCGTGCTGGTCAAGGCACACGTGCTGGGCTGCGCGCCCCGCGCGTGACCTACCTGCCCATCTGTAGCACCCGGCGCTCGACTGCACAGCCGAGCGCCCTTTTCATCCCTTTTGCGGCGTCACTGCGTGCCCTGTTCCGAGGCACCGAATGCCACTTTCTTCATATCGAGAGATTTTCCCCTTCTACCCTTTGATCGATCATCGATCAGCGACTTACAGTTCACTCCGCGGGCCCACCGGCCCCATCGCCCTGTCCTGCCAGTCAGGGCCTTCTCCACCCCCCTCCTCCCCGGAAGGCGGCGATCATGACCGACCCCGTAGGAAAGCTTCCGAGCGAGCTCGACCAGCTCCCGGACCGTGACCCCGAGGAGACCGCCGAATGGGCGGCCTCCCTCGATGCCGTCACCAAGGCCGCCGGCCCGCACCGGGCCGCGTACCTCATGCGGCGCTCGCTCCAGCACGCCGAGGGTGCCGGTCTCGCGCTGCCCAAGCTGCTGGAGACCGATTACGTCAACTCCATCCCGACCGCCGCGGAGCCCGCCTTCGACGGTGACCTGGAGATGGAGTCCCGCATCACCGCATGGAACCGCTGGAACGCGGCAGCCATGGTGACCCGTGGCGCCCGCTTCGGCGTCGGCGGCCACATCGCCACCT
Organism: Streptomyces sp. NPDC057136; assembly: GCF_042670885.1. Lineage (NCBI taxonomy): Bacteria > Bacillati > Actinomycetota > Actinomycetes > Kitasatosporales > Streptomycetaceae > Streptomyces > Streptomyces sp. NPDC057136. The sequence continues at coordinate 23,922 of NZ_JBHUUV010000067.1, forward strand.
TCGCCTCGGCCGCCTGGCTGTACGAGACCGGCTTCAACCACTTCTTCCGCGGCAAGGAGGGGGACGGCTCCGGCGACCAGCTCTACATCCAGGGCCACGCCTCCCCCGGCATCTACGCCCGCGCCTTCCTCGACGGCCGGCTCAGCGAGCAGCAGCTAGACAAATTCCGCCAGGAGGCGGGCGGCGAGGGTCTGCCCTCCTACCCGCACCCGCGGCGGCTGCCCTGGCTGTGGGAGTTCCCCACCGTGTCGATGGGCCTCGGCCCGCTCTCGGCCATCTACCAGGCGCGCTTCAACCGCTATCTGGCCAACCGCAACATCAAGGACACGTCGAACTCGCACGTCTGGGCCTTCCTGGGCGACGGCGAGATGGACGAGCCCGAGTCGACCGCAGCCCTCGCCCTCGCGGCCCGTGAGCAGCTCGACAACCTGACCTTCGTCATCAACTGCAACCTGCAGCGTCTCGACGGCCCGGTCCGCGCCAACTTCCGCGTGGTCCAGGAGCTGGAGGGCGCGTTCCGCGGTGCCGGCTGGAACGTCATCAAGACGCTCTGGGGCTCCGCATGGGACGAGCTGTTCCAGCTCGACACCCAGGGCGCGCTGGTGCGCCGGCTCCGGGAGGTCCCGGACGCGCAGTTCCAGACGTACGCCACTCGCGATGTCGCGTACATCCGCGAGCACTTCTTCGGCGCCGAGCCCGCGCTCGCCGAGCTGGCCAAGCTGCTCACCGACGCGAAGATCGCCGAGTGTTTCTACACCTCGCGCGGCGGCCACGAGGCCCGCAAGGTCTACGCGGCGTACCGGGCGGCCGTCGAGCACAAGGGCGCGCCGACCGTGATCCTCGCGCAGACGGTGAAGGGCTACACGCTCGGCAAGGGCTTCGAGTCCAAGAACGCCAATCACCAGATGAAGAAGCTGTCGACCGACGAGTTCAAGGACATGCGCGAACTCCTCGGTCTGCCGATCCCGGACAGCGCCTTCGCCGACGGCCTGGTGCCGTACGGCCACCCGGGCGCGGACTCCCCCGAGGTCCGCTACCTCCAGGAGCGCCGTGCCGCGCTCGGCGGCCCCGCACCGGCCCGCCGGGTGCACGCGGTGGCGCTGCCCGAGCCGGAGGAGCGCGCGTTCAAGGCCCTGTACAAGGGGTCCGGCAAGCAGGAGATGGCCACCACCATGGCGTTCGTACGCCTGGCCAAGGATCTGATGCGGGACAAGGAGACCGGCAAGCGCTGGGTGCCGATCGTCCCGGACGAGGCGCGCACCTTCGGCATGGAGTCGCTGTTCCCCTCGGCCGGTATCTACTCGCCGCTCGGCCAGACGTACGAGCCGGTCGACCGCGACCAGTTGATGTACTACAAGGAAGCCAAGGACGGCCAGATCCTCAACGAGGGGATCACCGAGGCCGGCGCCATGGCCGACTTCATCGCCGCGTCGACGTCGTACGCGACGCACGGCGAGACGATGATCCCGTTCTACATCTTCTACTCGATGTTCGGCTGGCAGCGGACCGGCGACCAGATGTGGCAGCTCGCCGACCAGCTCGGCAAGGGCTTCATCGTCGGCGCCACGGCCGGCCGGACGACGCTGACCGGTGAGGGCCTCCAGCACGCGGACGGCCACTCGCACCTGATCGCGTCCACGAACCCGGCGTCGCTCAACTACGACCCGGCGTTCGCGTACGAGGTCGCGGTGATCGTCAAGGACGGTCTGCGCCGGATGTACGGCCCCGAGGCCGAGAACGTCTTCTACTACCTGACGGTCTACAACGAGCCGAAGCGGCAGCCCGCGATGCCGGAAGGCGTCGAGGAGGGCATCGTCAAGGGCCTGTACCGCTTCAAGGCGGGCACGCCCGCGAGCGCGGACGCGCCGCGGCTCCAGCTGCTGGCCTCCGGTACGGCGATCCACTGGGCCCTGGAGGCGCAGGAACTGCTTGCCGCGGACTGGGGTGTCACGGCCGACGTCTGGTCCGCGACCTCTTGGGGCGAGTTGCGGCGCGAGGCGCTGCTGGCCGACGAGGCGATACTCCACGGCGAGCAGCGGGTGCCGTATGTGACCCAGGCGCTGTCCGGTGCGCCGGGCCCTGTGCTGGCCGTCAGCGACTGGATGCGTGCGGTTCCGGACCAGATCAGCCAGTGGGTGGAGCAGGACTGGTCCTCGCTCGGCACGGACGGCTTCGGTCTCTCCGACACGCGTGAGGCGGCCCGCCGCCACTTCGGGGTCGACGCGCAGTCGGTTGCGGTCGCGGCGCTGGCGCAGTTGGCGCGGCGTGGCGAGGTACCGGCGTCGGCGGTGAAGGAGGCCCGGGAGCGGTACGGTCTCTGACCTGCCGTTTTGCCCTCAATAGCCGGGCTGGCTTGATTTTCGGGCCTGCCCGGCGGTGGGGTGTGCTCCGCCGGTCCGGTGGACGTCTTTGCCCTCAATCGCCGGGCGGGCTTGATTTTCGAGCCCGCCCGGCGATTGAGGGCATCGTTCACACC
>NZ_JBHUUV010000068.1:0-25610 GCF_042670885.1 Streptomyces sp. NPDC057136
CGCCGCGCGTGACGCGCGGCCGGCTCCCTCTGTTTCCGAAGCTGTACGGCTCAGATCTCGTCCCTGACCAGCGCGAGCAGCCGGTCCAGTACGCGCGGCCCGCCGGCCCGAAGCCCGTCGTGCTCGAACTCGTTCGTCACCCACGTACGCAGTCCGCGGATCGCCGCGGCGGTGCGCAGCGCGTGCTCGGTGTCGACGTACATGTCGTCGTGGTAGACGGCCGCGGCGACCGGCACCTCATTGGCCGCCAGCCGCTCGGCGTCGTAGAGCGGGGCCCAGTCGGTGCGGCCAGCGAGCAGCTCGGCGGTCTCGCGCAGCGGCCTCAGCGCCGGGTCCACCTCGAAGTGCCAGGGGTGGATCGACTCCCCGGTGAAGAGCACGGGGCCGTCGCCCTTCAGCGCTTCTGCCGCGTCGAACCGGGGGAACTCGGCGCGGACCCGTTCGGCCGCCCAGCCGGTCGGGCGCTCCCCCTGGCCGTAGATCGCCTCGTGCAGCAGGGCGTACAGCGGGTGGCCGGCAAAGGAGTTGGCCGTGCGCATGGCCTCTTGGAAGGTGTCCGAGAGTTCGGTGCCGTACGGCGTGCTGACGAAAGCGTTCTCCAGTAGGTAGTGCAACTGGTGGCTGCCGTTGCCGCCGCCCAGCATGATGCCGAGGGACTGGAAGCCCTCCACCGTCAGGCGGTGGCCCGCGCTCTCCGGACGGTGTTCGGCGAGGTACGCGGCGATCTCGCGGGCGCGTTCGACGTCCTGCGGGTAGCGGGCGTAGTGGGCGGCGACCTTCCGCTCGATCCGCGGGTACGCGGCGCGGTAGACGTCGTCGGCGTGGGCATCGAGCGAGGGCAGTCCGCCGGTGATCAGGACCGCCTTCAGCCCTTCAGGGGCGACCGACAGATAGCGGACCGCGCAGAACCCACCGAAGGACTGGCCGAGCACGGTCCAGGGAGCTCCGCCGGTCAGCCGCTGACGGATCAGTTCGCAGTCGTGGACGATTGCGTCGGACCGGAAGTGCGCGAGATAGTCGGCCTGCTCGCGCGGCCCGCCGCGCAGTGGGAGGGTCTGGCGGTTCGCCGGGGTCGAAAGACCCGTACCGCGCTGGTCGAGCAGCAGCACCCGGAACTCGTGTACGGCCCGGCCCAACCAGGCTTCCGTTCCGACAAAGCGACGGGCACCAAAGCCGGGGCCGCCCTCCAGATACACCAGCCACGGCAGCTCGTCGTTCACCTTGCCGCTCGCCACGGCCTCCCGGCCGAAGATCTCGATCTGCTCCCCGCCCGGGTCCGTGTGGTCGAGAGGGACGGTGAAGCGACGGTCGGTGAAGACGACGCCGGGGTGCCGGTAACTGCTCAAAGGGTGCTCCTGAAATCCGATGTTCCGAGGACAGTCCAGCACACGGCCGTGACTCGGACAGTCCCGGCCCGTGTGCTCCGCGCCCGGGAGGCTCCTGGCGTGCAGTCATGATCCGGTTCGAGCAGGTCGGCAAGGTCTACCCGGACGGTACGACCGCGGTCGACAACCTGTCCTTCGAGGAGGGCGAGGGGGAAGCTCCGCCGCAGGGTCGGCTATGCGATCCAGCAGGTCGGCCTCGTCCCGCACCGGACCGTCCTGGAGAACACCGCGCTCCGGATCGCCGGGGAGTGCGGCACGGCCGGCGAGCTCGCCCGGCGCATGGATGCCTGGGTGCCGGTCGGCGCTCCCCTGAAGCAGGCGTTCAGCGAAATGCTCCAGCACGATGCGGGATGGGGCGCCGTCCTGGACGGGGCGCACTTCCTCGGCGTACTCACCCCGCCAAGCTCCACGAGGCACTGCGGCGCTCGGTGGACGCGGACGCGCAGGGTCGGGCGGGACGAGGTGCGCTTCGATTCGGTGGCCGACGCGTAGGGGGCGCGGTATCGCCTCCGCCGAATCCCCTTGCCATGATCGTCGCGCTGCGCCGAGGATGGCGCCATGCCGACTTTCGCCGCTCCCGACGGAACCGAGCTCGCCTATCACCTCGTGGGTGAGGGCGAGCCGCTGCTCTGCCTGCCCGGCGGCCCGATGCGTGCCTCCACCTACCTCGGCGACCTCGGTGGCCTGGCAAGGCACCGTCGGCTGGTCGTGCTCGATCTGCGGGGCACCGGCAACTCCGCCGTCCCCGTCGACACTGCCACGTACCGCTGCGACCGCCAGGTCGGCGACGTAGAAGCTCTCCGGGAGCACCTGGGTCTGGACCTCGTCGACGTTCTCGCGCACTCGGCGGGCGGCGATCTCGCCCTGCTCCACGCGGTGCGGCACCCCCGCCGCATCCGTACCCTCACGCTGATCACCCCCCGCGCCCGGGCCCTCGGGGTCGACTTCACCGAGGAGCACCGCCGGGATGCAGCGGCCCTGCGCAGCGCCGAGCCGTGGTTCGAGGCCGCCCACGCCGCGTACGAGCGGATCTGGGCCGGCGGCGTGGCCGACGCCGACTGGGACGCCATCGCGCCCTTCTTCTACGGGTGTTGGGACCGGGCCGCGCAGGCACACGCGGCAGCCGACGTCGAGCAGAGCAACGAGGAGGCCGCCGAGCTGTACGCCTCCCCCGGCGCCTTCGACCCTGCCGGGGCCCTTGCCGTCGTGGCGGCACTGGAGGCACGAGTCCTCGTGCTCGCTGGCGCACTGGACAGCGGCCCGCTGCCCCGCGTCGCCGCCGACGTCGCGGGACTGTTCCCACGGGCCGAACTGGCCGTGCAAGCGGGCGCCGGCCATTTCCCGTGGCTCGACGACCCGCAGCGCTTCACCGAGACCGTCTCAACATTCCTGACCCAGCAGTGAGTTGACGCTCAGCCAGTTCGCTCGCGAGTAGCTGCTGCCGTCCTTCGGCCGGACCAGCAGCCCCGCCACGACCAGATAGCGCCGCAACGCGGAACAGTCCTCGTGCACCGTGCGCAGCGCCTCGTTGACCTCGTGCTCGGTGTAGACACGGTCGCGCTCGAACAGGGTCTGCGCGAGGTGATTCAGCAACTGCTCGCGGCGGGCGGCCTTGCGGGGGATGGCGGTCAGGCGACCGTGCGAGAAGAGGTCTCCCACCTGGCGCGTACTGCTGGAATCTTTGATGGACATGGCCCGAAGCGTCGCAGCCGCCCAACCGTCGGGCAACGTGTTTTCGCACGTTGACAGCCGCCGGTCACCTCGTTCTAATGGTGTCCGTGCAGCGTGGCGCCGGCCGAGAGATGTGGGCAGGCCGACAGCCGGGCCGGCACCTTCATTCAGGGACGATGCCATGAGTTCACTCTCAGCCCCCTGCTTCTGATCCGCACAACAGGCGCTCTGCGCCGTTGCGCGTCGCCGTACCTTCGCGCGACCCTCCGCGACGCCGACGCCGACGCCTTCGATACGTCACGCCTCCGGCAGCCCCGGGGCCACCCAGTGATGCCCCGGGGCTTCCGCACACACCTTTACGGAGATCCGGCACCCCATGCCCCTGTCCTTCAACCAGTCCGTCATCGAGGAGTTCCGCTCCCACGCAGGCAAGGTCGGTGGCCCCTTCGCGGGCGGCGACCTCCTTCTGCTCACCACCACCGGCGCCAGGACCGGCCGGCCGCACACCACGCCCCTCGGCTATGTCGTCGACGGCGACCGGCTGCTGGTCGTCGGCTCGAACCTCGGCGCCCGTTCGCACCCCGCCTGGTACCACAACCTGCTCGCTCATCCCGTGGTGGGCGTCGAGGTCGGAACCGAGGAGTTCCAGGCGATCGCCGTCCCCGCCGAAGGAGCCCGGCGCGACCGCCTGTTCGAGCAGGTGGTCCGGGTGGCGCCCGGTTACGGCGACTACCAGGCGGGCACGGACCGCGTCCTGCCCGTCGTGGCACTGGAGCGTTCCGAGGCCCCGGCGGGCGAAGGGCCCTCCGAGGTCCTCACGCTCGCAGACAAGATCCTGGAGGTGCACACCTGGCTGCGCCACCAACTGCGCCAGGTGCGCGCCGAGACCGACGCCCACTTCGCCGCGCTGGCGGCCCATCGGAGCTCCGGGAAACCGGGCGAACCGCCCGCGCCCGGCCTCGGTCTGCAGATCCGGCAGCACTGTCTGGCCTTCTGTCAGGCCCTGGAGTTCCACCACACCAGCGAGGACGGCCACGTCTTCCCCGTCATGGCCGGCTACCACCCGCACCTGGCCGACGCGTTCGACAGACTGCGCGAGGAGCACCGGACCGTCGCTGCCATCCAGGGCGAACTGGCCGCGCTGCTGGCCGACATCGGCGCCGCCGACCCCTCGCGGTTCCGCAGCGAACTGGCCCGGATGTCGGAGGCGCTGACCGCCCACTTCGCCTATGAGGAGGAACAGTTGCTCCCCGTTCTGGCCGATGTGCCGTGGCCTCCGGCCAAGAGGCCGGACAGCATTCCCTGACGGGAATCGCCGACCGTAGGGTGTGATCACTCAGCACTGCGACCAAGGTGGTTTCCCATGTCCCTGTTCGATCTGCCCCTCGACGAACTGCGCACGTACCGCAGCCTGTCGGTGGAGCCGGAGGATTTCGACGCGTTCTGGTCGAAGACGCTGGACGAGGCCCGGTCCCATGACCTGGACGCCCGGTTCGAGCTGCGTACCGACACCGGACTGACCACGGTCGAGGTGTACGACGTGACCTTCGCGGGCTTCGGCGGGCACCCGGTCAAGGGCTGGCTCGTGCTTCCCGCGGGGACCACGCGTCCGCTGCCCGTCATCGTGGAGTTCATCGGCTACGGCGGCGGGCGCGGGCTGCCGCACTCGCATCTGCTGTGGGCGTCGGCCGGTTTCGCCCACTTCGTGATGGACACCCGGGCACAGGGCAGCACCTGGGAGCCGGGTGACACCGCCGACCCGGTGGGCAGCGCCCCGTCCTTCCCCGGTTACATGACCCGGGGCATCGAGGACCCGGACACGTACTACTACCGGCGGGTGTTCACCGATGCCGTACGGGCGGTGGAGGCGGCCCGCTCGCATCCCCTGACCGACGCCACGCGCACCGCGGCCATCGGTGAGAGCCAGGGCGGCGGAATCACACTCGCCGTCGGCGGGCTGATACCGGACCTGGTGGCCATCGCGCCGGATGTGCCGTTCCTGTGCGACTTCCCGCGGGCCCTGACCGTCACCGACCGCTCGCCCTACCGCGAGGTGGGCAACTACCTCAAGACCCACCGGGGCCTGACCGAGCAGGTGCGGGCGACTCTGGCCTATTTCGACGGGGTCCACTTCGCGGCGCGCGGGCGGGTTCCGGCGCTGTTCTCGACGGCGCTGGAGGACCAGACCTGCCCGCCGTCGACGGTCTTCGCCGCCTTCAACGCCTATGCCCACGCGGACAAGGAGATCGAGGTGTACCACTTCAACGACCACGAGGGCGGTGGCCCGTTCCAGCAGGCCGCGCAGCTCGGCTGGCTGCCGGGGAAGCTGCTGGCCTGATCGTCGGGCCCCCTGGACATCTCTTGACCCGGCTCCCCCATCGAGCCTAGGTTCCGGGGAGAAAGCGCTTGCTACGAGGCAGGCGCACGCTCTCTCCCACCCAGGGGTTGCTTGTCATGCCCGCATACACGCCGGACGCGAAGCCGATCCGTGTCGCGATCGTCGGCACGGGCGCGATCGCGCGCGGCAGCCATCTGCCCGCGCTCGTCGCGCTCGCTGCCGAGCAGCCGCTGGAGATCGTCGCGGCGGTCGATGTCGACGCCGGGTCGGCGGAGGCGTTCTGTGCGGACGCGGGCGCCGGCCGGCCGTACACCGATCTCGGCCTCATGCTGGCGGAGCAGCAGCCCGACCTGGTCACTCTCTGCACACCGCCCCGGTTCCACCGCGACCAGACCATTGCCGCGCTGCGGGCCGGGGCCTGGGTGTGGTGCGAGAAGCCGCCGTGCCCTTCGCTGGAGGATTTCGACGCGATCGAGGCGGCGGAGGGGCCGGAGTCCGGCGGACCGTTTGCCGCGATCGTGTTCCAGCACCGCTTCGGATCGGGCTCCGGTCATGTCCGGGAGCTGCTGGCCCACCAGTCGATGGGGCGGCCGCTGGTGGCCCACTGCCAGACCACCTGGTACCGCGACGAGGCGTACTACGCCGTTCCCTGGCGTGGAAAGTGGAGCACTGAGGGCGGCGGTCCCGCGATGGGGCACGGCATCCATCAGATGGACCTGCTGCTCGATCTGCTGGGCCCGTGGTCGGAGATCCGCGCCATGGCCGGGCGGCTGGTGCACGACATCGAGACCGAGGACGTCTCGACCGCCCTCGTCCGCTTCGAGAACGGCACGATGGCCACGATCGTGAACAGCGTCCTCAGTCCGGACGAGGTCAGCCGGATACGCATCGACTGCGAACGCGCGACGGTCGAGCTCACCCACCTGTACGGGCACCGCAACGCGGACTGGCGGATCACCCCGGCGCCCGGTGTGACACCGGAACAGTTCGACGTCTGGAGCGACTTCGGGGCCGATGTGCCCAGCTCGCACGAGGCGCAACTGCGCGGGCTGCTCGACGACATGCGCGCCGGACGCAGGCCGCGCAGCAGTGGTCCCGACGGCCGTACGAGCCTGGAACTGGTCGCGGCGCTCTACAAGGCGGCCTTCACCGGGGAGACCGTCCGGGCGGGCGAGATCGCTGCGGGCGACCCGTACTACAGCGCGCTGCACGGTGACGCGGCGGGCTGGGCGCCGGCGCCCTGAGCCTGCACCCCAGGGCATGGCCGACCCTGATCCGCCGGACAGGCCCTGAAGCTCTCAGCCCCGCAGTGCCGCGCGCAGGGACAGTCCGTGGTGGCGGCGCAGCCGGTAGACCTCCCAGGCGGACAGCGCCGTCACGGTCACCGGCGCGCCCATCATGAAGGCGATCCGGGCGAGCGGCGTGACGCTCTCGTAGGCGCCCGTGGCCATGTCCATGATCGCCATCTCCCACACCAGGAAGGTGGCGAGGACCGGCGGCACCATCTCGTGGATGTCGGCCGTGCGGAAGACATGCACGAGCGAGAGCCCGATGCCGTAGATCGCGAAGCCGAGCGACCACAGGGCCAGCAGCGCGATGACCACCTTGCCGGGGATGCCCACGAAGTCCCGGAACCCCTCCAGCTCCGGTGCCACCGCCAGCGGGAACGTGAACATGGAGACGAACACGGCCGCCACCGCGCCGAGCGGCTTCAGGGCGCGGCGCAGATACACGCGCCGCAGTCCGCCACGGGCCGCGGCACAGAAGGCGCCGACAACGACGGGGAACGTACAGATCAGCACCAGCACGCTGATCCAGCTCTGATTGAAGCGTTCGGAGAGGACATCGGCCGCCTTCCCCGTGTCGCTGATCGCGCTGTACGTGACCGTCAGCCACACCCAGGCGACGACGCCCGCCACCGTGCGCCACAGTTGGAGCTTGCGGACGGTGGGGTCCTCGACGACACCGGGACGCGACGGACGAAAGACCCGCTGTGCCGCGTGGAACGGATTGAAGACGTACCGCAGGATCCGCTGCCGCCGGGTCGGCGGCGGCATCGGCGGCGGCATCGGCGGCGGCATCGGCGGCCCCGGGGGATACGGCCCCCAGCCGGCCTGCGGCGGCACGGTCGGGCCGGTCGGAGGGCCCGGCTGCCATCCGCCTTGGTAACCCTGCTGCGGCCATCCCTGCCCGGCCCCTTGGTTGCCACCCTGGCCGCCACCCCAGTGGCCGCCCCAGGGTGCGCCTCCACCAGCTGTGCTCATGTCGCCAACCCCCGTAGCCCGCCCGGGCGATCCGCCGAGCTCGCGCGATCCTACCCACGTGCGCCGGACCCGCAAGCATCCGCTGCACGTCCTGGGCATGCGCTCGCCGGTCAGTCACGCGGAATGAGTTTCCTGGACTCCAGGTAGTTCCGCGCGACGTCCTCGGGCAGCCTGCGCCAGCTGTCCACCTGCTCGTTCATCCGCGCCAGGTCGGCAGTCGTCAGGACGGTGTTCAGCATCCCGAGGGCGTTACGAACACCGGTGCTGCCCGCCCGGGACCGGTTGACGACAGGGACGAGGTAGTCGGCGTTCTGAAGGTGCTTGTCGTCCGCCAGGAGTACGAGGCCGAAGTCGTCGAGCAGCGCGTCCAGCCCGGCGGCCAGTCCGTCCGGTCCGCCGCGGTCCGCGAGGGAGATCGCGGTCGCCCGCAGCCGGGGCAACTCCTGTGCGGGCATCCGGTGCAGGCCGAGGCGGAAGGCCGGGTCGGGCTCGTCGTCCATGGCCCGCAACTCCACGAGGAGATAGCCGAGCACCCAGGCGGTGAACGCCCGGTGCAGCGCCACCACCGTGCCCTCGGCCAGGCCCGCGGGCGTCGTCGTCCATCAGCCTCGCCATGTCCTCATGTATATACAATGTGCGCTTACGCCGCATCCTTCCTGTACCGGAGGAGAACCACTCCGTTCCCGAAGGTCCGGCTCCCGTCAGGCACGAGTGCCGTCCTGCTCTCCGACTCCGGGAAGAGGCGCTTGCCCCGGCCGAGGAGGACGGGGTGGACGTACAGGTGGTACTCGTCGATCAGGCCGTGGCGCATGAAGGTCGCGGCCAGGTCCGCCCCGCCGAGCGCCATGTCGCCGCCCGGCTGCGCCTTCAGCGCCAGGATCTCCTCGACCACGACCTCGCGCTTGATGGTGGTGTTCCAGTCCGTGTTCTCCAGGGTTCTGGAGAACACGATCTTGGGCATCTCCCGCCAGATTCCCGCGAACTCCACCTCGGGTCCGGTCAGGGACGGGTCGGCGTCGGCGGTCGGCCAGTAGCCGGCCATGAGCTCGTGGGTGACGCGCCCGTCCAGGAACGCGCTCATGGTCCTGATCTTGTCGTTGAAGTGCTGGTGCAGTTCCTCGTCGACCAGGTGCCAGTCGATCTCGCGGTCGGGCCCCTCGAAGAACCCGTCCACGGACACCGACATGATCAGCACGATCTTTCTCATGACATCTCTCCTCCGAAGGCCTGAGCGTCATGGTGGCGGGATCCGCTCCGGCGCCGGGCGCACCACGCCGACGGAACCGGGCGCGTCCTCGGAGGCTCCCGGGGCGGGTGTACGGGGTTTCCGGTCCGGCCCCCCTCTAGGCTCGTCCCATGAACGCCGGGGGGGCCGCGCGCCGTGTGATCGACAACCGTTTCGAACTGGTGGACAGGCTCGGCAGCGGCGGGGGCACGGTGTGGCGGGCCCATGACCTGGAAGGTGAGCCAGTCCGATACGGGGAGCCGGGCGACCGGCATGAAGAGGTGGAAGTCGGTGACGGTGCCGTACCCGACGAGTCCGCCGGACACCGCGTCGTACCAGCCGTCGATGCAGGCGACGGCGGACAGCGCGATCATTGTGCCGAGCGCGGCCCGGTGCAGGAAGCGGGCGGCCAGGAAGCCGAGGAAGACCGCGGAGGCGACCCCGACGGACGGTGCGGCTGACGCGAACTGGTCGCTGCCGCAGCCGCCGTTCCCGTAGCAGGACCACTGCACGGCGGACGCCTCGTAACCGGCGATGTGCCACACCATCCAGACCTGCCAGGCCATCAGCGCACAGGCGATGACGCGCAGCCCCTGCCCATACGCTCTCCGCCGCACCGTCCGCACGTCCGCACGTCCGCCTTCGTCCTCGCCCGGCCCGATCGCTCGTGCCGCACTCCTCCTCTCCCCCTCTCCGCCATACGGTTTGAGGCACATCCGCATGTTCCATGGACATCACCCTGCGGTTACAGACCACACCGGCGGGCCCCCCGCCCCGACAACTCGTCGCCCCAGCACGGCATTTGAGTGACCGCGTGCCTGTTGTGGCACAGGTCACCCCGGTCGAGACTGTCGCCCCCGGACCAACGGGACGCGAAGGATGAGAGAGGGTGCGCCATGTCAGACAAACCCACACATGAGGTCCAACGGCTCAAGGCGAATTCGGTCGGGCTGGTCGGTGTCGTCTTCATGGCGGTGGCCACCGCCGCCCCGATCACGGCGATGACCGGGAATCTGCCCATCGCCGTCGGCTTCGGCAACGGCACGGGCGCTCCGGCCGGGTATCTCTTCGCGACCGTGGTGCTGACCGTCTTCTCGGTCGGGTACGTCGCCATGGCGAAGCGCATCACGGCTGCGGGCGCCTTCTACGGGTACATCTCGCACGGCCTCGGCCGGATCGCGGGGCTGGCCTCGGGCATGCTGGCGGTCCTCGCGTACATCGTGTTCGAGGCGTCGATCGTCGGGATCTTCGCGTACTTCGGCCAGACGACCGTCGCCGACCAGCTCGGCATCGACATCCCCTGGATCGTCTACGCCGTCGGAATGCTCGCCCTCACCGGTGTGCTGGCGTATTTCGACATCAACATCACGGCGAAGGCCCTCGGTGTCATGCTCGTCGGCGAGATCGCGGTGCTCTTCGCCGTCGCCACCGCCGTCATGCTCGCCGGCGGCGGCCCGGACGGCATCCCGGTCGAGCCGCTGAACCCGGTCAACGCCTTCACCGGCACCTCCGCCGGGCTCGGCCTCTTCTTCGCCTTCTGGTCCTGGGTCGGCTTCGAGTCGACCGCGATGTACGGCGAGGAGTCCCGCGACCCGAAGCGCGTCATCCCCCGGGCGACCCTCATCTCCGTCATCGGCGTCGGTCTCTTCTACATCTACGTCTCCTGGATGACGATCGCGGGCAACGGGCTCGAAGAATCCGTGAAGGTGTCTTCGTCCGCCTCACCGCTCGACCTCTTCTTCAACCCCACCGAGTCCTTCATCGGCCCCTGGGCCGTCGACGCCTTCCAATGGCTGCTGCTGACCGGCTCGTTCGCCTGCGGCATGGCCTTCCACCAGTGCGCCTCGCGCTACCTCTACGCCATCGGCCGCGAGGGCTTCCTGCACCCCGCGCTCGGCCGGACCCACCGCTCCCACGGCTCCCCGTACATTGCCTCCTACGTCCAGACCGGCATCGCCACCGCGCTCGTCTGCGCGTTCTGGATGGCGGGCGAGGACCCGTACATCCACCTGTACACGCTGCTCGCGATCCTCGGCACGATGGCGATCCTGATCGTCCAGACCCTCTGCTCCTTCGCGGTGATCGGCTACTTCCGCAAGAACCACCGGGAGGACCGCCACTGGTTCCGGACGTTCACGGCACCGCTGCTGGGCGGCATCGGCATGATCGCCGTCGTCGTCCTGCTCATCCTGAACATGGAGACCGCGGCCGGACTCGCCGCCGACTCCTTCTTCTTCAAGCTGATCCCGTGGATCGTCGGAGTGGTCTTCCTCGGCGGACTCGGACTCGGCTTCTACCTCAAGGCCAAACGGCCGGAGCGCTACGAGATCATCGGCCGCATCGTCCTCGACGACGCGGCCGAACGCACTGACGCCGATGCCGATTCCGATCAGGCCACTGCGACCGTCTGAGGAGCACCCGTGTCCCGTACGCAATCGATGCACGCACTACGCCGGCTCGCCGCGGAACATGCCGCCGCCCGCAGGCTGCGCATGCCCGTCGCCGATGTCCGCGGCTCCACCCGTCGCCAACTGCTCGGCCGGGCCGCGGCCCTCGGTCTCGGTACGGCGCTGGGCACCGGGCTCGCCGCCCGGCCCGCCGCTGCTGCTGCCGCCGCCGCTCCGGCGGTGACGGGTGGTCAGTCCCCGGTCATCGCCGTGGTCGGCGCGGGCATATCCGGGCTCACCGCCGCGCTGATGCTCAAGGACGCCGGTCTGAACTGCACCCTGTACGAGGCGAATCGGGACCGGGTCGGCGGTCGGATGTGGACGCAGCGCGACCACTGGGCGTACGGCCAGACCTCGGAGATCGGCGGCGAGCTGATCGACACCAGCCACAAGAAGATCCTGGAGCTCTGCCGCAGGTTCGGCCTAGCCACCGAGGACTTCCTGGGCGGCGGCCCGAACGGCGCCGAGGAAATCCTCTGGTTCAGCGGGACCTACTACCCGCGGAGCCAGGCCGACGAGGACTTCAAGGCGGTCTACCAGGCACTGCACCGCGATCTCCTGGAAGCGGGCGAGGTGCAGTGGAACCGGACCACGCCCATCGGGACCGCGCTCGACACCATGTCGATCCACGAGTGGATCGACTCGCGCGTCCCCGGAGGCCATGCCTCCCCGCTCGGCCGCTTCATGGACGTCGCGTACAACGTCGAGTACGGCGCGGACACCACGGAACAGTCCGCGCTCGCCCTCGTCCTGCTCATGGGCTACCAGACCAATCCCGGCCAGTTCAATATCTGGGGCCTGTCCAACGAGCGCTACCACATCAGGGGCGGCAACGATCAGCTCCCGAACGCCATCGCGCAGTCCCTGCCCGCCGGCACCCTGCGCATGGGCAAGCAGCTGACGGCCCTGAGCGCCAACAGCAACGGCACCCAGACCCTCACGTTCACGGACGCCGGCACGGTCACCACCGTCGTCGCCGACCACACGATCCTGTGTGTCCCGCTGCCAGTGCTCCAGGGACTCGACCGGTCGGCGGCGGGCTTCGACCCGCGTATGACGAATCTGCTGCGTGATGCCCGGATGGGCAACTGCACCAAACTCAACATGCAGTTCACCTCCCGGCCGTGGCGCGGCACGGGACCTTGGCCCGGGGTCGGGGCGGGTGACTGTTTCACGGACAGCGACGTCCAGCAGACCTGGGACACCACCAAGATCCAGCCGGGCAGCGGTGGCATCCTCATCCAGTACGGCAGCGGCCGGCTGGCCAGGGAGCTGGCGCCCGCCACACCCTTCGCCACCGAATCGGACCCGTACGTCCGTGACCTCGCCGCGCGTCGCCTCACCGGCATCGACTCGTTCTTCCCCGGTACGAAGGCGGCCTGGACCGGCAAGGCACAGCTGTCGGCCTGGCACCGCAACCCGTACGCCCTGGGCGCGTACTCGTACTGGCCCGTCGGCTATCTGCACCGTTACGCGGGCTACGAGGGAACACCGCAAGGCAACATCCACATCGGCGGCGAGCACTGCAGCTACGACTTCCAGGGATTCATGGAGGGCGGCGCGACCGAAGGGGAACGTGCGGCCAGGCAGGTGATCGGGAAGCTCACCGCGTAGCAAGAGCCCCCGGTTCGCGGAAGGGGTCGGACGACCGACCGCGAACCGGGCCGATCATGGCCGAGAGGCCCTGGTCGCTCGCTGCCGAGCGTTGCTACTCGCTCGGGTAGACGTCGCCCGCGGCCATCGAGCTCAGCTGTTCACTCTGGTCACGGAGCCGGGCGGCCTTCTCCTTGAGCCGCCGGCTCTCCTTGTCGTCCGACGCGTGCTCGGCAGCCTTGGACAGCTGGTCGGCCTTCTCGCGCATCTGATGGAGTCGGTTACCGATCTCGTCGGCCATGATCATCACCCATCCTCGGCACTCAGAAGAATCTCGTTCACCGTGCCCCGATTTTCTCTCACCGAGAGCCCCCCAGCCATCCGGCAAGCGGCTGGGAAGGCTCCGCGGACCGGCGGGTCAGCGGGTGTCTCCGCACCAGTCCCACTTCAGTGGGTCGGCCTGTCTGTTCCTGTACTCGGCCCGCCCGCCGGGACCGTACGCGCCGATCTCCGTGATCAGCGCCGCAACCTCGCACAGCGCCTTGTCGGTCCACCCGGTCACGTCCAGGAGCAGGCCGTCGAGAGGACCGCCGACCAGCTCCCGGTAGTCGTGGCCCGGCTTCGGGCCGGGGTCCGGGTCGTCGTGGTCGGCGCCGTAGACCCGGCGCTGCCGCATGAGCTCGTCCATGCCGACAGCATTCCACCGGGCACTGACAACGGCCCGTCTGGCGGAGCACGCCTCGCCGAGCGGGTGACCCAAGCGGTCAGAAATCGAGAAGCGCGGCCCCCGGGCCACAGCTAGCGTGACGGACACGGACAGCACGATTCACCCGTTGGGTGGTCCGGACATCGCCATCCGGGGGTGTCGGGCTGTCGGCCCACTCGGGTTCGCGTTCGTTGTCGGCCGGACGCCCACGACCGGACCCACGACCACAGGAGCGACCATGACCACCTCTTCCACCCAGGGAATCAAGACCGTGCTGCACCCCGTCTCCGACCTGGCGGCGGCCAAGGCCGTGTACACCGCCCTGCTCGGCGTACCGCCGCAGACCGACGAGTCCTACTACGTCGGCTTCGAGGCCGCCGGCCAGCACATCGGGCTGGTGCCGGCCGGTGGGCCGCAGGGCATGACCTCGCCGGTGACCTACTGGCACGTACCGGACATCGAGGCAAAGCTGGCCGAGGTGACCGCCGCGGGCGCCACCGTGACGGAGAAGGCGCACGACGTCGGTGGCGGCCGACTGGTGGCCACCGTCACCGACCCCGACGGCAACGTACTCGGGCTGCTTCAGGACCGCTGAAACCCCTGCGTGCCTGTGCACGCGGGATATAGGGTCCGGAAGCTGCCGAGCCGAGCCGGGCGATGCCCACGGGACCGCGAAGCGGCCCCGCGCAACCGATGGAGACACGATAAGCATGGCCACGAAGAAGGACACGCAGTCGCCCGCGCTGCACGATGCCGACCGCCACGATCTGATCCGCGTGCACGGCGCGCGCGTGAACAACCTCAAGGACGTCAGCATCGAGATCCCGAAGCGCAGGCTTACGGTGTTCACCGGTGTCTCCGGATCGGGCAAGAGCTCGCTGGTGTTCAACACGATCGCCGCGGAGTCGCAGCGGCTGATCAACGAGACCTACAGCGCCTTCGTGCAGGGCTTCATGCCGACACTGGCGCGGCCCGAGGTCGACGTCCTCGACGGGCTGACGACCGCGATCACCGTCGACCAGCAGCGGATGGGTGCCGACCCCCGTTCCACGGTCGGCACCGCCACCGACGCCAACGCGATGCTACGCATCCTCTTCAGCCGGCTCGGCAAGCCGCACATCGGTCCGCCCAGCGCGTACTCCTTCAACACCGCCTCGGTCCGGGCGAGCGGCGGTATCACCGTGGAACGCGGTGCCGCCAAGACCAAGACCGTGAAGGCGACCTTCAACCGCACCGGCGGCATGTGTACGCGCTGCGAGGGCCGGGGCTCGGTCTCCGACATCGACCTCACCCAGCTCTACGACGACTCCAAGTCGCTCGCCGAGGGCGCGTTCACCATCCCCGGCTGGAAGTCGGACAGTCAATGGACCGTGCAGGTCTATGCCCAGTCCGGCTTCGTCGACCCGGACAAGCCGATCCGCAAGTACACCAAGAAGGAACTGCAGGCCTTCCTCTACGGGGAGCCGGTCAAGGTCAAGGTCAACGGCGTCAACCTCACCTACGAGGGGCTGATCCCCAAGATCCAGAAGTCGTTCCTGTCCAAGGACAAGGAAGCGATGCAGCCGCACATCCGGGCGTTCGTGGAGCGTGCGGTCACCTTCACCACCTGCCCCGAATGCGACGGCACCCGGCTCAGCGAGGGCGCCCGGTCCTCGAAGATCAAGCGGATCAGCATCGCCGACGCCTGCACGATGGAGATCCGCAACCTGGCCGAATGGGTGCGCGACCTCAAGGAGCCGTCGGTGGCGCCGCTGCTCGCCGCGCTGCAGCAGACTCTCGACTCGTTCGTGGAGATCGGCCTCGGCTATCTCGCGCTCGACCGGCCTGCGGGCACGCTTTCGGGCGGCGAGGCGCAGCGCGTCAAGATGATCCGCCACCTCGGCTCCTCGCTCACCGACATCACCTATGTCTTCGACGAGCCCACCATCGGTCTGCACCCGCATGACATCCAGCGGATGAACGACCTGCTGCTGCGACTGCGGGACAAGGGCAACACGGTGCTCGTCGTGGAGCACAAGCCGGAGACGATCGTGATCGCCGACCACGTTGTCGACCTCGGCCCCGGCGCCGGTACAGCGGGCGGCGCCGTCTGCTTCGAGGGCACCGTCGAGGGGCTGCGGGCCAGCGGCACCGTCACCGGCCGCCATTTCGACGACCGGGCCGCCGTCAAGGAGTCGGTGCGCAAGCCCATCGGCGCGCTGGAGATCCGCGGCGCGTCGACACACAACCTGCAGGACGTCGACGTCGACATCCCGCTCGGAGTGCTGACCGTCGTCACCGGCGTCGCCGGTTCCGGCAAGAGCTCGCTCGTGCACGGGTCGCTGCCACACCGGTCGGGGGCCGCCGGCGAGAACGTGGTGTCGGTCGACCAGCGCCCGATCAAGGGCTCGCGGCGCAGCAACCCGGCCACGTACACCGGACTGCTCGACCCGATCCGCAAGGCGTTCGCCAAGGTCAACGGCGTTAAGCCGGCGCTGTTCAGCGCCAACTCCGAGGGCGCCTGCCCCACGTGCAACGGCGCGGGCGTCATCTACACCGACCTGGGGATGATGGCCGGCGTCGCGACGACCTGCGAGGACTGCGAAGGGAAGCGGTTCGACGCATCGGTACTCGAATACCACTTGGGCGGCCGCGACATCAGCGAGGTTCTCGCGATGTCGGTGGCCGAGGCCGAGGAGTTCTTCGGCGCCGGCGAGGCGCACACGCCGGCCGCGCACCGCATCCTCGACCGGCTCGCCGACGTCGGGCTCGGCTACCTCAGCCTCGGCCAGCCCCTGACCACGCTCTCCGGCGGTGAGCGGCAGCGGCTCAAGCTGGCGACCCACATGGCCGAGAAGGGCGGCGTCTACGTCCTCGACGAGCCCACCGCCGGTCTTCACCTCGCCGACGTCGAGCAGTTGCTCGGCCTGCTCGACCGGCTCGTCGACTCAGGGAAGTCGGTCATCGTCGTCGAGCACCACCAGGCGGTCATGGCGCACGCCGACTGGATCATCGACCTCGGCCCCGGCGCCGGCCACGACGGCGGTCAGATCGTCTTCGAGGGCACGCCCGCCGACCTGGTCGCCGACCGCTCGACGCTCACCGGTGAGCACCTCGCGAAGTACGTCGGGGCCTGACGGAAGCCCCCGCCCTGGCGGACTTCTTCGCCGGGCCGGGCACTCCCTTGACAGGGGGGTCCCGGCCCGGCTGACAGGGGGATCCCCCCCCGGCCGCCTCTAGTGCATCCCGGCGTACGCGACGGGCGGGGCGATCGCCTGGGCGTCCGCCCCCTCCCCCACCCACAGACCGATCAGGAACGCGGCGGTCGCCTCCAGCAGGGCCGCCCGTTCGAGCCCTCCGCCGTTGAGGGGCAGGCAGCCCAGATCGCGCACCAGGGTGCGTACGGTATCGAGGGCCCGTGCGTCGTCACCGCAGAGCGGAACCGCGAGGGGGCGGCCGTCGAACACGGGCGGGTTCCTGCGCCACACACTCTCGTGGCAGAGGTTGAACGCCTTGACGACACGTGCGCCGGGCGCCGCGGCCGCGATGTGTTCGGCGGCCGATGTCCCGCCCTGGGTCGTGAGGACGAAGCCCGGGCCCACCGGGTTGGTGCAGTCGATCAGTGTCCGGCCCGCGAGGGCGTCGCCGAGGCCGGACACCACCCCGCTCGCAGCCGCGTACGGCACGGCCAGCAGCACCGCGTCCACACCGTGCTCGGCCGCGTCCCGCACACTGCCCGCCCGGCCGCCCAGACGCTCGGCCAGCGCAGCCGCCCGGCTCATGTCCCGCCCGCCGACCAGTACGTCGTGCCCGGCCCTCGCCCACTGCCCACCGAGAGCTTCCGCCATGCTGCCGGTCCCGACGATTCCGATGCTCATCATGTTGAACTCCCCACTCGTGCAAACCAATTCGCCACGACATTAGGCAGCGGCTCCGGCACCATTCGGTAAGTGACCACTGACCAGAGCTTTCTCGCCGACTGCCGCGCCCGACTCGCCTTCGACCTGCTCGCCAACACGTGGAACGCGGTGGTGATCTGGGCGTTGCGCGAGCGGTCGGCACGCCCTGGCGAGCTACGTGAGCGGATTGGCGGCATCAGCCCCAAGGTGCTCACCGAAACGCTGCGCCGGCTCCAGCTGAACGGACTGGTGGAGCGCCACGCCTACCCGGGCTCACCGCCGCATGTCGAGTACGCGCTCACCGAGCTGGGGCGGACTCTGCTGGGACCGATCGACGCATTCGGGGCGTGGGCCTTCGAGCACGGGGGACGAGGTCATGACAGCCCGAGCCCAGGAGCACGGGCTGCCGACCGACTGATCATTCAGTCGCTGCCGGTGTCAGGGACAGGTTCCAGAAATGGGCGTAGCGGCCACCGCGGCGCAGCAGCTCGTCGTGGCTGCTTTCCTCCACGATCCGGCCGCCGTCCAGAAAGACGACGCGGTCGGCGCGTTGGACGGTCCGCATCCGGTGCGCCACCATCACCACCGTCCGGCCCGCCATGAGGCGCTCGATGCCCTCGTGGGCGGCCGCCTCGTTCACCGGGTCCAGTGCGGAGGTCACCTCGTCCAGCAGCACGATGGGCGCGTTCTTCAGCAGCGCTCGTGCGATCGAGACACGCTGGCGCTCACCGCCCGACAGCAGTGCGCCGCCCTCGCCGACATTCGTCGCCCATCCGCCGGGAAGCCGCTCGATCACCTCATCCAGCCGCGCCGCGGCCGCTGCCGCCCGCACCTCCGCTTCGTCGGCGTCGGGACGGCCGAGGCGTACGTTCTCCTCGATCGAGCCGTCGAAGAGATAGACGTTCTGGAAGACGATGGCGAACTGCGCCATCAACACCTCCGTGTTGATCGCGCGCACGTCCACACCTCCCACACGCACCACGCCCGCGTCCACGTCGTAGAACCGCGCGAGCAGCTGCAGCAAGGTGCTCTTACCGGCACCCGACGGTCCGACGACGGCAAGCCGCTGCCCCTCCGGTACGGACAGCGACACGCTGTCCATCACCGTGCGGTCTCCGTGCCGGAAGGCGACGGAGTCGAACTCCAGATCATGGCCCACCGGCTGGACCGGTTCGTGAGCTTCCGGCAGCGGCTCGGTGCGCAAGACCGTGTCGAGTCTCATCAGTTCGGAACGCGCGCCGCGGAGTTGACCACCAATGTCTGCCAGCGACAGCAGCGGATCCGCGCAGCGGGCGGCCAGCACCAGGATCGTCAGAACCTCCGCCGTAGCGACATCCCCGCCGAGCGCGAGGTAGGCGCCGAGGACCAACAACACGGTGAACATCGCCTGCACCGTGAGCGTCAGGCCCAATATGCCGGGCAGCGCCGACAGCGTGGAACGGCGGGACGAGCGCTGGACGTCCTGCAGCGAGTCGTCGAGCAACCGGAAGCGTTCGACGGTCCGGCCGCCGGCGCGCAGCACCGGCTGGACCTGGAGATATTCGATGACCCGCCCGGTGGCCTCATGGTCACGTTCGGCGCGCTCCGCATCGTTGGCGGCCATCGAGCGTTCTGTCCAGATCTGGATCGCCGCCACGATCGGAGCGGCGACCAACGCGGCAAGCCCCATCTGCCAATTGAAGGCAAGCATCACGACAACGATCGTCAGGGGAGTCACACAGGCGGAGATCAACGGTGCCAGCAGATGCGCGATCACGCTCATCGCCTGCAGGACGCCGCGACTGGCCAGAACGGACACCTCCCCGACCCGGCCGGCGCTGTACCAGCCGATGGGCAACCGGGCCAGATGATCGCCGAGACGATGGTACGTGCCACGCAACAGCGTGGTCCCGGCGCGGAAGCCGGACAGATCGCTGATATAGCGCAGCGCCGCGTAGACCGCGACCGCGGCCCCGAATGCGATCAGCCAGGGCCAGGCATCTCCGGGCGTGCTCCCGAACAGGGCCCGTAGCACGGGGACCAGCAGTGCGTAGGACAGACCCTCGACCACCGCGGTCGTCGTCAGCAGGGTCACGGTGCGACGCACCGGCCGGGCATGCTCGTGCCCCAGCACGCGCAGCAGCATTCGGATCATCGGGGCTCGTCTCCTTGCGGTACGCCACCGCGGGCTTCGGCCTCGTCGGCGATCGCCGATCGGTTGGACTGCCAGAACGCGGCGAACTTTCCGTTCTGTGCCAGCAGTTCGGCGGGCCTGCCTCGCTCGACGATCGAACCGTTCTCCAGCATGACGACGGTGTCGGCGTCCGCGATCGTCTCCAGGCGATGGGCGATGACCAGAATCGTTCGATCGCCCTCCAGCGTCGCCAGGGCCTGGCCCACCGCCTGTTCGGTCTGCGGGTCGGCGAAGGCGGTCGCCTCGTCGAGCACCAGAACGGGCGTGGCGGCAAGCAGTGCGCGTGCGAGCGAGATCCGCTGCGCCTCGCCACCCGACAGTCCGGCATCCTCACCGATCACCGACTCGTATCCGCGGGGCAGTTCGAGAATTCGCTCATGAATATGCGCCAGCCGGGCGGCGCGCACCACGTCATCGCGGTCGGCATGCGGAACCGCCAGCGCGATATTGTCCGCGACCGACGCGCGCAGCAGGGAGACGTCCTGGAAGACGAAGGAGACCATCCGGTAGAGATCCTGGCCGTCGAGCTCGCGCAGATCGACGCCGCCAAGGACGACCGAACCGTGGGTCGGGTCGAAGAACCGCGGCAACAGCTGAACCAGCGTGGACTTTCCGCTGCCCGACGGCCCCACGATCGCGGTGACCGTCCCCGGCTCAAGTACCAGATCGATCCCGCGCAGCACCTCGTGATCCGCTTCGTAACCGAATCGAACGTCACGCAGTTCCACCCGGTGGCCCTGTGGTGCGACCGGGTGTGCGGGCTCCGGCAGCGACGGCACTGCGAGTACGTCCCGGATCCGGCCGACCGCGCGCCGGGCGGCCTGTATGTCGTCGAAGCCGTGCCCGAGGGCCGCCACCGGAGCGGTCAGGCCAAGGCCGAGCAGCAGGAAGGGCAGCAGGTCGGCCGGGGCCAGGTCACCGTTCGTGATCAGCGGCGCACCACCGAGCAGCACGGCCAGCAGCACGAACGGCGGCGACAGGACGAGCTGCATCCCCGCGGCGATACCGGAGATGCCGTGCACCCACCGGTGAAAGGTATCGACGAAATCATCTGCGGCCGTGAGGAATGTGCGGTGGGCGCGCCCGGATCCGCCGAACGCCTTGACAACCGAGATGCCCTGCACGAACTCGACGACGGAACTCGAGATCCGTCCCATGGCCGCGTCGAACTCCTCCTGCTCGCGCAGCCGGGCCGGGGTCATCATCAACGGGACCAGCGCCACTGCCAGCACCACCGGGATCAGCGTGATCAGTGTGAGCCGCCAGTCGATGGTGAACAGGAAGACCAGCGACACCAGCGGAACCACGAACGCGGAGACGAGCTCGCCGGGGGTGTGGGCGATGAACGGGTGCACGGCGCTCACGTCCTCCCCCACGACCTTGGCCAGCTCGCCGGTCCGGCGCCGGGAGAACCAGCCGATCGGCACCCGACCCAGCCGCGCGGCCAGCTGTCGGCGAAACGTCAGTTGCACCTGGCCGTCGAGAACATGTCCGACTCCGGACGACGCGGCCGTGAACAGCAGTCGGACGAACATCCCGACCGCACCAGCGATCACGACGAACCAGACATGATCGTGATCGACCGGGCCGGGCGACAACAGAGCGCGACCCAATTCGACGACCGCCAACAGCGGGGCCAGGCCCGCGACAGCGCCGATGACCTGGAGGACGACAACGGCGGCGAACCGCCCTCCGTAAGGGCGCAGCAGCCCTGCCAGGCTCTGTGCCGCGACGGCCTCATGCGGCGACCTCACGCGGCGAGGGCACGGCGCAGGACAGCGCCGAGTTCGGCGAGTTGCCGCTGGGAGACATCGGCGGACTGGATCGCCACGGACCCGTGGAAGGTGCCGGGCCACTGGTGCAGCTCGACCGACACACCCGCCTGGAGCAGGCGCAGCGCGTACTCGATGTCTTCGTCGCGGTTCGGGTCGAATTCCGCGGTGGCGATGTAGGCCGGCGGGAGGCCGGACAGGTCGTCGGCGCGCGCCGGTGCGGCGTACGGCGTGGCGGGCCGGGAGCCCAGGTAGTGCCCCAGCGCCGCGGCGCGTACGGCGCGATTGTTCCAGGGAGTATCGGTGAAGTTCCGTGCCGACCACGTCTGTTGCCGGTCGTCGAGGATGGCCTCGTTGAGCATTTGGAAGCGGATCGGCGGCCCCTGCTGGTCACGTGAGCGCAAGGCCACCGCGGCCGCGAGCCCCGCGCCGGCGCTGTGGCCTCCGACCGCGATCCTGTCCGGGTCGATGCCGAGCTCGGCCGCGTGCTCGGCCGTCCAGGACAGTACGGCGTAGGCGTCGTCCAGGGCGGCCGGGAACCGGTGCTCGGGCGCCAGGCGGTAGCCGACGGTGATCACGACCGCGCCGGACTGGTCTGCGATCGGAACGGCCCACTGGTGCTCCGTGTCCAGATCACCGACGACCCATCCGCCGCCGTGCAGCCAGATGATGGCGCCCTGTGCCTGGTGCGGGCGGTAGATCCGTACCGGCACGTCCGGATCGGCAGGCACCGTGCGGTCCTCGATCTCCAAGCCCGCGGTGTCCGGTGCCGGCCTCGCGGCGGCCAGCTCGGCGTACATCTTGCGGTAGGCGCCCGGATCGGCCGGGTCGGTACGGGGGAGCAAGGGGACGAATGCTTCGAGTTCGGGGTCCATGCCGACCATCCTCACCACCGGCCGCCCCGGGATCACCCGACAACTGTCGGGTATCCCACCCGGATCGCGCACCGATCGGCGCTACTCCTCCCCACCGTGGGGCCCTATCCTCCTGACATGGAGGCACTGGCCGTACGGCTGTCGGGGCTCGATTCGCACGTCGAGGGCGCGATCCGCGTCGTCACGTTCTACGACACGCTGATGCGCAGACGGGTGGATCTCCCCGCGCTCGCCCGGGCCTCGGCCGGCCTCGGCGAGTGCGTGGCCGGGTTTCAACTCCACGGCGCCGGGCGGGTCATCCGCGTCTCGCCCGACGGCAGGCAAGCGTCCACCCCGCCGTCACCCGCGTCCACCACGGCGCCGATCACCCTCGATGAGGAGGAGATCGGCACCGTGTGGCTGGAACGGCCCGGCCCGCCCGGTCCGCTCGACGAAGTGCTCCTGGACCGGTTCGCCATTGCCGCCGGTGCGGCCGTCGAGCGGTACGGTCCGGCCCGCACCACCATGGCCGACCCCGCCCTCGTCGAGCTGGTGGTCAGCTCCGACTGCGACGAGGTGGCCAGAGCGCGGGCGTTACGGCTCCTGGGATTCACCGCCGACCTGCCGGTCCACGTCGTCGCCGTACGGTCGCAGGTTCCGCTCGACCGGATCGGCTCCCTGCTCTGTCCCGCCCGCCCCGTGAAGGCGGCAGCCCTCGCCGACGTGGGCGTCATCCTGGCCACCACGGTCGACCCCGCCCGGATTCCGGCAGACGTACGCGCGGGCATCGGATCCGCCGAAAGCCCCGACCGGTCCTGGCAGCAAGCCCGCACCGCCCTCCGCTTCACCACCCCACGCCGGCCGGTCGTCCACTACGACGGCTTGGGGGCGCTGTCACTGCTCGCCCAGGTGTCCCCGGGCACCCTGCGGGACAACACCGACGTAGCCGCCATCGCCCGAATCGCCGGCAATCCCGAAGACCTGGAGACGCTGGACGCCTACTGCGCCACCGGCTCCCTGCGCCGGGCCGCCGACCTACTCCACCTGCACCACAGCAGTGTGGCCCGCCGACTGGAACAGCTCGCAAAGACCCTGGGCATCGAACTCACAGAACCCGCCGGACTGACAAGGGCCGCCCTCGCCCTCACCGCATGGCGGCTGCTCGACGACTGAGGAGGTAGCCGTCTGTGCGTTCGGTCGTCAACTACCCGTCGTCAATTACGGGTTGTCAGCTGCCGTCGATGAGCGGCTCCGCCAGGTCCGGCGAGAAGGAGCCGGCCGGCGGGGAGCCCGCCGGGCACTGCGGGGTGTTCCCGTCGGAGTCACCCGGGTTCTTGATCCACAGAAGGTATTCGGCGCCTCCCGTGCCGACGCGCGGGACGTCACACCGAGCTTGCGGCCGGGAGGGTTGCAGAACCCGCCATCCCCTACGGAATCTACGATCTGGCAGCGAACACCGGCTGGGTCAACGTCGGCACCGATCACGACGCCGCCGCGTTCGCCGTGGAATCGATCCGCCGCTCTGCCTTTGTAGGTGGGTGCGGCCTGGTCTTTCTCGGAGTGGCCGATGACCGGCGTGGCGTCGAGGTCCAGGACCAGGCCGGGAAGTTCGCTTCCGCCGGCCTTCACACTGCGGGTATCGCGGTGCGGGTATCGCGGTGCGGGTATCGCGGTGCGGGTATCGGCGGCCTGCAGCCAGGCCATCTCCCGGGCTGCGGCGCGGCCCGACCGCAGGCGGTCGAGTATGCGTTCGTCGACGGCGGCCAGCAGCCGTCGGCGTGGAGGCCACCGGGCCGAACACCTCGCACTGGTCCCGCAGAACGGCCAGATCCGCGATCGCCTCGCCGCTTCGGCGAGCATCACTGCGAGATCGGTGGCGATCCGGCCGCGGCGAGGTTAGTGATCTGCAAGCTCTTAGGGGCCGGTCGAGGGCCGCTGGGTGGACGCGTCGGGGGGCTCGAGGGTGTCAGGGCAGTCATCGCGGTCGTGCAGACCCCGGACGGCCACGGACGATCAGCTGACGTGACATCAGGCCGCGATCGTCACCCGGTCCCAGAACCAGTACACGCCGACGATCGCGATGGGTGCCGTCATCGCGGGCAGCGCCCAGCGGTGCGCCGGGGTGCGGCGGAGGAGGACCAGGAGCGGGAACACCACGGCGATGATGCCCAGTTGTACGGCCTCGATACCGACGTTGAAGCTCAGCAGCGACAGCAGCAGCTCCCACGACCAGCCCTCCTCGATGCCCAGCGCGCCCGCGAAGCCCAGGCCGTGGACGAGGCCGAAGACGAAGACGGTCGGCAGCCGCCAGCGTTCGTTGCCCCGGCGGTCCCGGAGCAGCACGTTGGCTATCGCCACGGCTGCGATGGAAGCGGCGATCACCGGCTCCACAACCGTTCCGGGAACGTTCACGACACCCATGGCGGCCAGCAGGAACGTGATGCTGTGCGCGGCCGTGAACGCGGTCGCCGTCAGGACGATGTCCCGCAGGCTGCGGGCGCCCATGAGCAGCAACAGCAGGAAGAGGATGTGGTCCAGGCCGAACAGCAGGTGCTCGGTGCCGAGCAGGAAGAACTCCCCGATCTGGTTTTGGTGTGATCGGCGCGGCCCCGTGGTCTCCAGGGTCGGCTCCCCGGCCGTCAGGACCCGGGAGCCCCGCTGCCCGTCGATGTCGTAGTGGACGATCGTCTCCGTGCTGTGGACGAAGGTCTCGCTGTCGGGGAACAGGGCGCTGGAGATCGTGTACGCGCTGCCGTCGCCGCCCTGGCAGTCGTAGTCGTAGGACAGCGTCAGGACGGCGAAGGGCCGGGTGCCGCGGGTGTGGATATCGGCGTCGCGGGTGCGGCGCGGCGTGCATGTCCTGCCGTCGCGGGTGACGGCGAAGCGCGCGGTGACGTACTCGGTCACCGCGTCGGCGTTGATCTTCAGCTGGCGCAGCTGTGCGGCGCGGCCCTTTGCCTCGTACGCCTCTGCGTAGAGCCAGGCCGACTTCATGAGCAGGTCGTATTCGAGGTCGAGCGTCGCCACGACCTCGTCTCCGCCGCCGCCCTCGAGCCCGACGTACGCGGCCGTCGTCGCGTCGTGCGCGGCTGCTGGGGCGGGGTGGGCGAAGGCTACGGAGAGCAGGGCGGATAGCACCGCGACGGTGGTGAGGAGCGTGGCCGTCAGCCGGGCTGAGGGCTCGGGGACGGGTACGGGTACGGGCAGGCGGGCGGGACGCATGGTTGTCTCTGTTCTCGACTTCGCGGGGGGCACGAGCGGGGAGCACAAGCGGGGGCCCGCCGCCCCGGACCTTTCTCGGTCC